>NZ_JBFLVD010000024.1:1853-4988 GCF_040750395.1 Scandinavium sp. UTDF21-P1B
TTTGCTCTTTAAAAATCTGGATCAAGCTGAAAATTGAAACGACACACTTAAGGTGTGTTCGAGTCTCTCAAATTTTCGCAATGCGGAGTGTTTTACGAAACAGCTTCGGGTTGTGAGGTTAAGCGACTAAGCGTACACGGTGGATGCCCTGGCAGTCAGAGGCGATGAAGGACGTGCTAATCTGCGATAAGCGTCGGCGAGGTGATATGAACCTGTGACCCGGCGATTTCCGAATGGGGAAACCCAGTGTGTTTCGACACATTATCATTAAGTGAATACATAGCTTAATGAGGCGAACCGGGGGAACTGAAACATCTAAGTACCCCGAGGAAAAGAAATCAACCGAGATTCCCCCAGTAGCGGCGAGCGAACGGGGAGCAGCCCAGAACCTGAATCAGCGTATGTGTTAATGGAAGCGTCTGGAAAGTCGCACGATACAGGGTGATAGTCCCGTACATGAAAATGCATACGTTGTGAGTTCGAAGAGTAGGGCGGGACACGTGGTATCCTGTCTGAATATGGGGGGACCATCCTCCAAGGCTAAATACTCCTGACTGACCGATAGTGAACCAGTACCGTGAGGGAAAGGCGAAAAGAACCCCGGCGAGGGGAGTGAAAAAGAACCTGAAACCGTGTACGTACAAGCAGTGGGAGCATCCTTCGGGGTGTGACTGCGTACCTTTTGTATAATGGGTCAGCGACTTATATTCTGTAGCAAGGTTAACCGAATAGGGGAGCCGAAGGGAAACCGAGTCTTAACTGGGCGTTAAGTTGCAGGGTATAGACCCGAAACCCGGTGATCTAGCCATGGGCAGGTTGAAGGTTGGGTAACACTAACTGGAGGACCGAACCGACTAATGTTGAAAAATTAGCGGATGACTTGTGGCTGGGGGTGAAAGGCCAATCAAACCGGGAGATAGCTGGTTCTCCCCGAAAGCTATTTAGGTAGCGCCTCGTGAACTCATCTTCGGGGGTAGAGCACTGTTTCGGCTAGGGGGTCATCCCGACTTACCAACCCGATGCAAACTACGAATACCGAAGAATGTTATCACGGGAGACACACGGCGGGTGCTAACGTCCGTCGTGAAGAGGGAAACAACCCAGACCGCCAGCTAAGGTCCCAAAGTCACAGTTAAGTGGGAAACGATGTGGGAAGGCCCAGACAGCCAGGATGTTGGCTTAGAAGCAGCCATCATTTAAAGAAAGCGTAATAGCTCACTGGTCGAGTCGGCCTGCGCGGAAGATGTAACGGGGCTAAACTGTGCACCGAAGCTGCGGCAGCGACACTATGTGTTGTTGGGTAGGGGAGCGTTCTGTAAGCCGTTGAAGGTGGCCTGTGAGGGTTGCTGGAGGTATCAGAAGTGCGAATGCTGACATAAGTAACGATAATGCGGGTGAAAAACCCGCACGCCGGAAGACCAAGGGTTCCTGTCCAACGTTAATCGGGGCAGGGTGAGTCGACCCCTAAGGCGAGGCCGAAAGGCGTAGTCGATGGGAAACAGGTTAATATTCCTGTACTTGGTGTTACTGCGAAGGGGGGACGGAGAAGGCTATGTTATCCGGGCGACGGTTGTCCCGGTTTAAGCATGTAGGCGGAGAGTTTAGGTAAATCCGGACTCTTTTTAACGCTGAGGTGTGATGACGAGGTACTACGGTACTGAAGTAACAGATGCCCTGCTTCCAGGAAAAGCCTCTAAGCATCAGGTAACACGAAATCGTACCCCAAACCGACACAGGTGGTCAGGTAGAGAATACCAAGGCGCTTGAGAGAACTCGGGTGAAGGAACTAGGCAAAATGGTGCCGTAACTTCGGGAGAAGGCACGCTGATATGTAGGTGAAGCCCCTGCGGGTGGAGCTGAAATCAGTCGAAGATACCAGCTGGCTGCAACTGTTTATTAAAAACACAGCACTGTGCAAACACGAAAGTGGACGTATACGGTGTGACGCCTGCCCGGTGCCGGAAGGTTAATTGATGGGGTTATCCGTAAGGAGAAGCTCTTGATCGAAGCCCCGGTAAACGGCGGCCGTAACTATAACGGTCCTAAGGTAGCGAAATTCCTTGTCGGGTAAGTTCCGACCTGCACGAATGGCGTAATGATGGCCAGGCTGTCTCCACCCGAGACTCAGTGAAATTGAACTCGCTGTGAAGATGCAGTGTACCCGCGGCAAGACGGAAAGACCCCGTGAACCTTTACTATAGCTTGACACTGAACACTGGTCCTTGATGTGTAGGATAGGTGGGAGGCTTTGAAGTGTGGACGCCAGTCTGCATGGAGCCAACCTTGAAATACCACCCTTTAATGGCTGGTGTTCTAACGTAGACCCGTAATCCGGGTTGCGGACAGTGTCTGGTGGGTAGTTTGACTGGGGCGGTCTCCTCCCAAAGAGTAACGGAGGAGCACGAAGGTTAGCTAATCCTGGTCGGACATCAGGAGGTTAGTGCAATGGCATAAGCTAGCTTGACTGCGAGAGTGACGGCTCGAGCAGGTGCGAAAGCAGGTCATAGTGATCCGGTGGTTCTGAATGGAAGGGCCATCGCTCAACGGATAAAAGGTACTCCGGGGATAACAGGCTGATACCGCCCAAGAGTTCATATCGACGGCGGTGTTTGGCACCTCGATGTCGGCTCATCACATCCTGGGGCTGAAGTAGGTCCCAAGGGTATGGCTGTTCGCCATTTAAAGTGGTACGCGAGCTGGGTTTAGAACGTCGTGAGACAGTTCGGTCCCTATCTGCCGTGGGCGCTGGAGAATTGAGGGGGGCTGCTCCTAGTACGAGAGGACCGGAGTGGACGCATCACTGGTGTTCGGGTTGTCATGCCAATGGCATTGCCCGGTAGCTAAATGCGGAAGAGATAAGTGCTGAAAGCATCTAAGCACGAAACTTGCCCCGAGATGAGTTCTCCCTGACCCTTTAAGGGTCCTGAAGGAACGTTGAAGACGACGACGTTGATAGGTCGGGTGTGTAAGCGTAGCGATACGTTGAGCTAACCGATACTAATGAACCGTGAGGCTTAACCTTACAACGCCGAAGCTGTTTTGGCGTGAGAGACAGACAATATTCAGCCTGATAACAGATTAATCGTCACGCGGACGTGAGAAAGCGGGATGATAAACAGAATTTGCCTGGCGGCA
>NZ_JBFLVD010000025.1:0-220710 GCF_040750395.1 Scandinavium sp. UTDF21-P1B
TGGAGTCGGCGGATCTCGGCCTGAGCATCTGACTGCTCTTTGTTGGTGGAAGAGTCCGGCCCGTATTTCTTTATCCAGGCATAAAGACTGTGGGTAGTGATATCGAGACGTGTTGCGACACTGGAAACAGAATGGCCACGATCAACAACCTGCTTGACGGCTTCAATTTTAAACTCTTCAGGATAACGCTTACTGCTCATATGCACCTCTCTTTAAGCCATTTTAAATGACTCTGAGGTGTCTGTTAAACCTGTGGCGATTCAGTCAGTGATTTTAACAAGAACACTACGAGCCTGTTCGAGATGAGTAGATACTCGCACTAATGCTTTCTCTTCTAGAGTCATTAGTGAAGTATGCTCACGAGCGAGGTATGCGGCTTGCTGATCTATTTCTTTCTTTGCTGTTACAGACTGTATTAGGGTACTAGCCCAAGGCATTCCAACGTACAATTGCAACATACGTCCCGGTAGTCCAGACATCAAAACATCACCGAGCAACGATTTATGTTCCCCGCCAAAATAGAGCGCGCCAGATAATGCTGACCATCCATGAATGACAGTACTGCCACCTACATCATTATTTTTACGTGAAGATATAGGCTGGAGATCAAAAACATTCATCATGAAACTAGACATGACTGCGGCAAAACCTTCGTCACTACTAAATCGAGCAATGGTTTCGCAATCTCCATTTGGCCTCGTAGTTTTCAGTTCTCCATTGGGTTGCTTATTATTGACTGCGAATTCGATGGTATGTGGACGTGCATCAAGTTGGAAAGTAAGTTGCACCCAAGAAAGCCAGCTACGGACATCCTCTTGAAGTCCCTTGACTTCACCTCGCAAGCACCAAAGAATGATTTCCAATACACTTGATTTGCCAACAAGATTGGATTTATTTGTGCCACCAAAACTTGTAACAGCCCATACCCCACTGCTTAAATCCTGCCAGTTAAAGCTAAACGCCCCTGTAACTTTACCAACTTTATAGCCTTTGAATTTAATACCGGTAATTGTTAATTTTGGGGTAGGCCTAATTGTTTTGTCAGAAAAGATCCCACGCTTTTGGAGACGCTCTTCCGCTTCGGCAACTGATATTCCTACTTTCTTAGCAACTGTTTCTAACCAACTCATTGTCATGCTGCATTTCCTTGCGATAGAACTTCCAAACGTAGGCGTACACGCTCAGTGATAGGGGAAATGATATGTTTTAGTGCAGTATCTGCGTATTCAACTTGAAGATACTGGCGATCCTTAAGAGCTTTTCCACCGGTACCTCCAGCTAAGCGCGCAACAACCTCAGCTCTGTGCTTGTACCATGCGATCTCTTCTGCCATTCCAGCTAACTCACACATGGCATTTCTTCCACTCTGAGTCAACAGGTAAATATGCTCTTGGACTTTACCAGGTGAACCCTGCCTTCTGATCCTAACAAAATCGGCGGCGCGCAATATTGATAAGGCATTGTCTAAAGGTTCAAATGCGCCGAACCGATAGCGGATCATAGGGATTCTACGCAAGTCAGGTTCTCGTGTATTGAGGATATTTCTGGCAAGCGTTAAGTTTGATGGATCACCGCTGTTCTCGAATTCAGTGAGTAATTCGTTAGCAAGATAGTCAGGATTTCTCATCCAAAAATCCAAGGCCTGTAGGCGTGATTGCGCTCGTAATACAGCAATAACGTCTGCTCCCCAATTGTCGTCAGTAACATCTGTAGAACCTGCGTTGATGCAAGCAAGAAGTCTTACAGCGCTTTGGCGGTCGCTACATACAGGAATTGAACTCAAGAGGTCATGCTCCCTAATTTAGTTATTGGTTTCATAGCGTTAATAAATTATGCACCAAATTCTCTGAGATAATTTATGACCGTTAACATCATATACAATCGCATACATGCCCTAGTACACCATAAGACATCCCGTTAACTCACTGTAAAGGCAATACTTCGATGAGGATTTTATGACGAAGGTCACGATGTGTCCAATGAGGTATGTCAAGCATTTGATCACTTTCACGTATGCGCCGTGAGCTTATAGGTAGGAGTTTGGAAGACCTTCGTAGAAAATCCTGCTGTAGGGTTAAATACGCATATCAGAAGTGAGTACATCAATGAGTATAATCAAGGTAACAAAAAAAACAATTACATACAAATCATTGCATTAAATTACAACTTACACTTTAACGTCTAAGCCTTACTTTTGCATAACAAACCACGCTTCGGCGTGGTTTGTTCATTGTGTTCCACCTGTATGCACCGTCAGGCAACCCATGCCCTCCTCCCTGACTTCACAACCCCACACCCGCTCAAATTAAAGGTATAATCCTCCCTATTCTCAACAAGCCCAGAAACGAACATGACAAAACTCACCCTACAGGAGCAGATGCTGAAAGCAGGTCTGGTCTCCAGCAAAAAAATGGCCAAGGTGCAGCGCACCGCCAAGAAGTCCCGCGTTCAGGCTCGCGAAGCCCGTGAAGCGGTGGAGGAAAACAAAAAAGCGCAGATCGAGCGTGACAAGCAGCTGAGCGAACAGCAGAAGCAGGCGGTGCAGTCAAAAGAACATAAAGCGCAGGTGAAGCAGCTTATCGAGATGAACCGCATCGTCGTGGCGAAAGGCAATATTGAGTTCAACTTCACCGACGGCAGCCTGATTAAAAAAATCACCGTCAACAAGGTCACTCAGGATCAGCTCATTAACGGCCGTCTTACCATTGCCCGTCTGGTCACGGATGCGAACGCCGAAGGGGAATACGCCATCATTCCGGCCACCGTAGCGGATAAAATTGCCCAGCGTGATGCCGCCAGTATTGTTCTGCACAACGTGCTGAGCCAGGAAGCGCAGGATGAAGACGATCCGTATGCCGACTTTAAAATCCCTGACGATTTGATGTGGTAATCAGGCAAGCTTCCACGCTGCTTTGCCGGATGACGGCATCAACAATTCCCGTAGGCCTGATAAGCAAAGCGCCATCAGGCCATTTTCAAAGACTCAAAACGGACTGGCGTTCACGGCGTAGATCGCCTCTCCGCTGACGGGATGGGCGAAATGCAGTTCGCTGGCGTGCAGCATCAGGCGCGGCGTCTTCTTCAGGCCAGGCAGATCGAGGCCACCATATAAGTCACAGCCCGCAATCGGGTGGCCGAGCTGCTGACAGTGAATGCGCAACTGATGCGTCCGTCCGGTTTCCGGCATCAGTTCAACGCGCGTTAAGGCCACTTCCCCCTGATAAAAGCGCTCTGACACCCGATAGCGGGAACGTGCAGGCTTGCCGTTAACCGGGCATATCGCCATTCGCGGGAACAGCGCCGGATCTTTCGCTATCGGCGCGTCGATAATGCCTTCGTCTTTCTCCACGTGCCCGCAAAGCAGCGCGGTATAACCTTTCGTGACTGAACGCGCACTGAACTGCTGGCAAAGTGCTGCATTAATCGCTTTATTGCGGGCCACGACCATCAGCCCGGAAGTGCCGAAATCCAGGCGATGCACCAGCGTGCAGCCGGGATAACGCTGCACCAGCCGATGATGCACCGAATCCAGATTAAGCGGATTTTTCCCCGACAGGCTCAGCAGTCCGCTGGGCTTGCCGATCAGCAGCAGATGATCGTCCTGATACAGGATCTCAATCGTGTCATAGCACGGCGGCGCAATAAAGGTATCGATAATCGGGGACATCGGGCGATCCGCAGAAAAAGAGGTGTGGATGATACCGCATTCCCTCCCGACTGACGACCTGCGCCGTGCCCGGCGGCGCTTCGCTTGCGCGGACATTGCCGGGTGGCGGCTTTACCTTACCCGACCTACGTGCAGACCAGGCACAGGCCGCCGCCGGGCATCACCTGTAGCCTCATGAACAGGCAACGGCCACAACTATTCTGCCTGCAGCACACCGTCATCGCTTTTCTACGGTTGACTTATTTCGTAGAAATTGTACTTTTCAGGACATGAAGAAAATCCTGATTATCGTCCCCGATGGCGGCATGCTGTTCGAATCCGCCGGTATTGCTGACATTCTGATGCAGGCCAATCGTCTGCATCCGGAAGGCCCGCTGCGTCCTTGCTACCAGGTGGCACTCGCCACCACCCAGCCGCACCAGGTTATTCACGGCCAGTCTGGTCTGAATCTGCTGGCGGACCATCGTCTGCATGAGCTCGATCCACGCGAGCCTTTCGATACCATCATGATTACCGGCAGAGGTCAGAGCGAGCTGGAAGCCATTGCCGTTATAGACTGGCTGCACCTTGCTGCACCTCACGCCCGGCGCATTGCCTCCGTGTGCGGCGGCGCTTTGCTGCTTGCGCAGGCGGGTTTGCTCAACGGCAAACAGGCCACCACGCACTGGCGGCTGCTGGACGAGCTGAAAAACGACTATCCGCAGGTGAGCGTCGAAGCCGGGCCGCTTTATGTGCAGGATGGCGATGTGTGGACGTCCGGCGGCGTCAGCTCCGGGTTTGATCTGACCCTGGCGCTGGTTGAGGAGGATTATGGCTTTACCCTCGCCAGGGACGTTGCCCAGGATATGGTGATGTACCTCAACCGCCCCGGCGGCCAGCTTCAGTTCAGCCGCTATAAGCTCCCACAAAGCAGCGGATCCGGCCCGCTCAGTGAGCTGCTGGCGTGGCTCCCTGACAACCTCAGCGCCGATCTTTGCGTCGAAAACCTCGCCGAAAGAGCAGCAATGAGTCCGCGAAACTTTACGCGCGTGTTCACTCGTGAAACCGGTGTTTCTCCCGCACGGTACGTAGCAGAAGCACGCCTGACCGCCGCCCGCCAGCGGCTGGAACAAACCCGGGAAACGCTGGAGACCATCGCCCAGCAAACCGGGTTCGGCACCAGCATTAACCTGCGTCGCCTGTTTGAAAAACAGCTGCACCTGACGCCCGGCGAATATCGCCAGCGTTTTCACTGCCGTAAAATGGCGTAATGTGATCCATTTTTGTCATTTACGCCAAATCCGCACCGACCTACAGTAACGCCATAGACAACAAAGAAGGAGTTGATCATGGTTAAGGTCGGTATTAACGGTTTCGGTCGTATCGGGCGCAACGTGCTGCGGGCAGCGCTGGGCAATCCCAACCTGGAGATTGTCGCTATCAACGATCTGACGGACAGCAAAACGCTGGCACATTTGCTGAAATACGATTCGCTGCTCGGCACGCTGCCGGTGAGCGTGGAAGCCGCCGAAGGCCAGCTTCACGTTGACGGTAAATCCATCACCGTCTTCAGCGAACGCGATCCGGCGAATATTCCATGGCGGGATGCAGGTGTCGATATTGTGATTGAAGCGACAGGCTTCTTCACCGACCGTGAAAAGGCGTCGGTGCACATTGAACACGGCGGCGCGAAACGCGTGATCATTTCGGCACCGGGTAAAAATGACGACCTGACCGTTGTGATGGGCGTGAATGACGGACTTTACGATCCTAAAAAACACTATGTCGTCAGCAACGGCAGCTGCACCACCAACGGTCTGGCCCCGGCGGCACAGGTGCTGCATCAGCAGTTCGGCATTAAGCACGGCCTGATGAATACCACCCATGCCTACACCAACAGCCAGGCGCTGCACGATCAGCCGGAGAAAGACTTGCGTGGTGCCCGGGCCGCGGCGCTCTCCATCGTGCCCTACTCCAGCGGCGCGGCAAAGGCCCTCGGCAAAGTCATCCCGGAGCTGGACGGACGCATGACGGGCTATTCCCTGCGCGTGCCGGTACCGGTCGTGTCGATTGTCGATCTGACGGTCACGCTTGAGCGCGACGTTACCGCCGAAGAGGTCAACAACGCCTTCCGACAGGCGGCCGCTTCCGGCCCGCTGAAAGGGATCCTCGGCTACAGCGACGAGCCGCTGGTTTCCAGCGATTATCAGGGCGACCCGCGCTCTTCAATTATTGATGGCCTTTCGACGCTGGTGATAGGCGGTAATATGGTGAAAATCCTCGCCTGGTACGACAACGAATGGGGCTTCTCAAATCGTCTGGTTGACCTCGCGCGACTGATGGCAAAACGCGAACAATAATTCATTCAATCAATGACTCCCGGATTCATCGGGGGTCATATCTATTATTCCCCTCTCTTTCCCTGCTCAGCACGTTCCGCTCATCGCTTTGCGGCTTCGCTTATAAATCAAACCGATGCGCTTAAATATCCGCTTGAACAGCATTGTATTGTTAATCAGGCTATGTAAAATCATCCTATCCGTGCTAAACACTTGTTAACTCTTTAGTGAAATCCCGGGTCAGATGTTTTTCGCTCGGTGACTGGCTTCCCTGTGCGTGTTCTACGCCTTAAGTCATCCCTCGTGGTAAGCGGCGCTCTGGCCAATGGGCATCATTCGATTTGCAGGGAACATAATGAAATTGCGAAATGTATTGCCTCTTCTGGTCGTGACCGTGCTGGTCGGCTGCAAAGCGCCTGCGCCGAAAATGACGGACGACACGCTGGTCACCAGTCAGGTTAACGGCGTCACGCTTACCCACCGCTATATTGTCTCTACCCCGACGGAGTTCACGCCGGTGAACGCCAGCTATCGGGCTCTGTACGCCGGTTCTCTGATGAGTACTCCAGACTTTGGCGGCAAGGTATTGGGTCAGCTTGAAAACGGCAAAACCTACACCGTGCTTGGCACCGTGGAGCACAGCTGGCTGGCGATTGCCGAAGAGGATAAGCCTGAACTTATCGGCTACGTACCGCCCCGCGCGCTGGTGAAAAGCGAGCTTTATGCGCAAACGCTGAAAAAAGATCGCCCTCGCGTCCGCCGGGCCGGTAGCAAAAAAACCACCTGCGTGAACGTCGACAGCAGCAGTAAAGCCTGTCAGAACGCAGACAGCGGCACCTGGATAATCAACTGATCGGTTTGCTCGTTCATCCGTTTTAAGAGGCAGGAAGGAAATCTATGAAACTCTGGCTTTCGGGTGTGGCCTTACTGCTGGCCTCTTCGGCCGTTTGCGCCGGGAACTACCGTTTTGTCCAGTCACCGTCGCAAAAGCTCGATATCTGGATCGATAATATCAAAAGCAATTCGCCGCAGAGCTGGTGTGCAAAAGAGCTGCCGCTGCGCATCGTCGCCAACGGCGATCAAAACCCGGCGATCCTCGACGGGTTTATGCCCCGGCTGGGTGCCCTGCTGGAAAGCCAGTGTTCAGCGCTTTCGCGCGTTCACTGGCGAATGGAAGATCCGCAGGGTGCCACCCTCGCCTTTGGCACCGCCGACCGCGCAAGCGACTGGGATGTGAAAGTCACCCCGGTGAATGCCGATGATGTGGCGTCCCCCCTGCCAGCCAGCGACAAATCAGTGCCTGCCGACCGAACGCCGTGGCAGGAATTCACTCTCCAGGACGGCTGCCGCCTGCGTACTTTCTGGTCTGCCGCCGCGGGCATATCTGCACTCTTTATTCCAGAGGGCAAATGTGAAAAAGGCGGCTGGCTGAGCGGGCGCAGCGAAATTATCCAGCGGGGGCGCAACGGCGAACAGCGCCTGCCAATGACCTTCGTCCATGGCTTCCCGGTGAGCGGCCTGCGTGACGGCGTCAACGCCGACAGCCTGCTTATCACCACCCTCAACAATGAACGTATGGTCGTCAGCAACGAACAGGCGCCGCAAAGCTGGATGATCCTGCCCTATAAACCCGCCCTGAACGCCTGGGCAGCCAGCGGAACCATAGCCGTGAAGGTACCGCGCGAAATGGCAATGGATGAAGCGAGTCTGCAAACCCAGCTCAATCAGGTGCGCAAAGCCTGGGCCAGCTGGATTACGCCGAATGCGCCAATGAACCTGCTGCTTATCGATTCGCTGCAGACCCAACTGCGCGATCCGGCAGTCGGCGCGTGGCGGACCCAGAATTAATGTTGTCATTTAACAAGCTGAGATCCAAAGCATGACAGACAACGATTTCACCCAGCGGCCCCCTGATGCTCTGCCACTGGGTTACCGTTTTGAAGAGTTTGAGATTCAGGATGTCCTCGACGCCGGCAATGACAACATCGTCTACCGGGCGCAGGATCATCAGCTGGAACGTCAGGTTGCCATTCGCGAATTTCTGCCGCGCACGCTGACGGTTCGCAGCGAAAGCCAGCGCCTGGTGCCGCGCAGCAAGCAGGATCAATCTGCTTTCCTCGCCGGGCTCGACGGTTTTATTCATGAGGCACGACAGCTGGCGCGGCTTAATCACCCGAATGTGGTGCAGATTCTGCGCTTCTGGACGTATAACGAAACCGCCTATGCGGCCACGCCCGTTTACAGTGGCATGACCCTGTCGGACCTGTTGCAGCACTATCCTGAACGCATCAACGAAGCCTGGATCCGCCGGATGCTTCCGATGCTTTGCGGTGCGCTCGCCGCGCTGCATGACAAAGGGTTTATTCACTGTCGCCTGTCGCTGAACAGTATCCAGATTCAGGATAACGGCCTGCCTCTGCTGCTGGAGTTTGGCGCGCTGCGCCAGACGGGTGAAAACGGTGAGGTGAACAAGACGCTGCTCCATCCGGGCTTCACGCCGCTGGAGCAATATTCTGACGATGCCGACAATCCGCCAGGCCCATGGACCGATATCTACTCGCTCGGCGCGATTCTTTACACGCTTATTACCGGCGCACGACCGCCCACCAGCGTCACACGAAGCATTCAGGACAACTGCATACCGCTGACGGAAAGCCAGCCGGAAGGGTATTCGCCTGAGCTGTTGCAGGCCATCGATCGCACGCTGGCGCTTCGGCCTGAAGAAAGACCGCAGAGCATCGAAGCATTCGCCCGCCTCGCCGGAATTGTCCTGAACGACACCGGGATGTCGCAGCCTGTCCATCAGACGGGATCGATGCTGATACCGGTCGAACAGAATGAACCCGAAGAGCCCGCCGCCCAGCCGTGGTGGAAAGCGCATCGTATCGCGCTGCAAACCGCAGCTGGCGTACTGGTTGGTCTGATTGCGGGTGCGCTGCTGTTCGGTCGAAGCACCTCGACGCCGGTAGCGCAAAGCGCGTCAACATCAGGCAAAACGGCAACGGTGACGTCCGCAACAAAACCGGCAGCCGCAGCATCTGCTCTTACCCGCGTCTATCTCCGCGTGAACGAAGGGGATGAGCTGGAGGTCAACGGCAAAGCGCAGAAATTGCCGACGCCGGTTAACGGCTACGCTACCGTACAGCTGACGCCAGGTCAGTATGAGATAATGCTTCGCAACGGCGAACAGTCCCGCAGCGCCACGATAACCGTCGATAAGCCGGGAACGTGGCTGCTGGATCCGCAGCCATAAGTTCAGCAGGATTCATGTAGGCCCGGCAAGCGCAACGCCGCCGGGCAATCCATCAAGGGAATACCGTCGCCATCGGCAGCACCCGACCATCGAAACGGTTAAGCGCGAGATACAGCCCCGCCGTGCCAAACCAGCCAATAATCCACGACACGTCATTTCCCGCAAACAGCCAGGTCAGCGCCCCATGGAACAATGGGTTTTCGATAAACGGCAGCTGAATCAGCACGCCCGTAATGTAAACGCCAATGCCCACTGTGTTCCAGTAACCGTAGCGGCCTTTCGGATCGAACAGCGCCGGAATATCCATCGCCTGGCGGGAAATCAGATAATAATCACACAGGCTGATGGCGCTCCATGGCACGAAGAAGGCCAGCAGGAACAGCAGGAAATGAGTGAAGTTTTTCAGGAATGCCGGTTCGCTCAGCAGCGCAATCACGCAGGAAATCGCGACCATCAGCACCACAAAAATCACGCGGTAAGTCTGGCTTAGCGTCACCTGCTGACGGAAGCCCGAGACGATGGTCGTGAGCGACATAAAGCTGCCGTAGGCGTTGAGCGTTGTGAAGGTAATTTTGCCAAAGCAGATGGCGAAATAGATAACCATCGCCATAGTCTCGTTTTTGCCAAGCCCGACGATATAGCTCACTTCGTGCCCCGGGAATGCGCTTCCGGCAATCGCGGCAGCGATCACCCCAAGCGTCATCGAGGCCTGAGTACCGAGCACCGTGCCGCTGAACACGGCAAAGAACGTTTTCTTGCCAGAGACGTTGCGCGGCAGATAGCGGGAGTAATCGGACACATAAGGGCAGAAAGCGATTTGCCACGATGACGACAGCGACACCGCCAGCAGGAAGTTCGGCAGCGTAAAGTGGTTGTTCTGTGCCAGAGACGTGAAATCTGCCGCCATCAACAGCGACGCAAACAGCCAGGCGAACGCCAGCACGCCGACGATACTCGCCACTTTGCCAAGCTTGTGGATGACCTTATAGCCCAGCACGGCAATGACGATAATGATCGCGCTGAATATAATCATCCCGGATTCGTTGCTGACCGACAGCAGCCTTGCCATCGCCTGCCCCGCCAGCACCGTACCGCTGGCAGAAAAGCCCACGTACATCACGCAGACCAGCGCCAGAGGGATAACCGCACCAAACACGCCAAACTGCGCGCGGCTGATGATCATCTGCGGCAGGCCCAGACGCGGCCCCTGCAATGCGTGCAGCGACATAACCGCCGCGCCGAGAATTTGCCCAACCAGCAGGCCAATCAGTGACCACACCACGTCGCCGCCGAGCACCACTGCCAGCGCGCCGGTGACGATGGCCGTTATCTGTAAATTGCCGCCAAACCAGAGCGTGAACTGGCTGAAGACGTGGCCGTGCCGCTCACTGTCCGGGATGTAATCAATAGAACGAGTCTCGGTGATGCGCCCTTTACTGCTGCCTGCCCGTTCGTCCGTCGTTGAGGTCGGTGTGAATGAAGACATAGATGCCTCGCTAAAATCCCGGTTGATGGTGTTTGAGAGTGGAGACGGCCTTGCCGATTTCCGGCGCCAGCCAGCGGTCGTCCTGCCAGGTAGCCACGGTTTCACGCAGCAGCGCCAGGCTCTTACGCGTGCCAGGTGCCAGCTTGTGTTCACCGTGGAAATCCAGCGCCTGGGCCGCCAGCAGGTATTCGATGCCGAGGATGTGATACAGATTCGCCAGCAGGCGTTGCAGCTTCAGCGCGCTGCCGGTGCCGAGGCTCAGGTGATCTTCCTGCAGGCCCGACGTCACGAAGTTGTCCAGCACCGCAGGCTGCGCCAGCTGCTTATTTTCACCGCACAGCGAAGCTGCCACGTACTGGGCAATCATCATTCCTGAGTTCACGCCGGGCTTCGCCACCAGAAACGCCGGCAGGCCGCTCACCAGCGGGTTTACCAGCCGATCCAGACGACGTTCGGCCATGCTGCCGATCTCCGCCATCGCAATCGCCAGCAGATCGCAGGCCATCGCCACCGATTCACCATGTGGGTTCGCCTGTGACACCACTCGCCAGTTTTCCGGCGTGCCGAGAACCAGAGGATTATCGGTACAGGCATTAAGCTCGGTTTCAACCTGCACGCGTGCATGGTCAAACTGATCGCGGCAGGCGCCATGCACCTGAGGCATGGAGCGCAGGCTGAGCGCATCCTGAGTACGTACGCCGACGCTTTCCGCCAGCAGTGGGCTGTCGGCGAGCAGATGACGTAACCTTGCGCCGCTGTGCTGAATGCCAGGGCTTGCCTTCAGCGCGAGGATCTCTTCATCGAAGGCCACAAGCTGCCCGCGCAGGGCTTCAAAACTCATCGCACCGGTAACGTCAGCCCAGTCCAGCAGACGCTGCGCGTCATCCAGCGCCAGACAGGCCATGCCGGTCATGCACGGCGTACCGTTGACCAGGCTTAACCCCTCTTTTGCGCCAGGATTAATCGGCTTCAGCCCGGCTTCTGCCAGCGCCCGTTGCGCCGGGATTTTTTCTCCACGCCAAAGCACCTCGCCCACGCCCATCAGCGCGAGGCCGATATGCGCCATGTGCGACAGGTAGCCGACAGAACCCTGCGAGGGCACCTGCGGGGTGATCTGCTGATTGAGGAACGCCAGCAGCTGGTCGACGATAGCCAGCGAAATCCCCGATTTGCCGTGGCTGTAGTTCGCCACCGCGGCGCACATAATGGCGCGGGTCTGCGCCTCATCGAGCAGCTCGCCCACGCCGCAGGCATGGCTCAGCAGCGTATTGCGGGAAAGCTGTCCAAGCTGGTCTTCCGGCAGGCTGATATTGCACAGTGCGCCCAGTCCGGTGTTGACGCCATAGGCCACGTGGCCTGAAGAGACAATCAAATCGACAATTCTACGGCCCTGCGCAATGCGCTCCCGGGCACGGTTGCTCAGCGTTAAAGTCGCTTTACCCCGCGCCACGCTCGCCACATCCTGCCAGCGTAACGGCCTATCGCCCCACTCTACCGTTGCGTTCACAGCGACTGTTCCTTCTGATAGTGGCTGGAGATAAACTGGCGGAAGCGCGGCGAGCCCTGCTCGCCAAACAGCTCATCCGGCGAACCTTCACAGTCGATATTGCCCTGATGCATGAACACCACGCGGTTAGAAACGTGACGGGCGAAGCCCAGTTCATGGGTTACGACCAACATCGTGCGGCCCTCTTCTGCCAGGCTGCGCATCACCTTAAGCACTTCGCCCACCAGTTCCGGATCCAACGCCGACGTTGGTTCATCAAACAGCATCACTTCCGGATCCATCGCCAGCGCACGGGCGATCGCTACGCGCTGCTGCTGCCCGCCGGAGAGCTGCGCAGGGTAATAATCTTTGCGGTTCAGCAGGCCAACGCGATCGAGCAGCTGTTCCGCCTGCTCAATACATTCACGCTTGTTACGTTTAAGGACGTAGTGCGGCCCTTCAATCACGTTCTGCAATACCGTCATGTGTGACCAGAGGTTGAAGCTCTGGAAGACCATGCCGAGGCGCGAACGCAGGTGCTCAATCTGCTTTGGATTTGCCGCCAGCCGGTGCCCGCGCGCATGCTGCTTCATTTCGATGGTTTCGCCGCCCACGCTCACCACGCCCGCGTCCGGCGTTTCGAGCAGGTTAATGCAGCGCAGTAGCGTACTTTTCCCCGAACCGCTGGCCCCGAGAATGGAGATCACATCGCCCTTGCGGGCCTCAATCGAGATGCCTTTCAGCACCTCCAACTGGTCAAAGGACTTCTGAATACCGCTGACCGACAGGGTGACGGGACGCAAATCTTGCATGTTATTCTCCTTTGGTCGCAGGCTTCAGCGCGAGGGTGCGCGAACTCTGGCGGGTATGCGGCGTAAGGCGGCGCTCAAGCCACGCGTAGATCTGAACGATAATAAAGTTGAGGATCAGATAGATGGCCGCAGCGCAGAGAAACACCTCCATGGTGCGGTAGGTGCGCTGAATAATCTGCTGCGCGACGCCGGTAACGTCCCAGACGGTGACAAGGCTTGCCAGCGCCGTCGACTTCACCAGCAGAATCGCTTCGGTGGAGTACGCCGGGAGCGCATAGCGCAGCATCACCGGAGCAATAATCCGTCGCAGCAGCAGCCAGCGCGACATTCCGCAAGCACGCCCGGCCTCAATTTGCCCGACGGGGATCGCCAGCAGGCCGCCGCGCAGAATCTCAGCGGTGTACGCCGCCGTGCAAAGCGAAAGCGCCAGCACTGCACAAATAAAGGGTTCTCGCAGCAGCGGCCACATAAAGCTGTGGCGGATCACGCCAAACTGCCCAAGGCCGTAATAGACCAGAAACAGCTGAATCATCAGCGGCGAGCCGCGAAACACCAGAATGTAGCCGCGGGCAAAGCCGTTCAGCGCACGCCATGAGCTCATCCGCATCGCCAGAATGCCCAGCGCCAGCAGGCCGCCCAGCAGAAAGGAGCAGATAAACAGCCCGAGCGTCACCGGCAGCGCGGCGCTCAGTTTCAGGAAGGTGTCGCTGAGAAAAGCCAGATCGATAGCCATATGCGCTCCTTAAGCCTGGGCCACGGTACGGCGCTGCCAGGCGCGGTTCAGCCGGGTTTCCGCTTTGATAAACGCCCGGTTCGACAGCAGGGTCAGCAGCAGATAGCAGCCGCCGCCAATCAGATAGAACAGGAAGTAGTCGCGGGTCGATCCTGCCGCAATCTGGCTCGCGCGCATCAGCTCGACGATACCGGTCACCGATACCAGCGCAGAATCCTTCAGGCTCATTTGCCAGACGTTCGACAGCCCCGGTAATGCGTAGCGGAAAATCTGCGGCAGCATCACGCGCTGGAGAATGCGCCAGCGCGGCATGCCAATGGCCTGCGCCGCCTCCACTTCGCCAGGAGACAACGCAAGGCGCGCTGCACGGTACACTTCAGCCTGGTAAGAGGCCGAAATCAAGCCAATAGCCAGCGCACCAATCAGAAACGGCGGCACTTCGATAAAGCCGTCGGCACCAAACATCTGGCCAATCAGCGACACCAGCCCGGAGCCGCCGAAATAGAACAGGTAGATAATCAGCAGTTCCGGAATACCGCGAAATACCACCGAATAAGCCGCGCCAAGCCAGCGGGCTGGCGCGTGCGATGACAGTTTGGCGGAGGCAATCACTCCACCGACTACCGCGCCCACCAGCAGCGCGGCAATGGAGAGCAACAGCGTGGTCAGCGTGGCGCTGAGGATAAGTCTTCCCCAGCCGTCGTCGCCCAGACCTAACAGATTCAGCATGAGAAACCTCGCTTATGGCGTGACGTCGGCTTTAAACCATTTTTCGCTCAGCTTTTTCACCGTGCCGTCGGCAAGCGCAGCCTTGATCGCAGCATCCAGTTTCGCTTTCAGATCAGCGTCCGCCGGGCGCAGGCCCATCGCTTCGCCTTCACCCCAGATGGGCCCCGCCAGCTGCGGGCCGCTGAAGGTCAGATTGCTGTTTTCCGGACGGGCGAGCGTGGAGTTGGCGAAGGTGATGTCGTCAAAGACCGCATCAATGCGTTCGGACTGCAAATCCAGAATCGCATCGGCGGAGCTGTTGTATTCGCGAATGTCCGCCACGTCTTTGAAGTACTTGTCGATAAACGGCGTGTAGACCGTTCCGGAGGCGATACCGATGGTTTTGCCCTTCAGCGCAGCCTTCAGTGGCGCAATGGCTGCCTGAATCTCTTTTTCGTCATCGTGCAGCTTGATGGCTGGCGCAGGCGGCAGCAGGTTGCCCTTCACGGTGATAAACGAAGCAGGCGTACTGGCGTAAGGCACGGTGAAGCTGACTACCTTTTTACGCTCAGGCGTGATCACAATCGCATCCATGATCACGTCATATTTGCCCGCATTCAGCCCGGCAATCATGCCATCCCAGTTCTGTACCACCAGCTTGCACTGGATGCCCATTCGCTTGCAGAGATTTTCCATCAGCTCTGGCTCAAAACCGCTCAGCTTGCCGCCCGGCAGCGTCAGGTTCCACGGCTCATACCCGCCTTCGGTGGCGATGGTTATCGAGCTCCACTCCTTCGCCTGTACGGCTGTGGCGCTCAGCAATAGCCCTGAAAGCAGAGTGGTCAGACAGATCCCGCGAAATGTGGTGCGCTGCTTCATGATGATTCTCCTGATTTCATTAGCGTGTTTGATGCTGTGCGGCACGGCGTGCAACAGATGACAGAACATGTATATACAACCATTGACTTTTCATCACACTCGCCGAATGATGGATTTGTGAGCCATGTTGTAAATAATTTGTAATCAAAATGAATATCAAATGTGGCATTAAAACAGCTTAATGCTCAGAAAACCAGGGAGTTAGCCTCATGATTTTCCCCTTCAGTTTTGACACGCTGCCGGTGAGTCGCTGGCAGAATGGCGGCGGAGAAACCCGCGAAATCATCAAAGTCCCCTCTCCCGATGCGCCGTTTCTCTGGCGGGCAAGCCTGGCAACTTTGAACGCGGACGGTCCTTTTTCGTTGTTCGAGGGTGTGGATCGGGTCATCACGCTGCTGGAAGGCGGGCCGCTGTGGCTACGCGGTAATGAGATCAATCATCAGCTTGAGCGCTGGCAGCCGTGGGCGTTTGCCGGAGAGTGGCCGTTAAGGTCGGAAGGGATCGCGGGCGCGGGGCTGGATTTCAACATCATGACCCGGCGCGGCCGGGCTTCTGCCTCCGTTCAGGTTGTCAGCTCGGCGCATTCCCCCGCTCAGGAAGGTGTGGCGTTTGTGCTTCAGGGAACATGGGAACTCGCCGGAAAACAGTGCCATACACGAAGCGGCATCGCATGGCAGGGCGACTGTCCAGGCATCGTTTTGCCGCGTTCCGACGATGCACTGCTGTTACTGGCTGAGATCAGCATCTTATAACCCTTTGTCTTTCCAGACGTTTATAAGGCCGAATGTGATCCCGTTTGCAATATGCATCAAGTTGTATAGACAAGCCTATACATCATCGCTTTTATTGTTACATATTCATAACAAACGTTCCGGCGTTTACCGATCACCGACACTGACTCAGGAAGGACTGCCATGACCACGCCTCAGACTACTGCTCTCTCCCGTACGGTTCGCGCCCCTCACGGCGACAAACTGCACTGCGCCAACTGGCTGATTGAAGCCGCTTACCGCATGATTCAGAACAACCTCGATCCGGACGTGGCCGAACGCCCGGAAGATCTGGTGGTGTACGGCGGGATTGGCAAGGCCGCACGCAACTGGGAATGCTTCGAGCAGATCCTGCGTTCGCTCGAAGCTCTGCACCCTGAAGAGACGCTGGTGGTTCAGTCCGGTAAGCCGGTCGCGGTGTTCCGCACCCACGCCGACGCCCCGCGCGTGCTGCTGGCGAACGCCAATATCGTGCCGCACTGGGCCAACTGGGATCACTTCCACGAACTCGATAAAGCCGGGCTGATGATGTACGGCCAGATGACCGCGGGCTCCTGGATATACATCGGCGCACAAGGCATCGTACAGGGCACCTACGAAACCTTCGCCGAGGCGGGACGTCAGCACTACAACGGCGATCTGAGCGGTAAATGGATCCTCACCGCCGGACTGGGCGGCATGGGCGGCGCGCAGCCGCTGGCGGGCGTTCTGGCGGGCGCATCGGTGCTGGCAATTGAGTGCCAGGAGTCGCGTATCGACTTCCGCATTCGGACCCGCTACGTCGACTACAAAGCAACGAATCTCGATCAGGCCCTGGCGTTGATTGCTGATGCGACGGCGAAGAAGAAAGCCATTTCCGTCGGCCTGCTCGGCAACGCCGCAGAAATCCTGCCGGAGCTGGTGAAGCGTGCGCAGGCAGGCGGTATGCGTCCGGACATCGTCACCGATCAGACCTCTGCCCATGACCCGATTAACGGTTATTTACCGGCAGGCTGGAGCGTGACGCGCTGGCTTGATGAGCGGGAAACGCAGCCGAAGGCCGTGGAAAAAGCCGCCCGCGCCTCGATGGCGGTACACGTTCAGGCGATGCTCGATTTCCATCATATGGGCGTGCCAACCGTCGATTACGGCAACAACATTCGCCAGGTGGCGCTTGAGGAAGGCGTGAAAAATGCCTTCGATTTCCCGGGCTTTGTGCCCGCCTACATTCGCCCGCTGTTCTGCGAGGGCAAAGGCCCGTTCCGCTGGGTGGCGCTTTCCGGCGATGAAGAAGATATTCGTAAAACCGACGCCAAACTGAAGGAGCTGTTCCCGGATAACGCCCACCTGCACCGCTGGCTGGATATGGCGCAGGAGCGCATCGCCTTCCAGGGCTTACCGGCGCGTATCTGCTGGCTTGGCCTCGGCGAACGCCATCTGGCCGGGCTGGCGTTTAACGAAATGGTGCGCAACGGCGAGCTGAAAGCGCCAATTGTGATTGGCCGCGATCACCTCGACTGCGGCTCCGTCGCCTCACCCAACCGCGAAACAGAATCGATGCGCGACGGGTCTGATGCCGTATCCGACTGGCCGCTGCTGAATGCCCTGCTCAACACCGCTGGCGGCGCAACCTGGGTCAGCCTGCATCACGGCGGCGGCGTTGGCATGGGCTTCTCACAGCACGCCGGGGTGGTGATTGTCTGTGATGGCACACCGGAAGCCGACAAGCGTCTGGCGCGCGTACTGTGGAACGACCCGGCAACGGGCGTGATGCGCCATGCCGATGCCGGATACGAGCAGGCCATTGAGTGCGCGAAAAAGCATGAGCTTAATCTGCCGATGATGCGTTAATCCCGTTGCCGGATGGCGCTACGCTTATCCGGCCTACAAACGGCAAACCCCGTAGGCCCGGTCAGGCGCAGCCGCCACCGGGCAATGCCCATGCAAACGGGCGGAAAGGATTACTTAAACAGACGCACCTTCACCGACTTGCCTTTGATTTTGCCCTGCTGGAGCTGCTTCCAGGCATGGCGGGCTACGCTTTGTTTCACCGCGACAAACGCGTGAATCGGGTGAATGTCGATTTTGCCGATGTCGGCCCCGTCTAAGCCCATATCACCGGTTAACGCCCCCAGAATATCGCCCGGACGCATTTTGGCTTTTTTACCGCCGTCGATGCACAGCGTCGCCATTGTGGCTTCCAGCGGCGCAACGGTGATGCCCGCAGGCGGCTGCTGCCATTCCACCTTCATATTCAGCATCTCTTCAAGGACAGCGGCGCGCTGGCCCTCTTCCGGCGAGCAGAAGCTGATGGCAAGGCCACTCTGCCCGGCGCGCGCGGTACGCCCGATACGGTGCACGTGCACTTCCGGATCCCACGCCAGCTCGAAGTTGATGACCATCTCCAGCGCTTTAATGTCCAGACCGCGCGCCGCGACGTCGGTTGCCACCAGCACGCGGCTGCTGCCGTTCGCAAAACGCACCAGCGTCTGGTCACGATCGCGCTGCTCCATGTCGCCGTGCAGGGCCAGCACGCTCTGATTGCTTTCGGTCAGCGCATCGCAGACGGCCTGACAATCTTTTTTGGTATTGCAGAACACCACGCAGGATGCGGGCTGGTGCTTGCTCAGCAGCTGCTGCAACAGGCGGATTTTGCCGTTGCGCGACACTTCGTAGAACTGCTGCTCCACCGCAGGAAGTTCGTCGACGGTATCGATTTCCACCGTCACCGGCTCGCGCTGAAAACGGGTGCTGATCGCCGCAATCGCCTTCGGCCAGGTGGCCGAGAACAGTAGCGTCTGGCGCTTCGCCGGGGCGTGGCTCAGTACTTCATCAATGGCATCGGCAAACCCCATATCCAGCATGCGATCGGCTTCGTCCAGCACCAGCGTCTGCAACGCGTCGAGGCTGACGGTCTCTTTTTTCAGGTGATCGAGCAGACGACCGGGCGTTGCCACAATGATATGCGGCGCATGAATTAACGAGTCGCGCTGCACGCTGAACGGCAGGCCACCGCACAGGGTCAACACTTTAATGTTAGCCATGTAGCGCGCCAGACGGCGCAGCTCTTTCGCCACCTGATCGGCCAGCTCGCGCGTCGGGCAGAGGATCAGCGACTGGGTAATAAACTGGCTGGCGTCAATGTGTTGCAGCAGGCCAAGGCCAAACGCGGCGGTTTTGCCGCTGCCGGTTTTCGCCTGCGCGCGGACGTCTTTCCCCGCAAGAATGGCCGGTAACGCCGCCGCCTGCACCGGGGTCATGGTGAGATAGCCCAGCTCGGTGAGGTTGTTCAGTTGTTCATCAGGCAGCGCGTTAAGTTCAGCAAAAGAGGTCACGGTCAGTATTCCGGTAAATGCATCGGTATCAGCCAGCGGCTGACGTTCAGGCCGCAATCATACCATTGCCCGCCCCGTCCCGAGGCGAGTTTTTTCGCGCCCACCCGCCCGATGATTACTCCCCTGCTTTATACAACGGCACCGTCGCCCCGGTAATGTAGCGACGGCGAAGCCACGACGACAGCGCATCCATCGTCATCACCACTGCCACCAGCAGCAGGGTAATGAACATCACCACATCCCAGTTCCACAGGCGCATGTTCTCGGCATAGATCAGCCCGATACCGCCCGCGCCAACGAAGCCCAGCACCGCCGCTGAGCGGGTGTTGGACTCCAGTTGATAGAGGCTCAGCGCCAGGAACGTCGGGAATGACTGGGTGAAAATACCGAAACGGTGCTTTTGCAGACCGTTAGCGCCAACCGCCGTCAGGCCACGACCCGGCGCACGCTCCACCGCTTCATGCCCTTCAGCATATAAGCGCCCGAGCAAACCGGTGTCCTGCATGATAATCGCCAGCACGCCCGCCAGCGGGCCAAGCCCCACGGCGCGCACGAATATCAGCCCCCAAATCGCCATGTCGATTCCGCGCAGCAGGTCGAACAGGCGGCGCACAAACATCGCCACAAACCGCGTTACCGGGCCGCGCATGATGTTGCGGGCCGCAAGAAACGAAAGCAGCAGCGCAATGACCGTCGCAGTGAGGGTGCCGGAAAAGACGATAGCCAGCGTGATGCCAATCTGGCGGAAATAGTAGCCAAACGGCCAGTTAAGGAAATCATGCCAGACGAACATGCGAAAGAAATAGCGCCCGAGCTGCGCCATGCCGCTGGTGAGCTGCTCGTAGCTGATGCCGAACTGGATGAAGAACCAGACGTAATAGAGCAAGGCCGCAAGCGCGAGCAGGCCGATATGGCGCAGATAGCGCCCCTGCACGCGAAACAGCGCCGCATGCGTTTCCCGGTATTGCGCGGTATCCGTCACCGCTTGCCACTGTTTCATTTGTTCCCCTCCAGCACCCGCTGGCGCAGGCGGCCAGAGAGCATATCGAGCAGCGAAACGACGATTACAATCAGCAGCAGCGTCATGCTCACCTGGTCGTATCTGTCGAGTTTAATGTTGATCATCAACTCCTGGCCGATGCCGCCCGCCCCCACTAACCCAAGAATGGTTGATGAGCGGAAATTTATTTCAAGCCGCATAAAGCCGTAGGAGAGAAAAATGGGCTTCACCTGCGGCCAGAGCGCGAAGCGCATCCGCTGAACGGGCGTGGCTCCGCAGGCCGTAAGCCCACGAACCGGCTTGTTCTGCGCGCTTTCGATAGCCTCGTAAAAGAGCTTGGTCAGGCTGCCAACGGTGTGCAGCATTAGCGCCAGAAAGCCCGGTATCGCACCAATGCCAAACGCCATAACGAAAATCACCGCCCACGCCAGCTCCGGCATGGTACGCAAAAACGCCACCAGCGCGCGGATAGCCATTCGCACGCCGAGCGGTGCCCAGGCGTTTCGCGCCGCAAGGAATGCAAGGATTGTCGCAATGGCCACCGCCACCAGCGTTGCCGCCAGCGCCAGCTGCAGCGTTTCCCAAATCAGCGGCAGCTGAATGGGTAAACGATAGCCCCAGTACGCCAGCGATCCTTTGGTGTGCGAATCGGCGAAAAGCAGGCCGCCGTGCAGCGTCGGCACCGTTTCCAGCATGTAATCGAAGAAGTTCGGCAGTGAGTGCAAGATGGTGAGGAGATTAAACTCGGCGGCCTGCCCGGCGGCAAACCAGAGAACCAGCAGCAGGGCCGACCAAGTGAAGGTATCGCGCGTCTGGCGGGCCTTTATCTGGTGGTAATAACGTTCGAATTCAGTATTCTGCATGTTCACTCGCGGGATGAACGCTCCCCCGCCAACCGCGCGAGGGAGGTGAAATGGCCTGATTAACGGGCGTTAACCAGTTCGCGCTTCATGTCGATAATCTGCTGGAAGTCCGCCACCGTCGACGGGCCGATATGCTGGGTGCCGCCCATCGCCTTGATAAAGCAGGCGTGATCTTCCTTATCCAGCTTCTTCACTGCATCCACCACTTTGGCCTTGAAGTCCGTCGGCAGGCTGTTGCTCACCAGAATCGGGCCATTCGGGATCAGCGGCGACTGCCAGATAATCCGGATGTTCTTCATCAGGTCCGGGTGATCCATGCGGATCAGGCGGTTGAACGCACCAGCCGTATAGCCGTCGTTGTAGTCACCCACCATGGATGCCCAGGTCACTGCGCCTGCGAACTGGCCGTTCAGCACGCCGAGAATGTCCTGCTCGTGGCCGCCGGAGAAGGTAACGCTGGAGAAGAAGTTGTTGTATTTGTTATCCGGCGTGCCGCCGAACTTTTTCTTGAACGCCTGATTCGGGATCAGGAAGCCAGAGGTGGAGTCCGGGTCGGCCATGCCGAAGGACTTGCCCTTCAGGTCGTCGATGGTTTTATACGGGCTGTCGGCTTTGACGATCACCACCGAGTGATAGCCGCGGGACTGATCTTTGTCATCCACTGCGATGCCAACGATATCCACCGCTTTCGGGTTATTGATGTACACCGAAGCGTAGGACGACGGCGACATGCTCAGCACCACGTCGACTTTGCCGCCGAGCAGACCCTGAATGACGCCGGAATAGTCAGAGGAGTTGCGCAGTTTAGTGTCGACGTTCAGCTCCTTGTCGAGAAAATCCTTCACGCACTGGTTATCGCCAATTTGCTGCGTGGCATTCTGCCCGCCGAGGATGCCCAGATTGAGCTCTTTCGGCTGTTCTGCCGCGGCATGCCCGGCCACCAGCAGCCCAGCCATCATCGCGGAAAGTGTTAATGTGCGCTTCATGTGCTTAGTCATTATCATTGCCCGTGTTGTCTTAAGAGAAGGTATGTTTCAGTGGATCTGGCTAATGTCATCGCCATAAAGCTGTTGCAGCACATCCGGGTTCAGATCGTCCGGATGGCCGTCAAAGACGATTTTCCCCTGCGCAATGCCAATTACGCGGGTGCAGTAAGTTTTAACCAGTTCAATCGAGTGCAGGTTGACCATCACGCTGATGCCCTGCTCGCTGACCTCACGCAGCACGTTCATGATGCGCTGAGTGTTTTTGGGATCGAGTGAAGCAACGGGTTCATCGGCCAGTAGCACAGAAGGGTTCTGGATCAGCGCCCGACAAATCGCCACGCGCTGCATCTGCCCTCCGGAGAGGTTTTCCGCCCGCTGAAGCGCGTGCGGCAGCATGTTCATCCATTCGAGCAGGGCAATTGCCCGGGCGCGGTCGTCGTCTGAGAAGACCTTAAACAGGGATTTGAGGGTGGAAGTCTGGCTCAGGCGGCCGAGTAGCACGTTGGTCAGCACGTCGAGGCGCGGCACCAGGCAGAAGTCCTGGAAAATCATCCCGCATTCGCTGCGCCACTGGTTCAGGGCGCGTCCGCTGAGATGGGAGACATCACGCGGCATGCCCACTTCCGGGTAGCTTAAGATTTCACCTTCGGTGGCGGTATGCGTGCCGTTCAGCACGTGCAGCAGCGTGGATTTCCCCGCCCCGCTTCGCCCGACAATGCCCACCATTTCTCCGGCATGCAGGTCGAAACTGATGTCGTTCAGCACCGTCTGCTGAGCGTTATAGGATTTGCAGAGATTTTTCACGCTCAGCACTTTACGCAGATTTGCCGGGAGCGGCTGCGGCTGGAGCGGGTAATCGTTCAGGGAAAAAAGGGCGCGAGCGTTGTTCATAAGAGTTCCACGTTGCTGGTTTTCGCCGTGGGTTATTAACAGCGCTGCGCGTGACGCTTTAATGACAGAAAAACGATAAACAGATGAAGATGACGCGCTGAATATTCCTGAACGGGGAGTACAGACGCGGGTTTTGCAAAAGCGATCCCGGAGATTCTGGCGGATGATTTGAGGGCATTTTTTGTTTTATCCCCCACGTTTCAGCGGTATAGGAAATTAGTCGAAAAAGCGAAAAGTGTTATCCCCGACACGCGACGTAAATGAGTTTCGTCTATGGTTACAGGCAGCGGAATGTGCGCTATTAAAAAGGAGAACCGACAATGAATAAACCCGCTTTGCGCCGCCCAGATACCCTCTACCTCGCCCTGCGGCTGGCACTTGGGGGGGCGCTGTTTTCGCTGGGCCTGGCTTATGCGCAGGCCGATGAGGCGCAACCTCAATCCCCGGATGTTTTATTAGGCCCGTTATTTAACGATGTGCAGAGCGCGAAGCTGTTTCCCGATCAAAAAACCTTTGCCGACGCCGTGCCCAAAAGCGATCCGCTGATGATCCTGGCCGATTACAGGATGCAGCGCGCCCAGAGCAGCTTTGACCTGCGCCACTTTGTTGAGGTCAACTTCACTCTCCCCGAGGAAAAAGACAAGTACGTGCCGCCGAAGGATCAAAGCCTGCGCGACCATATCGACGGACTTTGGCCCGTGCTGACGCGTACCACCGACAGCGCCGAAAAATGGGATTCCCTGCTGCCGTTGCCGAAGCCCTATGTGGTGCCCGGCGGGCGCTTTCGCGAAGTCTATTACTGGGACAGCTATTTCACCATGCTGGGGCTGGCGGAGAGCGGCCACTGGGACAAAATCGAGGATATGGTCGCTAACTTCGGCTATGAAATCGACACCTGGGGCCACATTCCCAACGGCAACCGCAGCTACTACCTGAGCCGCTCACAGCCGCCGTTCTTCTCGCTGATGGTGGAACTGCTTGCCACACACGACAGCGACGCACTGAAAACGTATTTGCCACAGATGGAAAAAGAGCACGCTTACTGGATGGACGGTGCAGACGCGCTGCAAAACGGTTCGGCGAATAAGCGCGTGGTGAAGCTGGAGGATGGCGTCCTGCTGAACCGCTACTGGGACGATAAGGACACGCCGCGCCCGGAATCCTGGCTGGATGACGTCAACACCGCCAAAAGCAATCCGAATCGTCCGGCCACCGAGATTTACCGCGATCTGCGCTCTGCTGCCGCCTCCGGCTGGGATTTCAGTTCGCGCTGGATGGACGACCCGCAAAAACTCAGCTCCATTCGCACCACCAGCATTGTGCCCGTCGATCTCAACTCGCTGATGTTCCGGATGGAAAAAATCATCGCTACCGCCAGCAAAGCTGCGGGGGACGATACCAAAGCCACCCGCTATGAAACGCTGGCAAACGAGCGCCAGAAAGCGATAGAGAAATATTTGTGGAACGACAAAGAGGGCTGGTACGCCGATTACGATCTGAAAACCAAAAAGACGCGTAATCAACTGACCGCCGCGGCGCTGTTCCCGCTTTACGTGCATGCGGCGTCTAATGACCGCGCGGCGAAAGTCGCTGCCGTAACGGAATCACGCCTGCTGAAACCTGGCGGTATCACCACCACCACGGTCAACAGCGGCCAGCAGTGGGACGCGCCGAACGGCTGGGCGCCGCTGCAATGGGTGGCAACCGAAGGCCTGCAGAATTACGGTAAAGAGACGCTGGCAATGGAGGTGAGCTGGCGTTTTCTCACCAACGTGCAGCACACTTACGACAGCCAGCAGAAGCTGGTCGAGAAGTATGACATCACCTCCACCGGCACCGGAGGCGGCGGTGGGGAATATCCGCTCCAGGACGGTTTTGGCTGGAGTAACGGCGTGACGCTGAAGATGCTCGATCTGATCTGTCCGAAAGAGAAACCGTGCGACGACGTGCCGAAAACGCGGCCAGCGCCAGCGGCTGCCGCTCCCACCACCAAAACGCAATAAACGGCGACATTGCCGGGCGGCGCAGGCTTGCCCGGCCTGTGAGCCAGATGCTATATCCGGCTGTTTTTGTAGGCCAGCCAGGGCTTCAGCCGCCACCTGGCAATTCCCCAGCGCTACTACCCAAAATGGTAGTCACCTCGTGACTTCTTCGCTTGATTCAATTAACGCAAACAATAATAATTCGCATTCTTTTTAACGAAAACTGACATTTTCGCACGATTTGACACGGCGGCGTACAGGAGTGCCAGACCGTGTTTCTCAGGATGATGTGATGACTAACACTTTGCCTCTTAAACGCTCGTCGGTGCTTTGCGCGCTGGCGCTGGCTTTCCCCTGCGCCGCCTTCTCTGAAGAAACGGTTGTGGTGACGGCACAGCCGGTAGAATCTGCCACTGCCCCGACTCAGGGATATAGCGCTAAAACGTCAACCGGCGCGACCAAAACCGATCAGCCCTTAATCACCACCGCGCAGTCGGTGTCCGTGGTGACGCGTCAGCAGATGGAAGATCAGGGCATCACTAACGTCAGCCAGGCGCTGAGCTATACGCCAGGCGTCTACAGCACCTTTGGCGGCGCGGCGACCCGCTTCGACGCTATTTCGCTACGGGGCTACCACGGCGGTGACGTCGATAATATTTTCCTCGACGGTATGCGTCTGATGAGCGATGGTGGCAGCCACAACATCGTGCAGATTGACCCATGGTTCCTCGATCGCATTGATGTGATTAAAGGCCCCTCCTCCGCGCTGTACGGCCAGAGCGTGCCGGGCGGGCTGGTAAATCTCACCTCTAAGCGCCCGCTGTTCACCTCCGAAGGCCACCTTCAGGCGTTTGGCGGCACCCAGAACACCAAAGGCGCAGCGTTTGATTACACCGACGCTATTAACGACCAGTGGGCGTATCGCCTGATGGGGATTACCCGTAATACCGACATGCAGTTCGACAACACCCGCGAGGAGCGCTACGCCATTTCCCCGTCGCTGCTCTGGCAGCCGGACTCCGACACCAGCCTGCTGCTGCGCGCCTATCTGCAAAAAGATCCGTCGGGCGGCTATCACGGATCGCTGCCGCTGGACGGCACACGCTACGAGCACAACGGACGCAGGCTCGGCAATCATACCAACGAGGGCGATCCGGGCGACGGCTACCAGCGCCGGGAACAGATTTACAGCTACGAGTTCGACCACCAGTTCAGCGACGTCTGGTCGGTACATTCAAGCGGCAGCTATACCCACTCCAACGTGAAGCTCGATCAGGTGTATCAGGTGGGCTGGGTCGGCGACAGCGACATGCTGGCCCGCGGCTACAGCGGCTCGGAAGGTTCGCTGGACGGCTGGTCAACCGACAACCGCTTGAAGGCCGATTTCACGACTGGCGAGGTGGCGCACACGCTGATTCTGGGCGGCGAATATCACCGTTTCCGCAATGACCTGTGGAGCGGCGCAGGCGGGGCTTCACCGCTGGATCCATGGACGTACTCCACGCCGCAGACCGGGCACACCGTAACCTACAGCGACGATAACAACCGTCGCTACTATCAGGCAGGTGTCTATTTGCAGGATGAAATGGTCTGGAACCGCTGGCATGCGAATCTCTCCACCCGCTACGACCGCATTGTCTCGCAGCAGGTCAGCGACACTTTTGGGACCTCCTCGCGGCGCTCGGATGACCACATCAGCAGCCGCGCCTCGCTGCTTTACGCCTTCGAAAATGGCCTCTCGCCCTACCTGAGCTACAGTCAGGCGATCACGCCTGCGATGCTCTCCGGTCCTGATGGCAATCTGCTGAAGCCCACCACGGCGGAGCAGTATGAAGCCGGTCTGAAGTTCCAGCCGCCGGGCAGCGCTGACCTCTACAGCATTGCAGTTTACGATCTGACGCAAAAGGACGTGGCGACCCGCGACCCAAACATCGGTACTGCCACCTTCCTGCCTGCCGGGAAAGTGCATTCGCAGGGCGTTGAGCTGGAAGCGCGTAATCAGCTGACGCCGCGCCTGAGCACCATTGCCGGGTATACCTGGAACCGCCTGCGCTTTGCCGATACCAAAGACGGCACCGATAACAACACGCCACAGCTGACGCCGGATCAGATGGCTTCCCTGTGGGCGCATTATCAGTTCGATTTCGGCATCAGCGCGGGGGCAGGCGTGCGCTACATCGGTAAACAGTGGGCAGACGATACCAACACTGAACGCCTGCCCTCGACCACGTTGATTGATGCGATGATCCGCGCCGACCTTGGGGCCTGGAGTTCTGCTCTCAAAGGTGCATATGTGCAGGTTAACGCCAACAACCTGACCGACCGTGAATATCTTTCTGGTTGCTATGGCACCAACAACTGCTACTGGGGTGCAGAGCGCTCGGTGATTGCCACCGTGGGGTATGATTTTTAAGCAATTTGCGGCCCATTGCCCGGCAGCGCTTCGCTTGCGTGTACGAAAAAGGGCAGCCATTCGGCTGCCCTTTTATTTATTACTCGTTATTGCTTATGCGTTGCGGCGCAGAAGTCGGAAGACAATCAGCACCACGATGGCACCCACAACCGCTACCAGGAAGCTGTGCATATTGAAACCGTTCACGCTGCCGATGCCGAACATGGTTGCCAGCCAGCCGCCGACGACGGCACCGACAATCCCCAGCACGCAGGTCAGAATAAAACCGCCGCCATCGCGGCCCGGCATGATCAGTTTCGCGATAATACCTGCAATCAGTCCAAATACAATCCAGGTCAGAATGCCCATTTTAACCACCCTCCAAAGAAATAAAATAACCACAAATAATGCGGGCGTATTGTGCGCTCCGGTTATCTTAAGTATAGGTAAACATTCTTAAAATGTAGCGATTCAATTTAATTTTTTATCTGTAAAAAAATATTCCCTCGTTTGTATTAAGTTCTGGTGCGCGCTGCCGATAGTGGATCGAATCTCTGTCAATAAGGAGCTACCGGGCGTGAGTCATTACAATGAGCAATTCCTTAAACAAAATTCGCTGGCAGTGTTAAACATTCTTCGCGATCTGCACCGCGACCGCATTCCTGTACGCGTCTCCTGGGGCACATCGCAATTTATAAGCCGCATTCTCGACGTCTCACCTCAGACTCTTATTATCGATTACGGCAGCCAGGAGTATGAAAATCGCGCGGTGCAGCGTGCGGAAAATATCACTCTCTCTGCCGAAACCCAGGGCGCAAAAATCGAATTTACCGTGCCAGCGCTCAGCCATGGCCAGTTTCTGGACCTGCCCGCCTTCACCATGCCCGTGCCACCTACGCTGTGGTTTATTCAGCGCCGGGAATTTTTCCGTATTTCTGCCCCGCTGCACCCGGTTTATTACTGCAAAGCGAAGCTTGCCGATAAAAGTGAAATCCGCTTTCGCCTGTGCGACCTCTCCCTTGGGGGCATGGGTGCACTGCTGGACGGAACGCCGCCGCCTCAGCTCAAGTCAGGCGTGATGATCCCGCAGCTGGAGCTTGATATGGGGGAATGGGGGAAATTTCACTTCGATGCCCAGCTGATTTCGCTGAGCGAACGCAAGGTGGTGGACGGCAAGAATGAAACCATCAGCACACCGCGCCTGAGCTTCCGTTTTCTTAACATCAGTCCGGCGGTTGAACGCACGCTCCAGCGCATTATTTTCTCCCTGGAGCGTGAGGCGCGCGAACGCGCGAATAAGGTTCGTTAAATCAGTCGATAGCGTCCATGGCCTTTTGCACCTTCCAGATATAGCGAGGGGCCTGCGGCGATGGATGATTTTTAACGATATGGTCGAAGAACGCCTCTTTGTCCATGCCGTTGATTTCAGCAATGGCTTTTTTGCGGTCTGACGAGAAGGTTCTCAGCAGCGCGCCTGCCCCGTTAACATAAGAGGTGACCAGCGCGTACTGCATCACTTCGGGATCCTTAATGCCCAGCAGCGGTCCGTTTTCCAGAATCCGGAAATAGGCCGTGCCCATTGAGATGTTGCGCTCCGGATTTTTCAGCTCGCTGACGGAAGGATCGCCGCTCCAGCCCATATAGCGATACACTTCGCGCCCGGCGGTGGACGGCTTAAGCTGCATCAGGCCCACTGCGCCCGATTTACTCACCACGCCAGGGTTCCCGCCTGATTCGACCGCGATAATCGCCGTGATAAATTTTGGATCGAGTCCCCAGGCCGCCCCAGCTTTTTGGCTTATCGGCATCCACTGCATAGCCCGTTGTACCGGCACCGTCGGGTTATAAGGTGGCTGAGTATAATCGTATTTGGGCTTAGAACTGCACCCGGCAAGCAGTACCGCTAAAACAGCAAACCATCTCAATTTCACGCTTCTATCCTTATCACTGAAGTGTGCGCGCTGATGACAACGCGAAGTTCAGGCGGCATCATAACCGTTTCATTCTCTGCAAGGAATTGCCATGACTCTGTTTCATCTGATTTCGCCATCGGGCTACTGCATCAACCAGCAGGCCGCCGCACGCGGGATTGAGCGCCTCGAAGCCGCCGGGTATCCGGTAGAGAATCAGTCGATTCTGACGCGCCGCCAGCAGCGTTTTGCCGGTACAGAAGCGGAACGGGCGGGTGATATCAGCGCGCTGGCAAACCTCAAAGGGCAAAACGTCATCGTCATGCCGGTGCGCGGTGGCTACGGCGCAAGCCGCCTGCTCGATATGATTGACTGGCAGGCCATTGCCGCCCGCCAGCAGCAGGAGCCCCTGCTCATCTGCGGCCACAGCGATTTCACCGCTATCCAGATGGCGCTGCTGTGCGAAGGCGTCGTGACATTTAGCGGGCCCATGATTGCCGGGAACTTCGGCGCAGAGACGCTGAACACGTTTACCGAAGAGCACTTCTGGCGCGCGCTGCGCAACCCGCAGTTTACCGTCGAATGGAATGGCAGCGGCCCGGCCTGTGAAGCAACCGGCATACTATGGGGCGGCAACCTGGCGATGCTGGCGTCCCTGGTCGGCACGCCCTGGCTGCCGGAAATGAATGACGGCATTCTGGTACTGGAAGACATTAACGAGCACCCGTTCCGCGTTGAGCGCATGCTGTTACAGCTGTTCCACGCGGGAATATTGGGTCGTCAGCAGGCGATTGTCCTCGGCAGCTTCAGCGGCGCAGAGCCGAATGATTACGATGCCGGATATGACTTACCGGTGATGACGGCATATCTGCAATCACGGCTGAGCATTCCTGTTATCAGCGGCCTGGATTTTGGTCATGAGCAGCGCACAGTGACTCTGCCGCTGGGCGCGCAGGCGCGTCTGGTTCACTCCGGCAAGCGCACCACGTTAACAATGTCCGGTCATCCGACCCTCATGGAATAAAAAAATCGCTCATAGCGCTGATTAATCCGTCGTTTCGCGTACTTCTGTGATAACGTTTTACACTCATTTTCACGCGATCAAGGGAGTACGTGAACGTTGGATGCCGGGGCAATAATCAGTCTGTTTATTCTGGGTTCGGTGCTGGTCACCTGCAGTATTTTATTGAGTTCTTTTTCTTCCCGTCTCGGGATCCCCATTCTGGTGATTTTCCTCGCCATTGGCATGCTTGCGGGCATCGATGGCGTCGGCGGCATTCCGTTTGATAATTACCCCTTCGCTTACATGATCAGTAACCTCGCGCTGGCGGTGATCCTGCTCGACGGCGGAATGCGTACTCAGGCAAGCTCCTTTCGCGTCGCCCTCGGCCCGGCGCTGTCGCTGGCGACCATTGGCGTGCTAATCACCTCCGGTCTGACCGGAATGATGGCCGCATGGCTGTTCCACCTGAATCTGATTGAAGGGCTGCTGATTGGCGCGATAGTCGGCTCAACCGATGCGGCGGCGGTATTTTCACTGCTCGGCGGCAAAGGCCTCAACGAACGCGTCGGCTCCACGCTGGAGATTGAATCTGGCAGCAACGATCCGATGGCGGTGTTTCTCACCATCACGCTAATTGAGATGATCCAGCGTCAGCAGACCGGTCTCGACTGGATGTTTGCCGTTCACATTTTCCAGCAGTTTGGCCTCGGCATCGTGATTGGCCTGGGCGGTGGCTACCTGCTGCTGCAGATGATCAACCGCATCTCACTTCCCGCCGGGCTTTATCCCCTGCTGGCGCTGAGCGGCGGCATTATGATTTTCGCTGTCACCACCTCGCTCGATGGCAGCGGTATTCTGGCGGTGTATCTTTGCGGTTTTCTGCTCGGCAACCGCCCCATTCGTAACCGCTACGCCATCCTGCAAAACTTCGATGGCCTGGCGTGGCTCGCACAAATCGGCATGTTCCTCGTGCTCGGCCTGCTGGTGACGCCGTCGGATCTGTTGCCGATAGCCATTCCTGCGCTGCTGCTTTCTGCCGGCATGATCTTCTTCGCACGCCCGTTATCCGTGTTCATCGGCCTGCTGCCGTTTCGCGGTTTCAACCTGCGCGAGCGTGTGTTTATCAGCTGGGTTGGCCTCAGGGGCGCGGTGCCGATCATCCTGGCCGTGTTCCCAATGATGGCAGGCCTTGAGAACGCACGGCTGTTCTTCAACGTCGCCTTCTTCGTGGTGCTGGTTTCGCTACTGTTGCAGGGCACCTCGCTCTCCTGGGCCGCCAAAAAAGCCAAAGTGGTGGTGCCCCCCGTCGGCTGGCCGGTTTCCCGCGTAGGGCTGGATATTCACCCGGAGAACCCGTGGGAGCAATTTGTGTACCAGCTCAGCGCCGACAAATGGTGCGTGGGTGCGGCACTGCGGGATTTGCATATGCCGCCGGACACGCGCATCGCCGCCCTGTTCCGCGACAACATGCTGCTCCACCCAACGGGAAGCACTCGCCTGCGTGAAGACGACGTGCTGTGCGTGATTGGCCGCGAGCGCGATCTGCCTGCGCTCGGCAAGATGTTCAGCCAGTCGCCACCAGTGGCGCTCGATCAGCGCTTCTTTGGTGACTTTATTCTGGAAGCCAGCGCGAAATTTGCCGACGTGGCCCTGATTTACGGCCTCGACGGTGGTGAAGAGTTCCGCGATAACCAGCAGTCGCTCGGCGATATCGTGCAGCTGCTGCTGGGTGCCGCGCCGGTCGTGGGTGACCAGGTTGAGTTCGCCGGAATGGTCTGGACGGTTGCGGAGAAAGCAGATAACGCTGTACTGAAGGTGGGTGTCCGCGTGGCAGAAGAGGATGTGGAGTAGTCTGATTGCTCTGCGGCCTGATGCCCTCACCCCAACCCTCTCCCACAGGGAGAGGGAGCAAACACTAAAAACCTTCTCCGAAGAGAAGGTTTTGCGGTTTACCTCGTCACAACAGGCACGCGCTGCGCCAGAGCGCACATCAGCTCATAGCCAACCGTGCCGCAGCGCTCCGCTACGTCATCAATCTTAATCTCTTTGCCCCACAGCTCAACGGGCGTGCCGATCCCGGCCTGCGGACACGGCGTTAAATCTACCGCCAGCATATCCATCGAGACCCGCCCGACCGTTCCGGTACGAATACCATCCACCAGCACCGGCGTGCCGTCCGGCGCGATGCGCGGATAGCCGTCGGCATAGCCACAGGCAACGATGCCGATACGCTGCTCCTGCTGCGCGGTATACAGCCGCCCGTAGCCTACGGTGTCACCCGACTTCAGGTTCTGCACTGCGATGATTTCGCTGCTCAGCGTCATTACCGGCTTGAGGCCGCTGTTGGCAATATCCTGCCATTTGCCGGATGGGGATGCGCCATACAGCACAATTCCCGGACGAACCCAGTCGTAATGCGCCTCCGGGTGCCAGAGCGTAGCGGCAGAGTTAGAGAGCGAGCGAGGGCAATTCAGCCCTTCTGCCGCCAGCTCAACCTTTTCTAACGCCTCAACGATGCCCTCGGGATTTTCTGCATCGGCAAAGTGCGACATCAGCGTCATGTCGCTGACGTTGCGCATAGCCCGCAGCTGCTGCCAGACGGTATAGACTTTATCCGGCGTGAAGCCCAGCCGGTTCATCCCGCTGTTGACTTTGACATACACATCCAGCGGCGCGTTGAGTTTTGCGTTCTGCAAAGCCTTCAACTGCCAGTTGCTGTGGACGGTAGTGGTCAGGCGATACTGGTCATACAGCGGTAAATCTTCGGCGTGGAAAAAGCCTTCCAGCATCAGGATCGGCCCTTTCCAGCCGCGTTCTCGCAGCAGCACCGCCTCTTCAAGATTGAGCATCGCGAAGCCATCGGTGTCGCTCAGCGCGCTCCAGATCCTGTCGATACCGTGCCCATAGGCATTGGCTTTCACCACCGACCAGACGCGGGAATCAGGGGCCGCAGTGCGTACCACCGCAAGGTTCTGCCGCAGCGCCTGGAGATCCAGGCTGGCGGTAATGGGACGTGACATAACGGTTCCTTAGTTGTGCGCGCCATGCAAATGCTGCGGGCGCGACGGCGTATAGCCTGACTGATAGCGGGCCACGCCCAAATCATCGTACGGAATGGCCGGCGTGCGGCCAGAAATCAAATCACTCAACAGCTGCCCGGAGCCGCAGGCCATGGTCCAGCCCAGCGTGCCGTGGCCCGTGTTAAGCCATAAATTCTTGTATGGCGTGCGCCCGACCACCGGTGTGCCGTCCGGCGTCATGGGACGCAGGCCGGTCCAGAAGTTCGCCTGTTCAACGTGACCACCGCGCGGGAAGAGGTCGCGCACCACCATTTCGAGCGTTTCACGCCGCGCCTTCAGCAGCGCCGTATTAAACCCGACAATTTCCGCCATGCCGCCCACGCGGATCCGGTTATCGAAGCGGGTTATCGCTATTTTATACGTTTCATCAAGGATAGTTGAAACAGGCGCGCCATCCTCTTCTTTAACCGGAATCGTGAGCGAATAGCCTTTGAGCGGATACACAGGAATATCGACAATGCCCTTCAGCATGGCGGTGGACCAGGAGCCAAAGGCCATCACGTACGCATCGGCTTTGACAATTTCTTCACCACACTTCACGCCGTAAATTTGCCCGCCTTCTGACAGCAGCTGATCCACAGGTGTATTAAAGCGGAAGACGACACCCGCCTCTTCCGCCATTTTCGCCAGCCTTTGGGTGAACAACTGGCAGTCGCCGGTTTCGTCATTAGGCAAACGCAGGCCGCCGGTGAGCTTGTGAGCAACCTCCGCCAGTGCAGGTTCAACTTCCGCCAGGCGATTTGCTTCCAGCAGCTGATAAGGGACACCGGCATCCTGCAGCACGGCAATATCGCGGGTGGCATTTTCATACTGTTGTTCGGTGCGGAATAGCTGCAAAGTGCCGCCCTGGCGCCCTTCGTACTGGATGCCGGTGCTGTCACGCAGCGCCATCAGGCAGTCACGACTGTATTCCGCAAGGCGCACCATGCGGCCTTTGTTTTCCATATAGTGGCGGGTGTCGCAGTTGCGCAGCATCTGCCACATCCACTTCAGCTGGAACGGCGTACCGTCGAGGCTTATCGCCAGCGGCGCGTGGCGCTGGAACATCCATTTGATGGCCTTCAGCGGCACGCCCGGCGCGGCCCACGGCGCGGCGTAGCCTGGTGAAATTTGTCCGGCGTTGGCGGCGCTGGTTTCCAGCGCCGGGCCCGGCTCCCTGTCGATGACCGTCACATCGTGTCCCGCCTGACGTAAATACCAGGCGCTGGCCACGCCAACGACCCCACTTCCGAGGATAACCACTCGCATAACGACTCCAGTACCGTAAAAGAACAATCTTCTGATTACAAACTGATAACCTAGTTTAAAATATTATTCAACATAGGCTTTTTTTATGGTGACTCATCTCACATATACCCGTATCACAAAGGTATGGATGGTTTTGAAATCTCCTGCTGCGGCCCAAATTTCGTCAGCACAAAATGCTGAGAATTCACCAAAGCGGCGTGATTGACGCAGGGAAATCGCGAAGAAAAATATTTGCTGTTCGCACGTTAGCGTGGGGGTGTTCTATTCTTGATAGGAGGCTCTCCAGACAGAGAGGGCCGCCAACAATGAGGGCGCGCTAATGGCTACGATTGACTCCATGAATAAGGACACCACACGTCTGAGCGATGGACCCGACTGGACCTTCGAGCTGCTGGATACCTATCTGGCGGAAATCGACCGGGTGGCGAAGCTCTACCGGCTTGATACCTATCCGCATCAAATCGAAGTCATTACTTCCGAGCAGATGATGGACGCTTACTCCAGCGTGGGGATGCCGATCAACTACACTCACTGGTCGTTTGGCAAAAAATTCATCGAAACTGAGCGACTCTATAAGCACGGCCAGCAAGGGCTGGCGTATGAAATCGTTATTAACTCCAACCCTTGTATCGCCTATCTGATGGAAGAGAACACCATGACCATGCAGGCGCTGGTCATGGCGCACGCCTGCTATGGGCACAACTCCTTCTTCAAAAATAACTATCTGTTCCGCAGCTGGACGGACGCGAGCTCTATCGTCGACTACCTGATTTTCGCCCGCAAATACATCACCGAATGCGAAGAGCGCTACGGCGTTGACGAGGTGGAAAAACTGCTGGACTCCTGCCATGCGCTGATGAACTACGGCGTGGATCGCTACAAACGTCCGCAGAAAATCTCCTTACAGGAGGAGAAAGCGCGGCAGAAAAGCCGGGAAGAATATCTGCAAAGCCAGGTGAACACGCTGTGGCGTACCCTGCCGAAGCGCGAAGAGGAAAAGGCGATCGAAACCGCCCGTCGCTACCCTTCCGAGCCGCAGGAAAACCTCCTCTACTTTATGGAGAAAAACGCCCCGCTGCTGGAATCCTGGCAGCGTGAGATCCTGCGCATCGTGCGCAAGGTCAGCCAGTATTTCTATCCGCAAAAACAGACGCAGGTCATGAACGAAGGCTGGGCGACGTTCTGGCACTACACCATCCTCAATCATCTGTATGACGAGGGGAAAGTGACCGAGCGCTTTATGCTGGAATTCCTGCACAACCATACCAACGTGGTGTTCCAGCCGCCGTACAACAGTCCGTGGTACAGCGGCATCAATCCGTATGCGCTGGGCTTTGCGATGTTCCAGGACATCAAGCGCATTTGCCAGTCGCCAACGGAAGAAGATAAATACTGGTTCCCGGACATCGCCGGATCGGACTGGCTCGAAACGCTGCACTTTGCGATGCGTGATTTTAAGGATGAGAGCTTTATCAGCCAGTTCCTGTCGCCGAAGGTGATGCGGGATTTCCGCCTGTTTACGGTGCTCGACGACGATCACAATAACTATCTGGAAATATCCGCCATTCACAACGAAGAGGGCTACCGGGAAATTCGCAACCGGCTGTCGGCACAGTACAACCTGAGTAACCTGGAGCCGAATATTCAGGTATGGAACGTTGATCTGCGCGGTGACCGTTCGCTGACGCTGCGCTACGTGCCGCATAACCGCGCACCGCTGGATATGGGACGTCGCGAAGTGCTGAAACACGTGCATCGTTTGTGGGGGTTTGACGTGCTGCTGGAGCAGCAGAATGCGGACGGCAGCGTGGAGCTGCTGGAGCGTTGCCCGCCGCGGCAAAATTTGCTGTAGGCATAAAAAAACCGGGCGGCGCTTTTGCCTGCCCGGCCTGGACTGTTGGTATTTCCGTGTTCGATTTTGTAGGCCGGATAAGCGTTAGCGCCATCCGGCATGTTCACGTCGGTTAACGACCGTGAATAGCCAGATCGCCCGGCAGCGTTTTCTGCATTTTATGCCAGATAAGCCCGGACTCATGGCCATAGCGACGCACGGTTTCATAAACCTGCTCGTGCAGCCCTTGCTCACAGACTTTCGCCAGCTGATGATAGAAGCCGAGCGCCAGACTGCGCGCTTCCGGATTCGCAAAGTAGTGACGGCCAATACGGGTGTAGAGGCCCTTCATGCCGTTAAGGATCAGACCGTAGATTGGGTTGCCGGAGGCAAACGCCAGGCCGCGGAAAATGCTGTAATCCAGTTCGGCGAAAGCATCGGCGTGATCTTCCACTTCGTTTGCGGTCGCCAGCACCTTCAGTGCGTCTTCAGGATGCTGACGGAAAGCGGTGCGGATAAAAATGGTGGCGATGTTGGTCCGCACGGAGAGCAGGTTATCAATCAGCTGCGGCACGCTGTCGTGATCGAGGCGCGCCAGCGTTTCCAGAATGTTTAAGCCGGATGTTTCCCAGAAGTTGTTCACTTTGGTCGGTTTGCCATGCTGAATGGTCAGCCAGCCATCCCGCGCCAGACGCTGCAATACTTCACGTAACGTAGTGCGCGTAACGCCGATCAGTTCAGAAAGCTCACGCTCTGCGGGCAGGATGGTTCCAGGTGCGAAGCGGTTATTCCAGATACTTTCAATGATGTACTCTTCCGCGAAACCCGCCGGGCTCTGCGCCTTAATGACCATAGTGAGATTTCCATTACACAGCGTTGCAAATTTGGAACTCATCATACCAGAGCGAACAGGGGCGCAGATAGCGCAACGCGGTAATTAAAAGGGGATCGCGGTTTTATTTTATAAAATTTCCTCACCTCAGCGGGACTTGCCTGTCCCGCTCTCACGAACGATACTTCGTCTTCACTTCCAGCAAACTGCTTACTTTTGACGGGATCGGAAATCTGTCGTGGAAATATCAACCTCACGCGCCCTATGGCGTAATTTTTTAGGTCAGTCACCGGACTGGTACAAACTGACGCTTATTCTCTTTCTGGCGATCAACCCTGTCGTCTTCTTCTTCAATCCGTTTGTTGCCGGATGGCTGCTGGTCGCCGAGTTCATCTTTACGCTGGCAATGGCGCTCAAGTGCTATCCTCTGCTGCCTGGCGGTCTGCTGGCGATTGAGGCGGTGATGATCGGTATGACCCGCGCGGAGCACGTGCGGGAAGAGATTGCCGGAAATCTTGAAGTGCTGTTGCTGCTGATATTTATGGTGGCAGGCATCTACTTTATGAAGCAGCTGCTGCTGTTTATCTTCACTCGTCTGCTGCTGACTATTCGCAGCAAAATGCTGCTCTCCCTTGCCTTCTGCATGGCCGCCGCATTCCTCTCCGCCTTCCTCGATGCGCTGACCGTGGTAGCGGTTATTATCAGCGTAGCGGTAGGATTTTATGGCATTTATCACCGCGTCGCGTCTTCGCGCCCCGGCGATAATGACCTGCTTGATGACAGCGACATCGACATTCACAGCAAAGCCGTGCTCGAACAATTCCGTGGATTCCTGCGCAGCCTGATGATGCATGCCGGGGTCGGTACGGCGCTCGGCGGCGTAATGACAATGGTTGGTGAGCCGCAAAATCTGATCATCGCCAAAGCCGCAGGCTGGCACTTTGGCGAATTTTTCCTGCGGATGCTGCCGGTCACGCTGCCGGTGTTTGTCTGCGGATTAATCACCTGCGTACTGGTCGAAAAGTTCAGGCTGTTTGGTTATGGCGAAACCTTGCCCCCTGCTGTGCGGGATGAGCTACAGGCGTTCGATGACAACAGCCGCGCACAGCGCACGCGCCAGGAAACGCTGAAGCTGGTGATTCAGGGGATCATCGGCGTGTGGCTGATTATCGCCCTCGCGCTACATCTGGCCGAGGTGGGACTGATTGGCCTGACGGTGATCGTTTTTGCCACGTCGTTTACGGGCGTTACCGATGAACACGCCATCGGCAAAGCCTTTACCGAGGCACTGCCGTTTACCGCACTGCTGACGATATTCTTTGCCGTGGTGGCGGTGATTATCGACCAGCAGCTGTTCGCCCCCATCATTAACTTTGTGCTACAGGCTTCGCCTCACGCGCAGCTCTCCCTGTTCTACTTGTTCAACGGCCTTCTCTCATCCATTTCTGATAACGTATTTGTCGGCACGGTGTACATCAACGAAGCCAAATCTGCGCTGGAACACGGCGCGATTTCCCTTGAGCAATTTGAAATGCTGGCGGTGGCAATTAATACCGGCACAAACCTGCCGTCAGTCGCGACGCCTAACGGCCAGGCAGCATTTTTGTTCCTGCTGACCTCTGCTCTCGCCCCGCTGATCCGTCTCTCCTACGGGCGCATGGTGTGGATGGCGCTGCCTTATACGCTGGTTCTCACGCTCGTCGGATTGCTGTGTGTGGAGTTCACGCTGATGCCTTACACGGAGTGGCTGACGACAAAGGGCTGGCTGATAAACGCCCCTCTGCCGCTGCATTAAACCTTCTCTGATTGACGCCCGCAGGTATTTGCGGGCGATTCATCTGCTTTTACGTAATAATTACGCTCCGCATAGTGGCGCGGTAAATGTTTTCGTTTACACTGCGGTGTCTTAGCATGTTCCAGGGAAATGATTATGTTGCGATTTTTAAACCAGTGCTCACGCGGTCGCGGAGCATGGTTATTGTTAGCGTTGGTCGCGTTTGCTTTAGAGATGGTTGCGCTCTGGTTTCAGCACGTGATGAAGCTGCAGCCGTGCGTGCTCTGCATCTACGAACGCTGCGCGCTGTTCGGCGTCATGGGTGCCGGGATTGTGGGGGCCATCGCGCCAAAAACGCCGCTGCGTTTTGCCGCCCTCGCCATCTGGATTTACAGCGCCGTTCGGGGTCTGCAGCTTTCATGGGAGCACACCATGATGCAGCTGCACCCGTCTCCGTTCCAGACCTGTGATTTTGCCGCGCGCTTCCCGACGTGGCTGCCGCTTAACAAATGGCTGCCGCAGGTGTTTGTCGCCAGCGGCGACTGCTCCGTGCGCCAGTGGTCATTCCTGTCGCTCGAAATGCCGCAGTGGCTGGTAGGGATTTTTGCCGCGTTTCTGATTGTGGCGCTGCTGGTGCTGATTGCCCAGCCGTTCAAACCGAAAAAGCGCGACCTGTTTGGGCGGTAATAAACAGCAAAAAGGCAACTTCGGTTGCCTTTTTTAATGTCTGCTCCCTCTCCCTGTGGGAGAGGGTCGGGGTGAGGGCATCAGGCCGCACACGTTAAAATGTGAAAACCTTCCTACGGGAAGGTTTTTTTTATGCCTTCCCCTGAGACCAGTAGGCCATAAAGCTCGCACAGTCGCGGTTTAACTTCTGCTTCTCAAGCAGCTCGCGGCGCAGTAACTTCACCACTCTGGATTCCGCTGCCACCCATGCCTGAAAGCCCGTCGCCGCCGTCGCCCTTTCCCACAAAAGCGTGTCACTCAGGCTCTGCTCATGCGTCGATTGTTCGCAGGTTTTCGCGTATTCCGGGATCTGCACTTGCTTTGCCACGGCGTGGAGTAAATCCTCATTTCGCTCCCGGGCGAGCCAGTGGATCTCCGCGAACGGAAACGCCTGGGTTTGTACATCTTCCGCCAGCGGCACCGAGAAAAAGGCCTGCACGCGCGGCGGTTCAGCCTTTTTGGCGAGTTGCTCGAGAATGCCAATCGCCGCAGGCAGCGCCGTCTCATCGGCAATCAGCAGCGCCTGGCGCACGCTGTCGCTGTCTAACCATTCATAGCCGCCGCTGTCTTCCGGCGATGCTGCATTCGGTGCCACCAGCTGTATAGCATCACCGGGACGGGCGTACGTGGCCCAGCGCGATGCCGGGCCGCCGTCGCCGTGCAACACAAACTCAACGTCAACCTCAAGCTCGGCGGCGCGCAAAGCTCGCAGCGTGTAGGTGCGCATTACCGGGCGCTGCTCCTTCGGCAGGGCAAGGTAATCCTGATACCAGCTATCGCTCATTGCCATTTTGGCCGCCTTCCCGCCCTGCCCGTCAAACAGCAGTTTGATACGCTGATCCGGCGATTCATGCTTCATTTGCGCCACTTCGGGTCCAGTAAAAACGCAGCGCAGCAGCGAGGGTGAGACAGGAATGCGACGGGCAAGAGTGACGTTAAAAATACGGTAGCCAGCGGCCATAATCAGAACTCCGGGTCATTACGGCGACGCCAGAGCACCCCGCAGAGAAGAAGGAACAGCAAGGACAGCATCATTGCTGCGCCCAGCAGCATTGGCTCACCCAAAAGCGCAGTGACAGCAGGAACCATCAGCGCGCTGAGCCCGTAGCCCAGCGTATGACTGGTGGCGATAGCGCCTGCGCCTTTGCCAGTAGTCAGACGATCGTTGAGCAGCAGCTGGTAGCCGGGCGTTGCCATGGCCGAGCCGAGTGAAGTCACGATAATGCCGGTGTAAAGCGTGAACAGGCCGGGCAGCACCATCAGCAGCAAGCCTCCGCTCATTAACAATGCCGCTGCGCATAGCAAGTGCAGAGGACGTAAACGTTGCGGACGAACCACCAGAAACTGGGCCGCCAGCGTGCTTGCCGCCGCGAGGCTCAGCAGCAAAGCCACATGATGGCTGACCTGCATCGCGGAACCCGGGAAGATCGGCTGCAGGCGGGCTGAGAGGCCAATTTGCATCAGGCTGACGCTGCCCGCCAGCAGTAGTGCCAGCAGGAGATACGGCAGCATTGCGCGGCTAAGGTGAGCAGATTGCTTCGCCACCGGAGGCAGCGGCGGGTCGTTATCCTCCCGCGCGATCAGCAACAGTGCCAGTAAAGGCGCTACCGCCATCAGCCACAGCGGAGCCTGCGGATGCAAACCTAACGCTGCGGCGGCCAGCGGTGGCCCCAGAAGACGGCCGCAGCTTAAGCCGGAGCTGATTGTAGCAAGCGCTGACATACGTTTTTCCATCCCCCCACGCTGGATAGCCCAGGTTTGCACGGCTGGCACCATGCCGGAAACCGTCAGGCCATACAGACAGCGGGAGAGAATCAATCCGCACAGCCCAGGCCACAGGCCCACCGCACCCAGCGCCATCCCCCAGATCGTCAATGCCATGAGGGTGAAACTCGCCAGATAGCCCGTCAGGGCCGCCACCACCACAAATTTACAGCCGCGGATCTCGGCCTGCCGCCCCCACCACGGCGAACCGGGTAAAAACAGCATCGAGCCAAACATCAGCAGTCCCGCCCAGACGGAGAGCGACAGCCCGGTCATCGACACCAGCTGCGGCATCATCACCAACAAGCCATTCTGGCCAATCCCCAGCAACCCCGCGCACAGCGCCAGCGGCCACGCGGGTTTCAGGGAAATCACATCAGGGGCAACGCCCGAATTTGTACTCATAGGAATGTAAAATAACGCCAAAAAATGTGAGGAAATTATGAACTTAATGAAAACAAATATTGCAAAAATAGTTGCTTATGTAAATAGAATGCATATCATAACGATAATTATTATCAATTATGGAGTGAGAGAGAACGATGCGTTCCCCGTCCCGTCATGCCGGCACCGACGTTGCGGCTCAGTGCTTCCTGAATGCCTTGTTGCGTGAAACTCGCGACTGGCAGAAGCTGCCAGCAGAGCAACCGGGCGAGTCAGCCCGACTCCATTTTCCCCTCAACGATCGTCAGGCGATTCAACTGCCACTCCGCTATTTTTCCCCGACTCAGCATCATCAGTACCAGTTTCCTGCGCTGCTGATTGACACCGCCCACGATGAAAAACAGACGCTCACTTTTGATGAGCTCGTTACCAACGTGCTGAATAAACCGGGCGTGCGGGGTGAACTGAGTCAGGAGACGCTTGCTCAGTTCAGCGAGCGCGTCCTCGAGAGCCATCGACACACCTGGCAGGCCATCGATCTGCGCCACGACTGGGCGACCCTGCGCAGCGGGCCGCTCAATTTTGCTCAGGCTGAACAGGCGCTGCTGGTGGGACATGCTTTTCATCCGGCCCCCAAATCCCATGAGCCTTTTAGCGAAACCGAAGCCCGCCGCTACCTGCCGGATTTCGCCTCACGTTTCCCGTTGCGCTGGTTTGCCGTGGATAAAAAGCAGGTTGCTGGCGAGAGCCTGAACCTCTCCTTGCGCGATCGCCTGCTGCGTTTCGCCGCAGAAAACGCACCTGCGCTACTGCCCCATTTCAGCGACGAGCGCTGGCTGCTGCCCATGCATCCATGGCAGGCAGACTATTTGCTGACACAGGCCTGGTGCCAGCAGTTAGCTGAAAACGGCAGCCTGCTCGATCTGGGCGAAGCGGGTGAGAGCTGGCTGCCCACCAGCTCCTCGCGCTCCCTGTACTGCGAAAGCAGCCGGGACATGATCAAGTTCTCCCTGAGCGTGCGGCTGACCAACTCCGTACGTACCCTGTCGGTGAAAGAAGTGAAACGCGGTATGCGACTCGCGCGTCTTGCAAAAACGTCGCGCTGGCAGGCGTTACAGGCCCGCTACCCGACAATGCGGGTGATGCAGGAAGATGGCTGGGCAGGATTGCGCGATGCAAACGGCAACATTCAGGAAGAGAGCCTGATGGCGCTGCGTGTGAACCTGCTGTTTGACCAGCCGCAAACCCAGACCAATGTGCTGGTAAGTCTGACCCAGGCTGCGCCCGATGGCGGTGACAGCCTGCTTGCTGCCACTGTTCGTCGCCTGAGCCAGCGCCTGAATCTCTCTCTGGAAACAGCGTCGGATTGCTGGGTAGAGGCTTACTGCGAACGTGTGTTGCTGCCGCTGTTCAGCGCTGAGGCTGATTATGGACTGGTGCTGCTGGCCCACCAGCAAAATATTCTGGTTGAGATGCAGGAGGATTTGCCCGTCGGCCTGCTGTACCGTGACTGCCAGGGAAGCGCCTTTACCGAAAGTGCGCGCGACTGGCTGGCGGAAGAGAATGAGCTGGAGGCGGAAAACCGCTTTAGCGAAGCCCAACTGCTGCGCTACTTCCCCTACTACCTGTTGGTGAATTCCACCCTTGCCGTCACAGCGGCGCTCGCTGCTGCGGGCTTTGCCACGGAAGAGGCGCTGATGGCGCGGGTACGCGATGCCCTGTTTCGTCTGCGCCAGAGCGCCATGAATACCCGCTGCCTGGATTACGTTCTCGACAGTCCGGTGTGGAACTGTAAGGGCAACTTCTTCTGCTATCTCCACGATCACAACGAAAACACCATTGCCGATCCGGCGGTGATCTACTTCAACTTCAGCAACCCGTTTTACAAGGAGCAACCCTGATGCCGCACGCTCATCTCGTTCATGACGGCTATGGATTCCGCTGTACTCAGCTTGATACCCCGCTGTCATTGCAGCTTGGACTCGACGGCAGCGCCGTGCTGCTGCCTCCCGAAAACATACCCGACGGCTGGCTGATTCAGGCTCTCGATCAGCTTTTTGTCGCTGCACCAAAGCTGAGCGGTGTCACCTTGCCGTGGGCTCAGTGGCAACACAATGCACAGGCAAAAGCGCTGCTGAGCCAGGTTCAGAGCGATTACCTCTCCCGGGAAGCTTTCTGGCAGCTGCCGCTGTGGCTATGCGGCGAGCGTCCCACCGCGCGCACGGGAATGCAGTTTGATGAATCACGTCAGCTTTGCTTCCCGCAGCGTCCACTGCGGCCTGAGGGTGAGGTTTATCGCCGTTACGATCCGCAAATCAAACGCACGCTGAGCTTCCGCGTTGCGGATGTGGCGCGGGATGCCGAACGCTTTACCGCCTGGATGAATTCACCGCGGGTGAACGCATTCTGGGAGATGGCAGGCCCGCAGGCTGAGCAGGAAAACTATCTGCGCAAGCAGCTGGATTCCAGCTATTGCTATCCGCTGATTGGCTGCTTTGACGACCAGCCGTTCGGCTATTTTGAAATTTACTGGGCGGCAGAGGACCGGATTGGCCGTCACTATCGCTGGCAGCCTTTCGATCGCGGCCTGCATATGCTGGTCGGTGAAGAGCAATGGCGCGGCGCGCAGTATATTCGCAGCTGGCTGCGCGGACTCAGCCATTATCTCTACCTTGATGAGCCCCGTACTACGCGCGTGGTAGCAGAACCTCGCTATGACAACCAGCGCCTGTTCCGTCATCTGCCCGTAGCAGGCTTCAGTACGCTGAAAGAGTTCGATTTCCCGCACAAGCGTTCGCGTCTGGTGATGAGCGAGCGTGAGGCGTTTTTCCGCGAGGTCGGGCTATGAATTTGTCTCGCTGGGAACAGGTTAACCGCGAGATGGTGGCAAAAATTCTCGCGGAGCTGGAGTATGAGCGCACCCTGAACGCCGAACAAATAAGTGATGGTCAGTGGCGCATCAGGCTCGGGGACGAGCGCTGGCAGTTCAGCGCAAAGCGTGGGATCTGGGGCTGGCTGCATATCGACCCGCAAACGCTCAGCAATATCAGCGGCGAACCCATCGAGGCCGAGCGTGCCCTCCGTCAGCTTGCGCAGGTGCTTGGGATGAGTGATGCGCAAACCGCTGAACATCTTGAAGATCTCTATGCCACCCTGCGCGGTGACGTGCAGCTGCTGGAGGCCCGTAAAGGGCTGGATGCCGATGCGCTGATCGACCTGCCTGCGGATACCCTGCAATGCCTGCTGAGCGGTCATCCTAAATTTATCTTCAATAAAGGTCGCCGGGGCTGGGGCCTGGATGCGCTGCAGGCTTACGCTCCTGAATACTGCGGGCGTTTTCAACTTGTCTGGGTAGCCGTTCGTCGGGACAAGCTGGTATGGAGCAGCGATGTGGACTGCGACATCAGCAGCTTACTCGCCAGCGCCATGAACGACGGCGAACGTCAACGCTTTAACGCCTGCTGGCAGACCTTGCCCGATCCCGACGCCTGGCTGCCCGTGCCGCTCCATCCGTGGCAGTGGCAGCAGAAAATCGCCCTGCACTTTTTCCCGCATCTGGCTCGCGGCGACATTATCGAACTTGGTGAGTTCGGCGATGAGTATCTGGCTCAGCAGTCGCTGCGCACGCTGACGAACGCAAGCCGCCGTTCGGCGTACGATATCAAGCTGCCGCTGACCATCTATAACACCTCCTGCTATCGCGGCATTCCCGGCAAATACATTGCGGCCGGGCCGTTGGCTTCCCGCTGGCTACAGCAGCAATTTGCCGCCGACACCACGCTGACCGCGCTTGGCGCGCAGATCCTTGGCGAACCCGCTGCGGGCTATCTGACGCATCAGGGTTACGCCGCCCTGCCAAAAGCGCCCTATCGCTATCAGGAAATGCTTGGCGTTATCTGGCGTGAGAACCCTTCCTGCTATTTGCAGGAGGGTGAACAGGGCGTGCTGATGGCAGCATTGATGGAGTGTGACGAAAGCGGTCGCCCACTGATTGATGCCTGGATTGCCCGTTCCGGCCTGAGCGCGGAAGCCTGGCTCACGCAGATGTTCCGCGCCGTGGTGCTGCCGTTTTATCACCTGCTTTGCCGCTATGGCGTTGCGCTGATCGCCCACGGCCAGAACGTCACGCTGGTGATGAAAGACCATCTGCCGCAGCGCATTCTGCTGAAAGATTTCCAGGGCGATATGCGGCTGGTGGATCAAGAGTTCCCGGAAATGGCCTCGTTACCTGATGAGGTGAAACAAGTCACCGCCCGCCTGAGCGCCGACTACATCATTCATGATTTACAGACGGGCCATTTCGTCACGGTGCTGCGCTTTATTTCGCGCCTGACCGAACGCTGTGGCGTCAGTGAAACCCGCTTTTATCAGCTGCTGGCTGAGGTGTTGCAGGAGTACATGAGCCGCCATCCTCAGATGCAGGCGCGCTTCGACCTGTTTGATCTGTTTAAGCCGCAGATCATTCGCGTGATCCTCAACCCGGTCAAACTCACTTTCTCCGAACACGACGGCGGTAGCCGCATGCTGCCGACCTATCTCACCGATCTCGATAACCCGCTTTATTTTGCTACCAGGGAGCCCGCACAGTGAAAACCTATGATTTCATCGGCATTGGTATTGGCCCGTTCAATCTCAGCATCGCCGCGCTGGCAGACGGTCTTGAGGGATTCAGCACGCTGTTTCTTGAGCGTAAACCGCATTTTTCCTGGCACCCCGGAATGATGGTGCCCGACTGCCATATGCAGACGAGCTTCCTCAAGGATCTGGTCAGCGCGGTGAAACCCACCAGCCGCCACAGCTTCCTGAACTACCTGGTGCAGCGCAAGAAGTTCTACCGCTTCCTGACGACAGAGCTGCGCACCGTATCGCGGGAAGAGTTTGCTGATTACCTGTGCTGGGCGGCGGAAAACCTCAGCAACCTGGCGTTCAGCCAGCAGGTACAGCAGGTGCGCTACGACGAGCAGCAGGGCCTGTTTGAAATTACCACCCAGCGGGATCGCTTCCTGGCGCGCCATGTCTGCCTTGGCATCGGCAAGCAAGTTAATCTCCCCGCCTGCGTCAATGAGCAGAGCGATCGCTGCTTCCACGCCAGCGAAATGATGCTCCGCACGCCGGACTTAAGCGGCAAGCGCGTGACGGTAGTTGGCGGTGGCCAGAGCGGTGCCGATCTGTTCCTCAATATCTTCAGCGGCGAATGGGGACAGCCCGCGATGCTGAACTGGGTGTCACGGCGCAATAACTACAACGCGCTGGATGAGGCCGCTTTCGCGAATGAATATTTCACGCCGGAGTATCTGGAAAGCTTTGCCACCCTCGGGGAAGGCACTCGCGAACGGCTGCTGGCGGAGCAAAAAATGACCTCCGACGGCATTACGACCGAATCGCTGCTGGCTATCTACCGCGCTATGTATCACCGCTTTGAAGTGCTGCGTGAAAAACCCTGGGCGCGGCTGCTGCCTTCCCGTTCCGTGAGCCACGTAGCCAGCAGCGGTTCTGCTCAGCGCCTGACGCTGCACCACCATCTGGATCAAGGCGAAGAGCAGCTTGATTGCGACGTGGTGATTTTCGCCACGGGCTATCGCCCGGCGAACCCGGCCTTCCTCGCGCCGCTCGCGAAACAGCTACGCCTGAACGGCGATGAGTCGCTGCGGGTGAATACCGATTTCTCCCTTGACTGGAGCGGCCCGGCGGGTAACCGCCTGTACGCCGTCAATGCCGGGATGTGCAGTCTCGGCATCGCAGAACCCCAGCTCAGCCTGATGGCCTGGCGGGCCGCGCGCATTCTCAACAGCGCGCACCCCGATACGCCGTTTGAGCTGTCTGGCACCCCTGGCGTGATCCACTGGCGAAGCGACGCCAGCCGCGATACACGCGAGGTTCCTCAGGCCCTAAAAACCACTGAATACTGACACACACAATTGGGAAAATACTAACAATGAAGCGCGCTTGCCTTTGGGTTTTAAATCCTTGTTTACTGGCTATATTGTCTGCCTCTGCGTGGGCGGAAGAAGGAAAAGAAGAAACGGTCGTCGTGTCTGCCAGCCGTGCCAATCATGCGGTGGCGGATATGGCGCAAACGACCTGGGTGATTGAACAGGCAGATATTGAACAGCAGGTTCAGGGCGGGAAAGAGCTAAAAGACGTGCTCGCGCAGCTGATTCCAGGTATGGACGTCAGCAGCCAGGGGCGTACTAACTATGGTATGAACATGCGTGGCCGCTCGATGATGGTGATGGTGGACGGCGTGCGCCTGAACTCCTCACGCAGCGACAGCCGACAGCTCGACTCCATCGATCCGTTTAATATTTCACGCATCGAGGTTATCTCCGGCGCCACGTCACTGTACGGCGGCGGCAGTACCGGCGGACTGATTAACATCGTCACCAAAAAAGGCCAGCCGGACACCGAAGTGGAGTTCCAGACCGGGGCCAAAAGCGGCTTCACCAGCCATAACGATCATGATGAAAACGTGGCGGCCTCCGTCAGCGGCGGCAACGATAAGGCTTCAGGGCGCCTCTCCGTGGCGTATCAGCGCTACGGCGGCTGGTATGACGGCAACGGCGATGAGGTCATCATCGACAACACTCAGACCGGGCTACAGTATTCCGACCGCATCGACGTAATGGGCACCGGTACGCTGGACATTGACGATCACCAGCAGCTCCAGCTGACCACGCAGTACTTCAAAAGCCAGTCCGATGGCAAACACGGCCTGTTCCTTGGCGAGAACTTTTCGGCGGTGACCGGCGATGGCCGGGCGTATAACAAAGACAATCTCGACTCCGATCGTCTGCCGGGGACGGAGCGTCATCTTATTAACCTGCAATACTCCAACACTGACGTCTGGGGCCAGGAACTGGTGGCGCAGGTTTATTATCGTGACGAGAGCCTGACCTTCTACCCGTTCCCGACGTTGAGCAAGGGTCAGGTCACCAGTATTGGCGCTTCCCAGCAGAAAACCGATTTTTACGGCGGCAAGTTAACCCTCAACAGCAAGCCACTGGAGGATCTCAATCTGACCTGGGGCGTCGACGCCGATCATGAAACCTTCAATGCTAACCAGCAGTTCTTCGATTTGAACACGGCCGCAGCCAGCGGCGGGATGACGCTCGACAATGCTTACAACATTGGCCGCTATCCGGATTACAGCATCACGAACCTCGCCCCGTTCCTGCAGGCGAGCTATGACATCAGCGCTATTACCCTGAGCGGCGGCGTGCGCTATCAGTACACGGAAAATAAGGTCGACGATTTTATCGGCTACGCGCAGCAGCAGGCCATCGCTACCGGGAAAGCAACCTCAGCCGACGCGGTGCCCGGCGGCAAAACGGACTACAACAATCTACTGTTCAACGCCGGTATTCTTGGCCATCTGACCGACCGCCAGCAGCTATGGTTTAACTTCTCTCAGGGCTTTGAGATCCCGGATCTGGCGAAATATTACGGCTCCGGTAACTACACCCTGGCAAACGGACATTATCAGCTCAACAACAGCGTCAACGTGAATGACTCGAAGCTCGACGGCATTAAGGTCGACGCCTACGAGCTGGGCTGGCGATTCACCGGCGACAACCTGCGCACCCAGGTTGCGGCTTATTACTCGCTGTCCGACAAAACCATCAACATCAATAAATCTGACATGACCATCACCATGGATGATGACAAACGTCGGATCTACGGTGTTGAGGGCCAGGTCGATTACTACTTCAACGCCAGCGACTGGAGCCTTGGCTCCAACTTTAACGCCATCAAGTCGGAAACCCGCGAGAACGGCAAATGGGAAAAGCTGACGGTTGACAGCGCCAGCCCATCGAAGGTCAGCGCGTGGGTTAACTGGGCTCCGGGCGACTGGGGTTTACGCGTGCAGAGCACCCAGACGTTTGACGTTTCCGATGCCGACGGCAACAAAATTGACGGCTACAACACGGTAGACTTCCTCGGTAGCTACACCCTGCCGGTGGGTAAAGTCAGCTTCAGCGTCGAAAACCTGCTGGATAAGGAATACACCACCGTCTGGGGCCAACGCGCGCCGGGGCTTTACAGCCCGACGTATGGCGCACCAGGTCTGTACACCTATAAGGGCCGTGGCAGAACGTTTGGCCTGAACTACTCGGTACTCTTCTGATACAAAAAAGCCACCGCTAACTGCGGTGGCTTCTTCTGCATCCTGGCGGAAATTACCCCCGGCCAGGATGATTCATGATGTGATCTTCCCAGTCCACCACCTCAGACTCTTTCACCGCGATGTGGCGCACGGAAATACGTTCGCCGTGCATCGCCGCTTTCGATCCCGTCAGCAACGGATGCCACGCTGGCAGCGGTTTACCTTCTGCAAGCAGACGATAGGCGCAGGTGTGCGGCAGCCATTCGAAAGTCGGGAGATTATCGCGGGTCAATTTGATGCAGTCCGGTTCGTATTCGAAGCGGCGCTCGTAGTTGCGGCACTGGCAGGTTTTAATATTCAGCTGGCGGCAGGCGACGTTGGTGAAATAAATTTCGTCGCTGTCTTCGTCCATTAGCTTATGCAGGCAGCACTGGCCGCAGCCATCGCACAACGACTCCCACTCGGCGTCGGTCATTTGCTCAAGCGTTTTGCTCTGCCAGAAGGGTGTGTCGCTCATAAGAAAATCCGCCATTAAAAACCAAGGGCACCTTATAACCAGTCTGGCATGTGGATGCAAGTTTTGCCGCCCGATGGTGGCGGCAAAAGATGCTTACAGTACGCGGGTGGTAAGCGAATGACCGTTGAAGTTGACCTCCAGCTCGTCGCCGCTGGCGAGCGGGCCGACGCCTTCCGGCGTGCCGGTGAGGATCACATCCCCGCTTTTGAGGGTAAAGAAACGACTCATGTAGGCAATCAGCGGCACAATTTTGTGGATCATGTCTGAGGTGGAGCCCTGCTGGCGCACCTGACCGTTAATCTTCAGGCTGAGCGGCGTGTTTTGCGGATCGCCCTGGAAATCGCCTGCCGGAATAAAGCCGGAGATCGGGCAGGCATTATCAAAGCCTTTGGCTTTTTCCCACGGCTGGCCCGCTTTCTTCATTTTGCCTTGCAGGTCACGCAGCGTGAGATCCAGCGCCACGCCGTAGCCAGCAATTGCTTTTTGCACGTGCTCCTCAGAGGCCTGACGCAGCGTGCCACCAATCAACACCGCCAGCTCAACTTCATGATGCACCGAGCCAAAGCCTTCCGGCAGCACTAACGGCTGGCGAATATCACACAGCGCCGTTTCAGGTTTAATAAACAGCACCGGCTCTTCCGGCGTGGCGCTGCCCATCTCCTGAATATGTTTCGCGTAATTACTCCCTACACAAACCACTTTACTGACCGGGTAATCCAGTAACGCGCCCTGCCAGTGATGATGTTGATACATGCCTGCTCCTGTCGTTGCGTTATTGTTTTCCGCTCGCCTGGAGATGCTGCTTAAGTAAATTGTCCGGCGGAGGCGGCAGTTGCAAATAATAGCCTTGTTCAGTTAAGGCTTTTTTTACTTTTTCCAGATCGGCATTGGCTAATGTCTTACGCCCGTCCAGGGGCAGAATCATGGCCAGCTGCGGCTGGCCAAATCCCTGCATTAATTCAGCCGGTACGCGGGAGAAATCGTCTTTTTTTTCGACATATAAGTAGGTCTGGTCGCGCTTATTACTTTTGTAGATCACACAAAACATCACTTTTACTCTGATTTAGACGGTGGCGACTTGCCACTCTATATTAGTGACTATAACATGCCCTGTAGTCTTCGGAATATCACCGCAGCCGTGCGGCTGATAAATTGAAAATTGAGTAAGGCCAGGATGTCAAACACGCCCATCGAACTTAAAGGCAGTAGCTTCACGTTATCAGTGGTTCATTTGCACGAGGCAAAACCCGAGGTTATTCGTCAGGCGTTAGAAGACAAAATCGCCCAGGCTCCCGCTTTTCTGAAACACGCACCGGTGGTGGTCAATATCAGCAGTCTGGATAATGTGACCCAATGGAAACCATTGCAGCAGGCCATTTCCGCTACGGGCTTGCGCATTATGGGCGTCAGCGGCTGTAAAAACCCCCAACTGAAGGCCGAAATCGAACTGGCCGGCATTCCCTTACTGACTGAAGGGAAAGAAAAAGCTGTTCGGGCAGCCCCTGTTGAGCTCCCTTCTCCGGCACCAATTGCTACTCCCGTCACAAAAACGCGATTGATTGATACACCGGTTCGTTCCGGTCAGCGCATTTATGCACCAAACTGTGATCTGATTGTCACAAGTCATGTGAGTGCGGGCGCGGAGCTTATCGCCGACGGGAACATTCACATTTACGGCATGATGCGTGGACGCGCACTGGCGGGTGCCAGCGGTGACCGGGAAGCACAAATATTTTGTACCCACCTCGCGGCAGAGCTGGTGTCTATCGCGGGTGTTTACTGGCTGAGTGAAAACATCACCGCCGACTATTATGGCAAAGCGGTTCGTCTGCGTCTGGACGAAGCGGCTTTGGCAATTGAACCGTTAAACTGATCCCTTTTAACAAGGAATTTTTATGGCACGCATTATTGTTGTGACTTCGGGTAAAGGGGGCGTTGGCAAGACCACCTCCAGCGCGGCCATCGCTACTGGTTTGGCCCAGAAGGGAAAGAAGACAGTCGTTATCGACTTTGACATCGGCCTGCGTAACCTCGACCTGATCATGGGCTGTGAACGCCGCGTGGTTTATGATTTCGTGAATGTGATTCAGGGCGATGCCACGCTGAACCAGGCGCTGATTAAAGATAAGCGTACCGAAAATCTCTATATTCTCCCGGCTTCTCAGACTCGTGACAAAGACGCATTGACCTACGAAGGTGTGGAAAAGGTGCTCGAAGAGCTGAAGAAGATGGAATTCGACTTCATCGTCTGTGACTCTCCGGCGGGCATTGAAACCGGCGCGCTGATGGCGCTTTACTTCGCCGATGAAGCCGTGATTACCACTAACCCGGAAGTCTCTTCCGTTCGTGACTCCGACCGTATTCTGGGCATTCTGGCGTCAAAATCTCGCCGCGCCGAGAAAGGCGAAGATCCGATTAAAGAACATCTTCTGCTCACCCGCTACAATCCGGGCCGCGTCAGCAAAGGCGACATGCTGAGCATGGAAGATGTGCTGGAAATTCTGCGCATTAAACTGGTTGGCGTGATCCCGGAAGATCAGTCAGTCCTTCGCGCCTCTAACCAGGGTGAGCCGGTTATTCTGGATGCCGAAGCCGACGCAGGCAAAGCCTACGCCGACACGGTTGATCGTCTGCTGGGAGAAGAACGTCCTTTCCGCTTCATCGAAGAAGAGAAGAAAGGTTTCCTCAAACGCCTGTTCGGAGGATAAGTTATGGCATTACTCGACTTTTTTCTCTCACGAAAAAAGAACACCGCCAACATCGCGAAAGAACGTTTACAGATTATCGTCGCGGAACGCCGCCGCAGTGATGCAGAGCCACACTATCTGCCGCAGCTGCGTAAAGACATCCTGGAAGTGATCTGCAAATACATTCAGATTGACCCGGAAATGGTGACCGTTCAGCTGGAGCAAAAAGACGGGGATATCTCGATTCTTGAGCTCAACGTGACGCTTCCTGAAACGGAAGAATCAAAGTCCTGATGTGAAAACCCGCTTCGGCGGGTTTTTTATTGGATTCTGTATCCGGATCATTCCCCGGTGGCGCTTTGCTTATCGGGGCTACAGTCTCGGCCATAAACCGCAGGGCGGGCAAACGCAGCCCCCCGGCAATTGGTACAACTCTGTGGCCTGATACCCTCTTCCCTGCCCTTTCCCACAGGGAGAAGGGGCAAACACGAAAGCGCTTTTCTGAAAAAAGCACTGACTGTTTACCTGGGATAATTCGCCAGCAGCGCATTCAGGCGATCGGCCATCATGTCCCCACGCCAGCCCGCCACCAGCTCCGGCAAACCGTTTTGCGGCTTTAGCTTCCAGTGCCAGTTCAGCAGCTGGTTAATCTGGCGACGGGAAGCCAGCAGCTCCGCGCTGACGCCCTTCTCTTTGCTGACATCCTGCACCAGCGCTTTGATCTCTTTAAACAGCGTGCGGTAGCCCGGCATATCCATCAGGTTTAGCAACGGCTCAGGGAGTGCCTCTTCCGGCAGCGCTTTAGCCTTCTCAACCAGGCTCAGCAGCGTTTTACCGTGGAAGCGAATTTCACTGCCTGAAAGCCCAAGGCTGTCGAGTTCGCCCATACTACCCGGCATGTAGCGAGCCACGCTCCAGAGATGCTCTTCACGTACCACGAAATTGACTGCCATATTACGCTCGCGGGCTTTACGCAGACGCCAGTCTGCCAGAAGCTGTAAACAAGCCAACTGGCGGGTACGCAGCTGCCAGGCGTTGGTGATATCGCGCCAGGCGTCCGCCGGATCAACCACTTCCTGACGGCGCTGCTGCATCAGGCGGCATTCGTCGAGCGCCGCCGGCAGCCAGCCGCTGGAGTCAGCTTCCGCCAGCAGTTTTTTAGCAATCGGCAACAGATACCAGACATCCGCCGCCGCATAGTCGCACTGGCGCTCGGTCAACGGACGCGCCAGCCAGTCGGTGCGGGACTCGCTTTTATCGAGCGCAATGCCGGTGTACTCCTCAACCATCGCCGCAAAACCCCACGACAGCGGGCGGCCGCTGAATGCCGCCAGAATCTGGGTATCAATAAGCGGTTCCGGTAATTCTCCAAAAGTATTCAGAAACACTTCAAGATCTTCACTGCCGGCATGCAAATATTTGGTGACCGTTTTCTCACGCATCAACGCTTTGAACGGTGCCCAGTCGGTGATGGTCAGCGGGTCGATCAGCACCACCGTCTTGCCGTCGAACATCTGAATCAGGCCCAGCTGCGGATAATAGGTACGGGTGCGGACAAATTCGGTGTCCAGCGCAATGGCGGGTACGTTGCGGGCCTCATCACAGGCGGTCCTGAGCGCAGCGTCCTCGGTGATCATCTGATAATTCAATCTGTATTCTCTATGGTTTGCGCCCATAAAAAACGCCGGCTTAACCGGCGTCTGAAGGCGACTCACGCGTAGTTCAGGCTTTATTGTCCACTTTAGCGCGCGCTTCGTCACGCAGTTCTCGTCGCAAAATTTTTCCAACGTTCGATTTTGGCAGCTCATCACGGAACTCAACCAGCTTCGGCACCTTGTATCCGGTCAGATGACGGCGGCAGAAGGTGATCAGTGCCTCATCGGTCAGCGACGAGTCTTTTTTCACCACGAAGATCTTCACCGCTTCACCACTGCTGCCGGACGGTACGCCAACGGCGGCCACTTCCTGCACGCCGGAATGCTGCATCACCACGTCTTCGATCTCATTTGGATAAACGTTGAAGCCGGACACCAGAATCATGTCTTTTTTACGATCGACAATCTTCAGGAAGCCCTCTTCGTCCATCACTGCGATGTCACCCGTATGCAGCCAGCCGTCTTTGATGATTTCATCGGTGGCATCCGGGCGCTGCCAGTAGCCCAGCATCACCTGCGGTCCTTTGACGCAAAGTTCACCCGGTTCGCCCGGTGGCACTTCGTTATTATCGTCGTCCACCAGCTTCACTTCCGTGGACGGCACCGGCAGGCCAATGCTGCCGCTGTGATAATCAATATCGTGCGGGTTAACGCTCACCAGCGGCGCGCACTCGGTCAGGCCATAGCCTTCCAGCAGATAGCGGCCGGTCAGTTTAACCCAACGTTCGGCCACCGCCTGCTGTACCGGCATCCCGCCGCCTGCGGAGAGACGCAGCGAGGAGAAATCGAGCTGCTGAAACTCTTTGTTATTCAGCAGCGCGTTAAACAGCGTATTCACACCGGTCATCGCGGTGAACGGGTATTTTGCCAGCTCTTTCACCAGACCCGGAATATCACGCGGGTTAGTAATAAGCAGGTTTTGTCCACCGAGTTCAATAAACAGCAGGCAGTTCATGGTCAGCGCAAAAATGTGGTACAGCGGCAACGCGGTGACTACCAGCTCTTTGCCCGGCTGGAACAGCGGACCGTAGGTAGCATGTACCTGCGCGAGGTTCGCCAGCATGTTGCGATGTGTCAGCATTGCGCCCTTCGCCACGCCGGTGGTGCCGCCCGTGTATTGCAGGAATGCCAGATCTTCCGTCACCACTTCCGGTTTGATGTACTGCATACGGTAGCCCTGCTGGAGGGCACGACGGAAGGAGATGGCGTCCGGCAGATGGTACTTCGGCACCAGGCGTTTAACGTATTTGACGACAAAGTTAACCAACGTGCCTTTTGCCGTGGAGAGCTGGTCGCCCATGCGCGTAAGAATAACGTGCCGAACCTGGGTTTTCCCGACCACTTTTTCCAGGGTATGGGCAAAGTTGGAGACGATCACAATCGCGCTGGCGCCGCTGTCGTTGAGCTGATGCTCCAGTTCGCGTGGCGTATACAGCGGGTTGACGTTCACCACGATCATGCCGGCGCGCAAAATACCGAACAGCGCAACGGGATATTGCAGCAGATTGGGCATCATCAGCGCGACGCGGTCGCCCTTTTTCAGCCCCAGGCCCTGCTGGAGATAAGCGGCGAAGGCGCGGCTGCGCTCCTCGAGCTTGCGGAAGGTCATCACTTCGCCCATGTTCACGAACGCGGGCTGATCGGCGAAACGGGTTGTCGCCTGTTCAAACAGATCTACCAGGGATTGATAGCGGTCAGGATCGATCTCCGCCGGGACATCGGCGGGATAACGGTTAAGCCAAACCTTTTTCAATGCATCACCTCTGAAATGAGAATTCGTCGTCATCACAACCCCTGTTAATAAACAAGTCATTAACAACATATTAACTTATCGTACCAGTTTATTAATTAATCGGATTTAAGGTTGCGAAGCGTGTCACTATTTATTTTTCTTATGAACGGGAGTCCTGCCCGACAAAAAGAAACAGCGGACAAGCCGCTGTCTCAAAACGATTTAAAAACAATGCATTATTCAGTCACGATGGTCTGCACCTGCGCCGGGCCCGGGTTATACCAGCCCCAGCCGCCGTAGCCGTAACCACAGCGATGGTGATAGCAGCCGCCGCCCCAGTAGGGGTCAATCGGCTGAGGAGGCATTACGACCTGCTGCGTCACGCGCCAGCGCTTGTAGCCGTTCGCCTGCATCACCATGTAAGTGTATTCGGTGTCGCCAATTTTCCCCTTCGCGGTGCCGGTAATCGGTCCGACGACGGTGACCAGCTGATTGCGGAAATCAACCGGGTCGAGGAAGCCGTTTACATCCGCATAAATACGGCCACGGGAAGGGGTTCCCAGGCCCGGGCGCGCGCCTTCATCGAGCGGCACGGTGGCAATTTCCAGACGGGTTTTACCGGTCTGGTTTTTAACATTCACCACTTTGCCACCGAAGCGGGCTTCCTGGCCGACATAAAGCTGCGGCGCAGCCATTACGCGAACCAAATCCTGCTGTGGCGTCGGGCTCGTGCCCTTGATTTCATCCGGTACCGACACGCATCCACTTAGCGCGGCAATGACCAGCCCAGCCAGTAACCCACGTACTACCTGTTTGCGACTCGCCATGATGAGACTCCTTTATTTCTCAGTGCTTATGTCACTAAGATTCATTCCCGACCGGGAAGTTTCTTCCACGCCACTTCATTACGTAAATAAACAGGTTCAGCCTGTTCGACGGCAACGGTTTTGCGCGCGGCGAAAAGCTGACAAGCCAGCGGCAACATGTCTTCTGCTTCCGGCAACAGCGTATCGCCGTTTACCCGCGTCACAGCGGTGTCATTCGCCATATCCGGCCAGGCCTGCCAGCCTGTACCCACTGTAGCCCACTCGCCGTCAAGCTGCTTCAACCGGGCGTTAACGGCTTCAGGTTTCAGCACGGCTTCGGTCGCTTCGCCGTGCCAGACGCCTTGTTCATCACGCTGATACTCGGCCCAGTAGACTTCACCCATGCGGGCGTCAATGGCAGCCAGCACGCGGGTTGCCCCCGTTTTACGGAATGCACCCTGCGCCATAGTCGCCAACGTCGACACGCCAATCATCGGCAAATTTGCACCAAGCGCCAGTCCCTGGGCGATGCCGATGCCGATACGGACGCCGGTAAAGCTGCCTGGCCCACGGCCAAACGCCAGGGCGTCGAGGTCGGTCAGGGCAGTAGCGGTTTCGGTGAGAATATCCTGCACCAGCGGCAGAATACGTTGAGTGTGTTCGCGGGGGCAAAGCTCGAAGTGAGCCGTGGTGGCACCGTCATTCCACAAAGCCGCAGAACAGGCTTCTGTGGCGGTATCAATAGCCAGAATTCGCATAGGACGTCGCGCTCTCGCAATAGCGGGTCAACAAAATGGCGCGCATCTTATCACAGTTCGCCGTAAATTACCCCACAGAGAGACCGGCGAGAAAACGCACGGCCCGGCTGATATCACGGGTGCGCGGGGTCGGTGGCAGGCTGGATAAGAACACCGCGCCGTAGGGGCGCATCACCAGGCGGTTATCGCAGATGACCAGTACGCCGCGGTCGTCAATATCGCGGATAAGGCGCCCGACGCCCTGCTTGAGGGTAATCACCGCATCCGGAAGCTGCACATCATCGAACGGATCGCCGCCCCGCAGACGGCAATCTTCCATTCGCGCTTTCAGCAGCGGATCTTCCGGCGAGGTAAACGGCAGTTTGTCGATGATCACCAGCGACAGCGCATCGCCGCGTACGTCCACCCCTTCCCAGAAGCTGCTGGTCGCCACCAGCAGGGCATTCCCCGCGCTGACGAACTGCTGTAAAAGCTGACCCTTGCTGGTTTCCCCCTGCAACAGCACAGGCAGATCGAGTATTGAACGGAACTGTTCAGCAAGGTCACGCATCATGGCGTGCGAGGTGCAGAGCATAAAGCAGCGGCCGTTGTTGGCCTCAATCATTGGGCGCAGCATCGCGGCCAGCTGTTTCGCACCGCCGGGCTGATTAGGCAGCGGCAAATTTCGCGGCACGCAGAGCAGCGCCTGTTTTTCGTAATCAAACGGGCTCGGCAACAGCAGAGATTCAGCCTCATCAATCCCCAGGCGCGCCGTGAAATGGTGCAGATCGTCGTTTACCGACAGGGTTGCCGAGGTGAAGATCCAGCTCCCCTCTTTCTGCGCCATCACTTCTTTGAATTTATCGGCCACCGTGAGCGGCGTGAGCGCCAGGGTGAAATGCCGGGACGTACACTCATACCAGTAGCTGTAGCCCGGCTGGTTAATCTCTTTCAGTCGCTTGAGGCGGGCGCGGTACAGCGTGGCTCGCTCAAAGGCGGCGTCGAGCAGGGCCGAACGGCCAAGTGAGAGTTTTGCCACGTCATAGCAGAGCTCAAGCGCATCATCGAGCAGCAGCAGTGCGCGTTGAATGCCGCTATCTGCCAGCAGTTCACGCAGGTTGCCGCGATAGCCCGGTTCGCCGAGCTGCAGGCGGAAATCCTGCGTCGCCTGGGCCAGACGATCGGCACATTTTTGCAGCTGCTGGGTGTCTTTCACTTCGGTGCGGTAAGCGATAGTGATGTCTTTCGCCATGTCGAGCAACTGACGGCTGGAGAGCGACTGACCGAAATACTGGCTGGCGATGTCCGGCAGCTGATGGGCTTCATCGAAAATCATCACTTCCGCTTCGGGAATCAGTTCACCAAAGCCCCCCTCTTTCACCACCATGTCGGCGAGGAAGAGATGATGGTTGACCACCACCACGTCGGCATCCATCGCCTTTTTACGCGCTTTGACCACAAAGCAATCTTTATACAGTGGGCAGTCGCTGCCGAGGCAGTTGTCGTTGGTACTGGTCACCAGCGGCCACGCCTGGGAATCTTCCGCCACGCTGACGCAGGTGCTGATGTCGCCGTCTTCGGTCTGGTTCACCCAACTTCGCAGAATAATGACGTCGCTCAGCGTCTGGACGGGGAGATCGCCCCCGGCAATCGCCTGCTGTTCGAGACGCTCAAGGCACAGGTAGTTGGAGCGGCCTTTCAGCAAGGCCAGCCTGCCGGTAAATTTCAGGGCTTTGGCGACGGTTGGCAGATCGCGGCTGTAGAGCTGATCCTGTAGCGCTTTAGAGCCAGTGGAGATAATGACCTTCTTCTTTGCGCGCAGCGCAGGGGCCAGATAGGCGTAGGTTTTGCCCGTGCCGGTACCCGCTTCCACCACCAGCGGACGCGTTTCTTTGATGGCCTCCGCCACTGCCTGCGCCATCTGACGCTGCGGTTCACGCGGTTTAAAACCGGGTATCGCTTTGGCTAACTGCCCGTCTGTTGCAAAATCGTCCGTCACACTGCCCCCTGTAAATCTGGACAGTGATTATGTCAGCGCGGGGCGAGTTGTACCAGCCTGAAGGATGACGTGATGTCGACATTGTGGCAATCTTGCGGGCGTTTGAAGGAAAACCGACGAAGGAAACTAAGATGACAATCGTACGAATTGATGCCGAAGCCCGCTGGTCTGACGTGGTGATCCACAACCAGACTCTCTACTACACCGGCGTGCCGGAAAATCTCGACGCCGATGCGTTCGAACAGACCGCCAATACCCTAGCGCAGATTGATGCGATTCTGGAAAAACAGGGCAGCGATAAATCACGCATTCTGGATGCGACCATTTTTCTCGCCGATAAAGCGGATTTCGCTGCAATGAACAAGGCCTGGGACGCGTGGGTGGTTGCCGGGCATGCGCCAGTGCGCTGCACCGTGCAGGCCGGGCTGATGAAGCCACAGTATAAGGTTGAGATTAAGATTGTAGCAGCCGTATAAATCGCAGCCCTGTTGCCCGCAACAGGGTTTTATGTTTGCGCCCTCTCCCTGTGGGAGAGGGTTGGGGTGAGGGCATCAGGCCGCACGGTATTCTATTACTACTCGTCTTCGTCCTCAAAGCGCGCCACTATCCGCTCACCGGTGTGGCTGGCGCGTAGCTCTTCGGCCACTAACGTAATTGCCTGTCCGCTACTCATCCCCTGAGACATTAACTCCTGGATACGTTCGACCGCTTTCTGCTGCTGGTCGTGACTCAGTGAAGGTAATCCTGCAAACATGGTGAACTCCTGATACATTGTGGGCGCTTATTATTTCATGCCGCCTGCACATTAGCCAGCGGGCGGCGTCAGATGGATTGAGGTCGATGTTGTCCCCTGCTGTGATTACGCTGCCCTGGCGTGCCGACGCCGCTGAACACTATTTCACTCCCCTTTCCGCTCAGCCCTGGGCGATGCTGCTGCACTCAGGGTTTGCCGAACACGCTCATAACCGGTTTGATATTCTCGTTGCCGATCCGGTTGTCACGCTGGTAACGCGAGGAGCACTCACGCTGATTACCCACGATGGAGAGCAAACAGAGTCGCCAGCCGATCCGTTAGCGTTGTTAAAACAGACGCTGGCAGCCTGCGAATTACCGGTTGCCTCACATCCCGAGCGCCCCTTCCAGGGCGGCGCGCTGGGCCTGTTCGGCTACGATCTTGGCCGACGTTTCGAAACGCTGCCTGAAAGCGCAGAGGCTGATATTCACATGCCGGACATGGCCGTCGGCATTTATCGCTGGGCGCTGATTGTCGATCATCAGCGTCAGCGCGTGTCGCTGCTGAGTCACGATGACCCTCATGTCCGCCTCAAATGGCTTGAAGCACAGCAAGTCACCGATGCTAAACCGTTTACATTGACCTCGGCCTGGCGCTCAAACATGACGCGCGAAGCCTACGGCGAGAAATTTCGCCAGGTACAAGCGTATCTGCAAAGCGGCGACTGTTATCAGGTCAATCTGGCACAGCGCTTTGAAGCCCGTTATTCCGGTGACGAATGGCAGGCGTTTTGCCGGCTCAATCAGGCCAACCGGGCGCCATTCAGCGCCTTTATTCGCCTGAAGGAGAGTGCCATTCTGAGCCTTTCCCCTGAGCGCTTTATTCAGCTTGAAGGTCAGCAAATTCAGACACGCCCCATCAAAGGCACGCTGCCGCGCCAGGCCGATCCCGGCGCAGATGCTGAGCAGGCTGAAAAACTTCGCTCATCGCCAAAAGATCGGGCCGAAAACCTGATGATTGTCGATTTGATGCGCAACGATATTGGCCGCGTGGCGGTACCCGGTAGCGTGCGAGTACCGGAGCTCTTCGTGGTTGAGCCGTTCCCGGCAGTGCATCATCTGGTGAGTACGATTACCGCCAAACTGCCGGAATCGCTCCACGCCACCGATCTGCTGCGCGCGGCGTTTCCCGGCGGCTCCATCACCGGCGCGCCTAAGGTCCGGGCGATGGAAATCATCGATGAACTCGAGCCCCATCGCCGCAATGCCTGGTGTGGCAGCATTGGCTATATCAGCCTGTGCGGCAATATGGACACCAGCATCACCATTCGTACGCTGACGGCAACAGGCGGCAGAATCGTCTGTTCCGCGGGCGGCGGCATTGTGGCTGACAGCGACGAGCAGGCGGAATATCAGGAAACTTTTGATAAAGTGAACCGCATTTTGCAGCAACTGGAGTCGTAACCGATGGCACACCCGGACCTTAAGCTTGACGATTTTATCTCCCGCTTTCAGCTTCTGCGCCCACAGCCAACGAAAGCCTCGCTAAATCAGCGCAAAGCCGCGGTGCTGATCCCAATAGTGCGTCGTGAGGTACCGGGCCTGCTGCTGACCAAACGCTCCTCGCAGCTGCGCAAGCATGCCGGACAGGTTGCCTTTCCCGGCGGAGCCGTTGACAGCGGTGACGCCTCCCTGATCGCAGCTGCCCTGCGCGAGGCGCAGGAAGAAGTGGCGATTCCCCCGGAATCGGTTGAAATCCTTGGCGTACTGCCACCCGTAGACAGCGTGACGGGTTTTCAGGTGACCCCCGTCGTCGGCATTATTCCGCCCGATTTGCACTATCACGCCAGCGTCGATGAAGTTTCTGCCGTCTTCGAAATGCCGCTGGCCGAAGCCCTGCGCCTTGGGCGCTATCATCCGCTCGATATCCACCGTCGCGGTAACTCACATCGCGTCTGGCTCTCCTGGTATCAGCATTATTTTGTCTGGGGAATGACCGCCGGGATTATTCGTGAGCTGGCCGTGCAAATTGGCATGAAACCTTAACTATACTGTGGATAACGGCTTATGCGATCCACCCCACGCTATTAGTAAAATCGGGGTGAAGCATTAGTTTAATTCATGTGAATAGTTAAGCTGCGTTACCGGTTCCCTCTTACACTATGCGCAGTTATTACATCGTTATCGGAGCTTTCCGGTAACCCTGTCAGGAGTGTTAAAGTGATTAGTCTATTCGACATGTTCAAGGTGGGGATTGGCCCCTCATCTTCCCATACTGTTGGCCCAATGAAGGCCGGGAAGCAGTTCGTCGATGATCTGGTCGAAAAGGGAATGATCGATGACGTGACCCGCGTAGCGGTTGACGTTTATGGTTCACTGTCATTGACCGGTAAAGGCCACCATACTGATATCGCCATCATTATGGGTCTGGCGGGCAACATGCCGGACACCGTAGATATCGACGCTATTCCGGCGTTTATTCGCGACGTGGAAACCCGCGGACGTCTGCTGCTGGCGAACGGTCGCCGCGAAGTTGATTTTCCGCAGGACGACGGCATGCGCTTTCGAAGTGACAACCTTTCGCTGCATGAGAACGGCATGTCCATTCACGCTTTCGCGGGTGATAAGGTTATCTACAGCAAAACCTACTATTCCATCGGCGGCGGTTTTATCGTCGACGAAGAGCATTTCGGCAAGGATACCAGCGGTGATGTCACCGTGCCTTACCCGTTCAACTCCGCCAAAGAGATGCTCGACTACTGCAAAGAAACCGGCCTGTCGCTCTCCGGCATGGTGATGCAGAACGAACTGGCGCTGCACAGTAAGAAAGAGATTGAAGACTATTTTGCGAACGTGTGGCAGACCATGCAGGCCTGTATTGACCGCGGTCTGAATACGGAAGGTGTGTTGCCTGGCCCGCTGCGCGTACCGCGTCGCGCCGCTGCACTGCGCCGTATGCTGGTGAGCCAGGACAAGACTAACAGCGATCCGATGACGGTAGTCGACTGGGTCAATATGTTCGCGCTGGCGGTGAACGAAGAAAACGCCGCCGGTGGCCGCGTAGTAACGGCTCCGACCAACGGCGCCTGCGGCATCGTTCCGGCCGTGCTGGCTTATTACGATCACTTTATCGAACCCGTCAGCCCGGAAAGCTATATTCGCTACTTCCTGGCCTCCGGAGCGATCGGTGCCCTGTACAAGATGAACGCCTCTATTTCTGGTGCTGAAGTTGGCTGTCAGGGTGAAGTGGGCGTCGCTTGCTCAATGGCCGCTGCGGGTCTGGCCGAGCTGCTGGGTGCCAGCCCTGAACAGGTTTGCGTGGCGGCTGAAATCGGGATGGAACACAACCTCGGCCTGACGTGCGACCCGGTTGCCGGGCAGGTTCAGGTGCCGTGCATCGAACGTAACGCCATCGCCTCCGTGAAGGCAATTAACGCCGCGCGTATGGCAATGCGCCGCACGAGTGAGCCGCGCGTTTCGCTCGATAAGGTCATCGAAACCATGTACGAAACCGGCAAAGACATGAACGCCAAATACCGCGAAACGTCGCGGGGCGGCCTGGCCATCAAAGTACAGTGTGACTAATCCCTCCTCGCCCATCTCCTACAGATGGGCGATTTTTTTACCCTCCCCTCTTTTTTTATCCGCAGAGCACTACACTTGCTCTGTTGACGCTAACAATTGAGTTGGCGGTCGCCAAGTGAGCGTCAGTCATGCATACAGCCCAGAATCTGATTAAGGGATACCGCCGCAAGCGAATCATCATCTCTCTGATGGTGGCGCTGATCGTTTTGCTGCTGACGTTTGGCCTGCGATTTATTTCACAGCGCGACTTAAATCAGCTGCGCATTGATGCATACGCACGTCATGCCGTAGACAGCTTCGACAAGATTTTGATGCCGATTGCAGGCAAACGCCATGAGCTGGTCAGCCTCGTCGGTCAGCCCTGCGACAACGTTCATCTGCCGCTTCGTAAACAGGCGGCAGCCATGCAAACGCTGCGTTCCATTGCGCTGGTTAAATCCGGCGTTCTCTATTGCTCCAGCGTGTTTGGCGACCGGGACGTCGTCCTGCGTCAGCGCCAGCTTTCGCTGCCCGATCCGCAACCCAGACTGCTGCTGGCAACGGATGAAACGCTGCTTAAAAACTCCCCTATTCTTATTCAGTGGTATCCCGCCTCGCAGGACGGCGAAGATGGCGTCATGCTGACTATCAATATTCATCTGCTGAGCTCGCTGCTGCTGGAACCCCAGGAACCGATAATCCGTCGGGTGGTAGTGTCCGTTGGACACCGCTATTACAGCGAATCACAGGGCATCAGCGACACGTTTCGGCTGGCCGATGACGAGCAGATGGTCACACGTCAGTCTGAACTTTTTCCTTTCAGCATCAGCGTGACCACGCCCGGTGCGGGCATGCTCGCACTTGAAGACCTTCCTTCCCAGGCGCCGCTGGCGGTGATCCTTGCCCTGCTTTTGAGTTCCGTAGCATGGATTGCCACCGCCGGACGGCTCAGCTTTACCCGTGAAATCATCCATGGCATGGCACAGCGCGAATTTGAGCTTTATTGCCAGCCGCAGCTGGATACCCGTAGCCAGCAGTGCACCGGCGTGGAAATTCTGCTGCGCTGGAAAAACCCACGTCTTGGCTGGATTTCACCAGAGGTTTTTATTCCTGTCGCCGAACGCGAGAACCTCATTGCACCACTGACCCGCTATGTGTTCGTGGAAACGATTCGTCAGATCGATTATTTTCCGGCCGACCCGCAGTTTCATATCAGCATTAACGTCGCCTCCAGCCATTTTTTGCAAGGAGTGCTTCTGCGCGACGTGAACCAGTACTGGTTTACCGCTCATCCCAAACAACAGCTGGTTCTGGAAGTTACCGAACGTGACAGCCTGCAGGGCGTTGATTACCGACTTGTACGCGAGCTACACCGCAAAGGCGTGCGTCTGGCGATCGACGATTTTGGCACCGGGAACAGCGCCCTGTCGTGGCTGGAACAGCTGCGCCCCAACATCCTCAAAATCGATAAATCCTTTACCAACGCGATTGGCACCGATGCGGTGAATTCCACGGTAACGGATATTATTATTTCGCTCGGCCAACGCCTGAATATCGAGCTGGTAGCAGAAGGTGTGGAAACGCCGCAGCAGGCACATTATCTGCGTCTGCACGGCGTGCATGTTTTACAAGGATATCTTTATGCGAAGCCCATGCCGCTGGCGGAGTTTCCGCACTGGCTGGCAGGCGGAACTCTGCCGCCGAAGAAACATAACGGGCATGTGCTGCCCGTTATTCTTTGAGGATTACTCTTCTTCGTCGTACAACGAAGGTTGTTTCACCACCCGAACCAGATCCACGCGGTAGTTGTTCGCTTCGACGATGGTGATGTCCAGCGGGCTCAGACTCAGCACATCGCCCACCTGGGGAATATGGCCGTTGTGGGCAATCACCCAGCCCGCCACGGTGGCAATGTCATCGTCATTGCTGAGCAGCGTGTCCAGACCCAGTGTTTGCTGTAACGCATGGAGATCCGTTCCTCCCTTCACCAGCCAGCCATCGCCGTCAGTGACGATCTCAGGCGTTTCATCGGCATCAGGGAACTCACCGGCAATGGCTTCCAGGACGTCCAGCGGCGTCACCAGCCCCTGAATCATGCCGAATTCGTCGGTGACGATCACGAAGCTTCCACGGGCACGACGCAGCACGCCAAGCAGGTTAATCGGATCCAGCGTTTCCGGCACCACAATCGCAGGCGTTGCAGAGGCCATCGCGGCAACGTCTTCACCCGCTTCGAGCGCTACCAGCATTTCTTTGGCGCGTACGATACCGATAATTTCATCCAGTTCACCGCGACATACCGGGAACAGACTGTGCGGAGAGGAGAGCAACTGCTGGCGAATTTCATCGTCGCTGAGACTAATGTCCACCCAGCTGATTTCACCGCGTGGCGTCATGATACTGCGCAGTGAACGGGAAGCCAGGGTCAGCACGCCGTTAATCATGTAACGTTCTTCATCGGCAAACGCCCCTTCCGGCACGGGTACCGCGACCGGGTTTTCAGCATCATGCTGCACAACGGTCTGTTTGCGGCCGCCCATCAGGCGCAGGATTGCATCTGCAGTGCGGGCACGCAGCGGCACGTTCGACTGGTGCTTAATAAAGTTGCGACGGGCAATCTGATTGAACAGCTCGATGACGATCGAGAAGCCAATCGCCGCGTACAGGTAGCCTTTCGGAATATGGAAGCCAAAACCTTCCGCAACGAGGCTCAGGCCAATCATCAGCAGGAAGCTCAGACAGAGCACTACCACCGTCGGATGCTGGTTGACGAAGTTCGTCAACGGCTTCGAGGCAAGCAGCATCACGGCCATTGCGATCACGACCGCCGCCATCATCACCGGAAGATGGTTCACCATACCGACAGCCGTAATCACCGCGTCGAGGGAGAACACCGCATCAAGCACCACAATCTGTGCCACAACCACCCAGAAACTGGCATAGCCTTTGCCGTGGCCAGCGTCATGCTGACGGTTTTCCAGCCGTTCGTGCAGCTCCGTTGTGGCTTTGAACAGCAGGAAGATACCGCCGAACAGCATGATTAAATCACGCCCCGAGAAGGCATAGTCCCAGACGCTGAACAACGGCCGGGTCAACGTCACCATCCACGAGATAACCGACAGCAGAACCAGGCGCATGACCAGCGCCAGCGACAGGCCGATCAGGCGCGCTTTATCACGCTGCTTTGGCGGCAGCTTGTCGGCGAGAATGGCGATAAACACCAGGTTATCAATACCCAGCACAATCTCGAGGACGACCAGCGTCAGCAGGCCAGCCCAGATTGAAGGATCCATTATCAGTTCCATGAATGACTCCTGCTAAAGGCAATGCCTGTCATCGCCCTGTCAAAAACAGACGTGACTATCTCGGTGCGGTAAAAAAGGGGTGAATGCGTGGCAGCAGCGTGCCTGAAGGGAAGCTGGCGTCGGTGACGGTCCATATTGCGGGCTATGCCCTATACTCCTGAGTGTTTAAACGGAACGTAAACATATCAGACAGACCGGATAACTGGAAAAATATTTACGTCTTTTTGCATTCATCCGAAGGGTTTACGCGATGATTTTTTGCGCTCCAAAATTATCGTTTCCGGATGAGTAAATTACGGATCTTCATCACATTAATTATTTTTTCACTATCTAAAATAATTCACGGATGTAATGAGTTATTCATCTCTAACCCCTATCTGAATCGATTCGGTGAAAGCCAGCGGTTCATTAAACGGCAGTGGTTTTGTCGTAACGATAATAAAGGAGGTAGCAAGTGACGATTGCTATTGTAATAGGCACACATGGTTGGGCTGCAGAACAGCTTTTGAAAACGGCAGAAATGCTGTTGGGCGAGCAGGAAAACATCGGCTGGATCGACTTCGTTCCAGGCGAGAATGCAGAAACGCTGATCGAGAAGTACAACGCGCAGCTTGCAAAACTGGATACCAGTAAAGGCGTGCTGTTTCTCGTCGATACATGGGGTGGCAGCCCGTTCAACGCTGCAAGCCGTATTGTCGTCGATAAAGAGCATCATGAAGTTATCGCGGGCGTAAACATTCCTATGCTGGTCGAAACGCTGATGGCGCGTGACGACAACCCAAGCTTCGACGAACTGGTGGCGCTGGCGGTCGAAACCGGCCGGGAAGGCGTGAAAGCGCTGAAGGCAAAACCGGCGGTGAAAGCAGCACCTGTGGCTGCGGCCCCGAAAGCGAACGTGCCAGCTAAACCGATGGGCCCGAATGACTACATGGTCATTGGCCTTGCGCGTATCGATGACCGTCTGATTCACGGACAGGTTGCGACCCGCTGGACCAAAGAAACCAATGTGACCCGCATTATCGTTGTCAGCGATGAAGTTGCCGCCGACACAGTGCGTAAAACGCTGCTGACTCAGGTTGCGCCTCCAGGCGTGACGGCACACGTGGTTGATATCGCGAAAATGATCCGCGTATACAACAACCCGCAGTATGCCGGTGAGCGCGTGATGCTGCTGTTTACTAACCCGACTGACGTCGAACGCATCGTTGAGCAGGGTGTGAAAATCACCTCCGTCAACATCGGCGGGATGGCATTCCGCCAGGGCAAAACGCAGGTCAACAACGCCATTTCGGTTGATGAGAAAGATATCGAAGCGTTCAAGAAGCTGAATGCCCGTGGCATTGAGCTCGAAGCACGTAAAGTGTCTACCGACCAGAGACTGAAAATGATGGATTTGATTGGCAAGGTTGGCAAATAACCTGCCCTGTCGCTCGCTGAATTTTCTCACTTAAGGCTTACGTTATAGGAGAAGTACAATGGAGATTACCACTCTTCAGATTGTGCTGGTGTTCGTCGTCGCGTGTATCGCAGGTATGGAATCCGTACTCGATGAATTTCAGTTCCACCGTCCGCTGGTGGCCTGTACCCTGATTGGTGCAGTCCTCGGTGACATGAAAACCGGTATTATCATCGGTGGTACCCTGGAAATGATCGCCCTGGGCTGGATGAACATCGGTGCAGCCGTTGCGCCGGATGCAGCACTGGCGTCCATCATCTCTACCGTTCTGGTTATCGCGGGTCACCAAAGCATCGGTGCCGGTATCGCGCTGGCTATCCCACTGGCCGCAGCAGGCCAGGTTCTGACCATTATCGTGCGTACTATCACCGTTGCCTTCCAGCACGCGGCGGATAAAGCAGCAGATAACGGCAACCTCACGGCCCTTTCCTGGATCCACGTATCATCCCTGTTCCTGCAGGCGATGCGTATTGCAATCCCTGCAGTTATCGTCGCTATCTCTGTCGGTACCAGCGAAGTTCAGAGCATGCTGAATGCGATCCCTGAAGTCGTGACCGGCGGTCTGAACATCGCAGGCGGCATGATCGTGGTTGTTGGTTACGCAATGGTTATCAATATGATGCGTGCCGGCTACCTGATGCCGTTCTTCTACCTCGGCTTCGTTACCGCGGCATTCACCAACTTCAACCTGGTTGCTCTGGGTGTGATTGGTGCAGTTATGGCAATTCTGTATATCCAGCTGAGCCCGAAATACAATCGTGTTGCAGGTGGCCCGGTACAGGCTGCTAACAACGATCTCGATAACCAACTGGACTAACAGGTGAGCGAAATGGTTGATATGACAAAAACGACTCCTGAGAAAAAACTGACTCAGAGCGATATCCGTGGCGTGTTCATTCGTTCTAACCTTTTCCAGGGCTCATGGAACTTCGAACGTATGCAGGCGCTGGGCTTCTGCTTCTCCATGGTGCCGGCTATCAAACGCCTGTATCCGGAAAACAACGAAGCGCGTCGTCAGGCAATTAAGCGTCACCTGGAATTCTTTAACACCCATCCGTACGTTGCCGCGCCGGTTCTCGGCGTAACACTCGCGATGGAAGAGCAGCGTGCTAACGGCGCAGAGATTGACGATGGTGCCATAAACGGTATCAAAGTCGGTCTGATGGGTCCGCTGGCTGGCGTGGGTGACCCTATCTTCTGGGGTACCGTGCGTCCGGTCTTCGCCGCGCTCGGTGCGGGTATCGCGATGAGCGGTAGCCTGCTCGGTCCTCTGCTGTTCTTCATCCTCTTCAACGTTGTCCGTCTGGCAACCCGTTACTACGGGGTGGCTTACGGCTACCGTAAAGGTGTGGACATCGTTAAAGATATGGGCGGCGGCTTCCTGCAGAAGCTGACTGAGGGGGCGTCAATCCTCGGCCTGTTTGTCATGGGGGCCCTGGTTAACAAGTGGACGCACGTGAACATTCCGCTGGTGGTGTCGACCATCACCGGCCAAGATGGGCAAACTCGTGTGACCACCGTGCAGACTATCCTTGACCAGCTGATGCCGGGCCTGGTGCCGCTGCTGCTGACCTTCGCCTGCATGTGGCTGCTGCGTAAGAAAGTGAACCCGCTGTGGATTATCGTTGGCTTCTTCATCATCGGTATCGCGGGCTATGCTGTAGGCCTGTTGGGTCTGTAATTCTGCTGTCCATAACCGGGGCCTTTTTGGCCCCGGTTTTCATTTCTGGAGGGGTAATGACTATCACGGACTGGGTGCTTGTCCTGTTTATCGTGGCGCTGCTGGCCTGGGCCATTTACGATCAATTCATCATGCCGCGTCTGAAAGGTCCCGTTCTGCTGGCAATCCCCCTGCTCCGCCGCGGCCGCGTCGACGGGATTATTTTTGTCGGCCTGGTGGCGATTCTTATTTATCAGAACGTTAATGCCCACGGTCAATTAATAACCACATGGTTATTATGTGCGCTGGCGTTAATGGGGTTATATCTGTTCTGGATCCGCACGCCAAAAATCATTTTTAAACAGGATGGCTTTTTCTTTTCCAGCGCATGGATTGCGTGGCCACGCGTCAAAGCAATGAATTTATCTGAAGACGGTGTTCTGGTGATGCAATTAGAACAGCGTCGTTTACTGGTACGTGTAAGGAATATCGACGACCTCGACAGAATTTACAAACTTGTTTCAAATCAGTAAATTAAAATTATAGCAATGGCTATATATGCCGTTATTGTGCGCAGCGCGTATTATAGCCATGGCTATATCCCCTCCTTTTTCCACCTCATATTAATTAACGTTTTCATCACCGTTAAATTCAAATGAAAATCGTTATCACTTGACAATTTTAATAACCGTTTTTTGTTATTGTTTTATTTTCTCAAATTATGTTAAGGTTGCGCCCGTCGTTGGGGAGTAGCCGATTTCCTTTCCCGGAAATGTACGTGTCAACATACTCGTTGCAAAACGTGGCACGTACGGTTCATCACAAGATGAGCAGGCGAGACCATAGACATATCACTGCTATACGTCGGATGTGACGTATTTTTACTGGGGGCAGCGGTATGTCATATGGATATTTCCCCGGTCAGGACAAGCGATGAATCTCTCAGCCACTATCCTCTTAGCCCTCGGTATGTCGATGGACGCGTTCGCCGTCTCGATAAGCAAAGGCGCTTCGCTGCACAAACCCAAATTCTCCGAAGCACTGCGTACAGGCCTGATTTTCGGCACAGTAGAAGCCATCACGCCGCTTGTCGGCTGGGGTCTTGGCATGCTGGCCAGCCAGTTCATCCTGGAGTGGAACCACTGGATTGCCTTCGTGTTACTGGTCTTCCTCGGCGGGCGAATGCTGATTGAGGGCTGGCGCGGTAACGAAGATGAAGAAGAAAAAGCCCCAAGCCGTCACGGTTTCTGGCTACTGGTGACCACGGCCATCGCCACCAGCCTGGATGCAATGGCCGTGGGCGTCGGCCTTGCCTTCCTGCAGGTCAATATTATCTTCACCGCGCTGATGATTGGCTGTGCGACGCTTATCATGACGACCATCGGCATGATGGTCGGCCGTTTTATCGGCCCGCTACTGGGTAAACGCGCCGAAATTCTCGGTGGTCTGGTACTGATTGGGATTGGCGTGCAGATCCTCTGGAGCCACTTCTACGGTTAGTCCTTTCTCTGCCAGACCTGAATAAGAAAATCGGTCTGGCAGTCAAACGCCTCAAGCCCTGCCAGCTTTTCCCACACTTCTGGTTTTGCTCGCCATGCAAAAGGCGTCATCTGCAATAGTGCCACCGCCTCGCTGCCCGTTAATCGCATCGGATACGCCACCTGGTGCTGTGCGACTTTTTCAAACCCGGGCAACGTTTCGCTGTTCTCCTCATGCAGGCGGATTTCATCATAAATCAGTCCTTTCAGCTCCATCAGATGGCGCGGCCCAGGCGTTGCGGTGATGACCACTCCGCCCGTTTTGACAACGCGCTCAAGTTCCTGCGGGTTGCAAGGGGCGTAAATTCGCACCACGGCATCAATGCAGGCGTCGCTGAAAGGTAGGCGCTGGCTTGAGGCCACGCAAAAATCGACCTGCGGATAACGTTTCGCGCCATAGCGCACGGCGACCTTCGACACATCCAGCCCCCACGTTTGTTTGGCAATAGCCGCGAAAGCGTGAGTGTAATAGCCTTCCCCGCAGCCAATATCCAGCACCGATTCAGGCTCAGCCTCTCTGAGTATTTCGCAGATGGCTTCCCGCAGCGGCAGATAATGACCGGCGTCGAGAAACGCACGGCGCGCCTGCATCATCTCTGCGCTGTCACCCGGATCGCGCGACCGCTTATGCTGCACAGGCAACAGATTAATGTACCCTTCTTTCGCCAGATCAAACTGATGACGCTGAGGGCAAATATAGCTGTTGTTATGGCGAGCAAGGGGCGCGTGACAGAGAGGACAACTCCAGGACATGATGACTCCGGTCTGATTGAAAGGGCGAAAGTGTAACGCTATTCGCCCTTCAGGTGAATGAATTACAGCGCTGGAGCGAGCGAGTCGTTATGGTGCATGACGATTAAGTTGTCAGAGCCCGGAGCAATGCCGTCCGGCATAACATTTTCCAGGCGCAGAACATCCCCCATGATCTGGCTGAATACCGGAGCAGATACAGCCCCACCGTAATACTTACCGTTTTCAGGATCGTTAATCACCACGACCAGCGCATATTTCGGGTTACTGGCCGGTGCCACACCTGCCGTATAGGCGATGTATTTATCGATATATTTCCCATCAGGGCCAATTTTTTTCGCTGTTCCGGTTTTCACGGCGACGCGATAGTCATGAACCGCCGCCTTGGTACCGCCGCCGCCCGGAAGTGCAACACTTTCCATCATGTGTTCAACTTCATGCACGATTTCGTCCGACATCACGCGATGCCCCAACACTGGCGGGTCGATACGGGTAATCGACAGCGGGCGAGAAATGCCGAAGCCGCCAATCGTTGCGTATACGTGTGCCAGCTGGAGTGGCGTGACCATTAAACCATAGCCGAAAGAGAACGTAGCGCGGTCAAGCTGCCCCCAGTACCGGCGCTGCGGCAACAGCCCCTGGCTTTCGCCGGTCAATCCTAACCCCGTTGGTTGCCCAAACCCAAAGCCCTGATACGTGTCCAGCAGGCGCTGAATCGGCATGGCCAGCGATAAATGCGACACGCCGGTATCGCTCGATTTTTGCAGGATCCCCGTCAGGCTCAGTTCAGGGTAGAAACCGACGTCGCGAATGCGATGACCATCGAGAGTATAAGGATGCGTATCGACCACGCTGTCCGGCTGAACGATGCCCTGCTGAAGTGCCGTCATGATCACCAGAGGTTTCACCGTTGAGCCCGGTTCGAACGTATCGCTGATGGCACGATTGCGGAAATCGTCCAGCGTGGCTTTCTCCCGGTTATTCGGGTTGAAGTCGGGATAGCTCGCCATGGAGAGAATTTCGCCCGTATCAATTTTAATCAGCACCGACGCGCCGGATTCCGCTTTATTCCAGCGCACCGCATTATCGAGCGCATCTTCCGTGACCGTTTGCAGACGTTCATCGATACTGAGCTGAAGATTATGCGCGGGGACAGCGGCCTGCTCAGTAAGATTCTCAATCACGCTTCCGTGGCGATCTTTTCGCACCAGCCGAAGCCCGGGCTTGCCCTGGAGCTGGGTATTGAAGCTTTTCTCGACCCCTTCTATGCCCTGATCGTCGATGTTGGTAAAGCCAATCAGGTTTGCCGCTACATGTCCGGCGGGATAGAAGCGACGGGATTCATCGCGCAGATTAATACCCGGCAAATGCAGCTTATCGATCCAGTCCGCCTGCTGCGGATCGACCTGGCGGGCGAGATACAGGAACCGGGAATGCGGGTGTTGCGAAATGCGGGTCGTCAGATCGGCAAGCGAGGTGTGCAGCGCGGTGGCAAGAGCCTGCCAGCGGTCGTCGTAGCCGACGCCACCTTTTGACAGAAGCGTTTGGGGATCTACCCATATCGCGCTGACGGGTACGCTGACGGCTAAAGGTCGCCCTTCCCGATCGGTAATCATTCCGCGCGGTACTTCAATCGGCTCCTCACGAAGTGAACGCATATCCTCCTGCTTCACCAGGTTATCGGGGGAAATAATTTGCAGCCAGCCCACACGGGCCAACAGCAGCCCCAGACAACAACAAATACCTAAGCACACCAGTCCAAAACGGACGGGGGTGAAATGACGGCGATGGTTTTGCACTCCGGCTCCAGATTTTGAATTACAACCTGATGATTTAACGTGAAAAGAGGCCGGGATAACCGCGAAACAATGCTAATAATGATGTGGTTTTGCAACCAGGTGCGACCAGGAAGGGATACGGAAACATTTTGTTATAAACGTAAAAAGCCCCACAGATGCGAGGCTTTATGGCTGACGTCAAATGAGATCAGTGGATTCGTAATCAGATAGCAGTAACGTTAACCGCTGCAGGGCCTTTCTGGCCATCCTGAATTTCGAACTCAACGTTCTGGCCTTCAGCCAGAGTTTTGAAGCCATTACCCTGGATTGCAGAGAAGTGTACGAACACATCTTTGCTGCCGTCAGCAGGAGTAATGAAACCAAAACCTTTAGACTCGTTGAACCACTTAACTTGACCTTTAATCTTTGCCATTTGCAAAATTCCTTAGAGTGTTTTCTTCGCCCGTGGGCACTTACAGAGATAAAACTGAGACATTACTGCATGAGGCACTAATATAAGGTTCGGCAGAGAAGCGGTATTCAACGACAACGTGTTTACTCAGGACTTCTTTACTGAAAATGCCACACATAGACAGAACTGTACCTCGTTTAACCCAAAACGTGTTATCACATACAACGTTAATAATGGCAAGCCATTTTTAAACATGTCTCGATCGGTCGCACAGATCGCCGAACGGAGTGTCGATCGCCTGCACAATTATGCGAACGTTCAGGCCCCGCCTGCCTGCTAATGCCCAGAGTAAATACCACGCAGGCTGGTTACTTTTGCGACTTTTTTACGATAGCTCAACGGCTTCGCTTCCGCCAGATTACAGGCGCTTAAACGCAAGATTTTTCTAAACTCAGGCTTTTTGTGCATAACTATGCTTCATCTGAAGAACCAATAGCTTATAAATGGCAGTCTGGTCGTGAATATTAAATATAAATGACGCTGCGCCAGAATAATGAAAATATGCTGGTGCTGCCTCATCATGAGGCAATAAAAACGTTTCGCTGATTTACCGGAAGAGATTGTCAGATGATTCTTTAAAGAATTAAATTTTTTTGACAACTTTCGGGAGCAAATAGCAAGGAAAGTGTGAGATGAGTTTGTGCTAGCTCATAATAAACGGTTATAGCAGATGAGTATCCCGGCAGTAACCTGCGCTGCCGCCGGGAAGACGATCAGCGCTCCGCCACCAGACGGATAAAATCATCATCCTCGTCCTGCGCCTTATCCTGTTCCACCGCTTTCACCGGCTCTTCTTTATCCGGTTCATTTGCTTCACAAAGACGACGCAGTAAGGCGTTTTGACGTTTCTGCTGATCCAGCAGAGCTTCCAGAAGTTCAATCTGCTCGTCCGTTCGCGAGCTCGCCCGGTTAACAAAAAACCATAGCACCAAGCCAACAACCAGCACCAGCAGAGAGACCGCCAGGGAGGCCAGATTCAACATTCCGGCATTCATTAGATCAACCATTTCACCACCTCAAATTGGAGCCATCATTCTATCACTCGGCCTGAGGAAGGAAATGTCCTGTAAGAAAAAAGCTTACCAGGGAATGAATTTATTGATGGTGCAGATACCGCTGAAAAACTGGACATCCTGATCGCAAAGCACGTTGATCGTCTGAGTCCACAGCAAAAGACAAACAACCAGAACAACAACAATCAGAACAGCCCACCTTAATTTTTTCACTCCACGCTCCGCTTTACCTGTTTGTGAACAGATTAGCACGCTAACCTTAAACGGCGGCTAACTGTAAAGGAGTCAGTTCATTTTCGGAATCATCGACTTGTTTCAGAGCGTGAACAAACTAACCTAATGCCCATAAACAGCACTAATACTGAGGCTAATGATGCGCTTTACTCTTCGTACAATTATTGTACTGGCAATACTCTGGATCGGCTTACTGTTAACTGGCTACGGCATATTGATTGGCAGCAATGAAAATGTGGGCGGTCTGGGTCTGCAATGTAAATACCTGACGGCTCGCGGCACCAGCACTGCGCAGTATGTTCATAGCGACAGCGGTATCATCGGCCTGACCGATTGCCCATTACTGCGCAAGAGCAAAGTTGTGGTAGATAACGGTTAATCGTCATCGCTATCCCTAAAAAAACGCCGCTCACTGCGGCGTTTTTGCATTCTGCCTGCGAATCAGAACGGGTAGTGGTTATATCCCATTTGTTCAGAAATTTTACGCGCCGCCGTGTGCAGCATGCCGACATATTCGTGCAGTCGTTCTTCGGAGAAGCGCAGCGTCGGGAATGAAATACTCAACCCGGCAATCACCACGCCAAAACGGTCAAAGACCGGCACCCCAATGCAGCGCAGCCCTTCTTCCTGCTCTTCGTTATCTTCACCGTATCCCTGCTCGCGAACTTTATCCAGCAGCGGAAGCAGCTCTTCAGTGTTGGCAATGGTGCGCTCAGTGCTGCGCTTGTACTCAACATGTTCAAGAATTTGCTTCACTTCTTCGCGGTCACGCCAGGCCAACAGCACTTTGCCGATAGCCGTGCTGTAAAGCGGGTTACGACGACCAATGCGCGAATACATACGCAGGTTGTACATTGAGTCGATCTTATGGATATAGACAATGCTGTCTTCATCCAGCGCGCCCAAATGGATCGTCTCTTTAGTCAGGCGTGAGAGCTCACGCATCTGAATATCCGCACTGCGGATCAGGTCGACGTTTTGCAGTGAACGAGCACCCAGCTCAAACAGCTTAAGCGTCAGGGAGTATTTTTCAGACTCGCCTTCCTGCGCCACGTAACCCAAAGACTTCATGGTCTGCAAAAAGCGATAAACCGTACTTTTCGACATCATCACGCGCTGCGATAACTCAGTAATCCCTATCTCACGCTCTTCACCAAGCGCCTGCAGAATGCCAAAAACCTTCAATACAGAAGAGACAGAATCTGGCTGTTTATCCAAATCTGCAACTGCCATTAATCACCTCACCGTGACTGTTTTATAAAAATCAGAACTGGTTTTTATTATAATTTCACGCCCCTTCCACCGCAATCACTCTTCTGTCACTTCGTTACAAATCTGCGACATACTGCCGAATAATCAATGCTAAAATCATTACCTGCATAATGATTTCATCGAAGATGTATTTTTCACATGGATAAAACAGCCCCTGATGGCCTGCCGTTGCCGCAACGTTATGGCGCCATTCTGACGATCGTGCTCGGTATTTCGATGGCGGTTCTCGATGGCGCTATCGCCAACGTTGCGCTTCCCACGATCGCCAGCGATTTACACGCGTCTCCTGCAGCGTCAATCTGGATTGTGAACGCCTATCAGATAGCGATTGTTATATCGCTTCTGAGTCTCGCTTTTCTCGGCGATATGTTTGGCTACCGGCGCATCTATAAATATGGCCTGGTGGTGTTTACCTGTACCTCGCTTGTTTGTGCTTTGTCGCATTCGCTTGAAATGCTGACCCTGGCTCGAGTCGCGCAGGGTCTCGGCGGTGCTGCGCTGATGAGCGTGAATACCGCGCTAATACGCCTGATTTATCCGCAGCGCTTTCTGGGCCGCGGGATGGGCATCAACTCATTTATCGTTGCCGTCTCCTCAGCGGCAGGGCCGACTATCGCCGCTGCGATCCTCTCTGTGGCATCGTGGCAGTGGCTGTTTCTGATTAACGTGCCGCTGGGGATCGTCTCGTTTATTCTGGCGGTACGTTTTTTGCCCGCCAACCCGGCCCGCAGCCAGGCCTCACGTTTTGATCTGCCCAGCGCCATTATGAACGCCCTGACATTCGGGCTGCTCATCTCTGCGCTGAGCGGATTTGCTCAGGGTCAGTCAAAAGCGCTGGTTCTGGGCGAACTGGCCGTGATGCTGATTGTCGGATTCTTCTTCGTTCGCCGCCAGCTACGGCTCCCCGTTCCACTGTTGCCGGTAGATCTGTTGCGCATCCCGCTTTTCTCGCTTTCAATTTGCACCTCAATCTGCTCTTTCTGTGCACAAATGCTGGCGCTGGTTTCTTTGCCCTTCTTCCTGCAATCCGTGATGGGACGAAGCGAAGTCGAAACCGGCCTGCTGCTGACGCCATGGCCGCTCGCGACGATGGTGATGGCTCCGCTTGCCGGGTATCTCATCGAAAAAGTGCACGCGGGCCTGCTCGGCGCATTGGGACTGGCGGTGATGGCGAGCGGTTTGTTTGCCCTGGCGCTTCTGCCCGCTTCGCCGCACGATGTGGATATCATCTGGCGCATGATGCTCTGTGGCGCAGGCTTTGGTCTGTTCCAGTCGCCGAACAATCACACGATTGTCTCCGCCGCGCCGCGCCATCGCAGCGGCGGTGCCAGCGGTATGCTCGGTACAGCGAGATTGTTAGGACAGAGTACCGGCGCAGCGCTGGTGGCGCTGATGTTCAACCTGTTTGGTACTCATGGTACACACACATCGCTTTTGCTCGCGGGAACGCTTGCGGTTGTCGCGGCAATTGTCAGCGGGCTGCGCGTCACTCAACCCCGCGTATCTGCCTGAATACAAACGTAAAAAAAGCGCCTCAATTGAGGCGCTTTGCTTTAGTGTCGTGCTGTGAATTCGGTTATTTCAGGTATTCGCCGCTGCGCAGTGCTTCGATACGTTTATCCAGCGGCGGGTGCGTCATGAACAGTTCGCTCATGGACTTCGCTTTACCATTGATGCAAAACGCCATCATGCTGCTGGCTTCCTGCGGTTCATAGCTGGTTTTCAGACGCTGCAGGGCAGCAATCATTTTCTCACGGCCTACCAGCTTCGCCGAGCCTGCATCCGCATGGAACTCACGATGACGGGAGAACCACATGGTGATGATGCTGGCCAGGATACCGAACACCAGTTCCAGAACCGTGGCGACCGCGAAATAAATCAGCGGGTTACCATTGCTGCTCTCCCCATCATCGCGGTTTCCGCCAAGGAAACCTGCGGCAATCTGGGCGATAACGCGGGAAATGAAAATCACAAAGGTGTTCACGACGCCCTGGATCAGGGTCATCGTCACCATGTCACCGTTGGCGATGTGGCTGATTTCGTGTGCGATAACCGCTTCGGCTTCGTCACGGCTCATGTTTTGCAGCAGGCCAGTGCTGACCGCAACCAGCGATGCATCACGGCGTGCGCCGGTTGCAAAAGCGTTGATATCCGGCGCGTGATATACCGCAACCTGCGGCATGGCAATCCCCGCCTGGCGGGCCTGCTGTGCGACGGTATTCATTAACCAGCGCTCAGTTTCGTTGCGTGGCTGTTCGATAACTTCGCCGCCGACCGATTTCAGCGCCATCCATTTCGACATCATCAGCGACACAATCGAGCCACCAAAACCGAAAAGCAGCGCCATAATCAGCAGCCCCGTCATGCTGCTTGACTGAATTCCTGTCAGGCTTAGCACCAGCCCGAAGACGACCATAACCGCCAGGTTAGTCATCAGGAAAAGCGCGATTCGCATCATAATATTCTTTAACCTCGTTGTAACAAAACGCACTATGCGAGTACCCATATCGTATGGGTCTTACGAGGATTTTCAACTATCAGAGGGCGCTAAGTCACGAGAAAGACACAACTTTACATTATGTTGCAACTCGCTGACGCGTTTAAAAGGCAGATAAAAAAACAGGCACAATTTCTTGTGCCTGTAGGAGGTTATTTACTTGCGGGAGGGGTTACCGCTGGACTCTCTTTTTCCATACCGGCGAGGTCATCGGCAATATGAACGGTTTCATCCAGATACGGATCCGGCTCCTGATAATCCTTCGGCAGATCGTCGAGTTTTTTCAGCAGCGGCTTACCTTCACGCTTGTAGCGATCGTTGATGCGCGCCAGGCGAGTTTCGTCATCTTCCTCATTCTCTTTCTCACGCTGAGCGTAATTCAGTGAGGCGATATTGCGACGCGCTTTGAGCGCGTTAAAGCGTGCAATATCTTTGATGATGTACTGGAACTCCGGATCTTTGGCGATACGATCGTTATGCAGCTTCAGCAGTTCCGGACCAAACGGCGTCATATCACCCGTTTTGACGTAGGTTGCAGCATTGATGCTGTCCCACGGCAGAGCGTTATCTTCGAACTTCTCGCCGGTTTCCGTCTCTTCGCTGCCTGTCGGCATCATGATATCCGGCGTAACACCTTTACGCTGCGTACTGCCGCCGTTGATACGGTAGAACTTCTGGATGGTGTACTGTACGGAACCCAACGCCGGCCACTCAGGGCGCAGCATCTGATCGTAGATACGGTTAAGCGAGCGATACTGCTGCACGGTGCCTTTCCCGAAGGTTGGTTCACCGACGATCAGCGCACGGCCGTAGTCCTGCATTGCCGCAGCAAAGATTTCTGATGCCGAGGCGCTGAAGCGGTCAACAAGCACCACCAGCGGGCCTTTGTAATACACCACGCCATCGGTATCGCTGTCTTCACGCACTTTACCGTTGTTATCACGCACCTGCACTACGGGACCAGATGGAATGAACAGGCCGGAAAGCGAAACGGCTTCCGTCAGTGCACCACCGCCGTTGCTGCGCAGATCGATAACAATGCTGCTTACGTTCTGTTTTTCCAGCTTCTGAAGCTGAACTTTCACGTCGTCCGTCAGGCCCACGTAAAAGCCGGGAATATCCAGCACGCCAACTTTGTCTTTGCCGACATTTTTCACCGACATCTTCACGGCGCGATCTTCAAGACGAATACGTTCGCGCGTCAGCGTCACGATGCGGGTTTTGGTTCCTTTGCCAGCAGGCAACACTTCCAGACGCACCTTGCTGCCTTTAGGACCTTTGATCAACGCAACCACGTCGTCCAGACGCCAGCCGATCACATCAACCATCGCTTTACCGGTCTGGCCGACGCCAACGATACGATCGCCAACGCTTATCGCTTTGCTCTTCGCCGCAGGGCCGCCTGCCACCATGGAGTTAATGACCGTATAGTCATCATCCATTTGCAGTACCGCACCGATACCTTCCAGAGACAGGCTCATTTCGGTATTGAACTGTTCGGTATTGCGCGGGGAGAGATAGTTGGTGTGCGGGTCGATTTCGTGGGCAAATGCCGTCATTGCCAGGGAGAACACGTCTTCGCTGTTGGTCTGCGCCAGACGACGAATCGCGAACTTGTAGCGGCGAGTCAGCGTGTCACGGATCTCTTTTTCATCTTTTCCGGCAAGCTTGAGGCTCAGCTCGTCATATTTGACTTTACCGTCCCACAGCGCATTTAACTCTGCCTCGTCCTTCGGCCACGGCGCTTTGCTGCGGTCAAGGTTGTAGGTGTCATTGCCGGTGAAGTCCATCGGGCGCTCAAGCACCTTAAGCGCATACTGATAGCGCTCAAAACGGCGTTTTTGCGACAGATTGTAGAGATCGTAAAAAACGTCCAGTTTGCCGCTGCGCAGTTCGTCACCGACCTGCGATTTACGCGATTCAAACTGCGCGATGTCGCTGGCCAGCAGCACATTGTGGCTGTAGTCCAGCAGATTGAGATAGCGGTCGAAAATCTTCGCCGAGACCGCATTGTCGAGATCGAACTGGCGATAATGAGAACGGGTAAAGCGAGACGTTACACGCTCGCTGACCGTTGCATGCTGAGGCTCTTCCTTAAGAACTGGAATCTGGTCAGCACGAGTGATGTCGTCCACGGCGAACGACTGGCCTGCCAGTAACAGCATGCCAGCGAGCGCAGTGACCTTAAAAAAGTTGTTCATGCCAGGCCCGGCCTCCGTTTCAGAACACCAGATGTTCCGCGCGTACAATCATTGACAGACCAGAAGTCAGCTGTACACGAACGCCATCTTTGGTGATTTCCAGTACAGTGGCATCCATTGCGTTGTTGCCCGCTTTCACCTTCAGAGACTGGCCAACGTTCAGCTCGGAAATGTTTGAAACCGGCGTCAGACGCTCTTCACGTACTGGACGTGATGCTTTTGCCGCTGCTGGTTTAGCCGTGTTACGCGGCTTCGCGTTTTCTTTACGAGGTGCAGATGGACGTGGTTTACGCTCACGACGTGGTGCATCTACCGGCTCGCCTGCCGCAATGGCAGCTTCGCGTTTTTTAGCCAGCTGTTCTGCACGCTGTGCCTGAACGCGAGCCTTCGCTTCTTCAAGCTGCTGGCGTGCATGGGTCACATGCTGTTCGTCCAGCTCGCCGCACGGATTACCGTCGAGATCGACACGGGTCGCGCCCGCTTTAATACCGTACAGATAGCGCCAGCTGGAAGTATAAAGACGTAAGGCGGAACGAAGCTGGGTTTTGCTGAGGTTCATTTCCCCCTCAACGCGCGTCACCAGATCCTGAAAAATACCAATCTTCAGCGGGCGCGCCTCGCCTTCAGCGCTAAAACACTGAGGGAATCGTTCGGCCAGAAATGCGATAACTTCTTTACTGCTATTCAACTTAGGTTGATTTTCCATGAAATTTCCTGATTACAACGGACGTAGCCAACATACCGCAGGCATGAACAGGCGTCATTATAATGACGCCATCGGTAATTGCTACGTTATCCGTTGATTATCCTGCGACAGGCTGAAAGAATTTGTGATAATCGGTACCCGCAAGCAGCTGCTCAAGCTGGCTGACCAGCGTTTGCAGACCCTGCTCATCTTCAGGCGTGAAGCGGGCATGCTCGGGGCTGTCGATATCCAGCACGCCGATGATTTGGCCATTCACGGTCAGCGGGAAGACAATTTCTGAATTGCTGGCCGCATCACAGGCAATATGACCATCAAAGGCGTGAACATCTTCCACGCGCTGCACCCGATTTTGCGACACGGCAGTGCCACAAACCCCGCGCCCGACAGGAATACGAACGCAGGCGATTTTTCCCTGGAACGGTGCCAGTACCAAAGTGTCACCTTCAAGGAGATAAAAGCCGGCCCAGTTAACGTCTGCCAGCCGTTCAAAAAGCAGCGCACTGGTGTTGGAGAGTGTGGCTAAAAAACTGGTTTCACCTGCCATTAATGCCTGAAAATCGCGGTTAAGGTCCGCGTAAAACTCTGATTTGTTCATTATTCAATCGCTTATTGTCTTACTTCGAAGCCGGTCATCGCCGACGCATAACCTCTTAAAATAAACATTAAATGCGTTCGGGCTCAAGATGTATCGGTTCATAGGTTAAGATAGAGTTATACATTCATTTCTAAAGCGAATAAATGGCACTACGAGCTTCTCAAATAACGCCTGGCAAAAAAATCAGTATTCATGCGATAGGTAGTCCGTTATCACCCGCGGAGTACCATCGCTGCCCGCAGTGCGACATTCTGTTCAGCTTGCCCGTGGTAAAGGCCTCCCAGAGCGCTTATTGTCCTCGCTGTGACGCAAAAATTCGCGACGGGCGCGACTGGTCATTAACGCGTCTGGCCGCCATGGCAATTACGATGATGCTGCTGATGCCCTTTGCCTGGAGTGAGCCGCTGCTACGTCTGCACCTGCTCGGCATTCGCATTGACGCTAATCTGCTGCAGGGTATCTGGCAGATGACCGATCAGGGCGATCCCATCCCCGCAGCGATGGTGCTTTTTTGCAGCGTGGCTGCACCGCTGGTTCTGGTGGTTGCCATCGCCTGGCTGTGGCTCGGAAATATTCTTGGCATGAATCTTCGCCCGGTATTGCTGATGCTGGAGAGGCTTAAAGAGTGGGTCATGCTCGACATCTATCTGGTTGGCGTCGGCGTGGCATCAATAAAGGTGCAGGACTACGCCTTTCTTCAGCCTGGCGTGGGTCTGATCGCCTTTGTCTCCCTCGTGCTGCTGAGCATCCTGACGCTGATTCATCTGAACGTGGAACAACTCTGGGACCGTTTCTACCCACAGCGCCCGGCCCAGCGGCCCGATCCAGGCCTGCAGGTGTGTCTCGGCTGCCATCACACTGGCTTCTCTGATTCACGCGGTCGCTGCCGCCGTTGTCACGTGCCGCTGCGCCACCGTCGCCCTTACAGCCTGCAAAAATGCTGGGCGGCGCTGATTGCCTCGCTGATCTTCCTGTTCCCGGCAAACCTGCTGCCTATCTCGATTATTTATGTCAACGGCGCTCGTCAGGAAGACACCATTCTTTCCGGCATTATGTCGCTTGGTAACAGTAATATTCCGGTGGCGGCCGTTGTATTTATCGCCAGTATGTTGGTGCCGTTTACGAAAGTGCTGGTGCTGCTGACGCTGCTGGTATCCATTCACTTTAAGTGTGAACAGGGCCTCAGAACCCGCATTCTGTTGCTGCGTTTCGTGACCTGGATCGGCCGCTGGTCGATGCTGGATCTGTTCGTGATTTCGCTGATGACGTCGCTTATCAACCGCGACCAGCTGCTGGCTTTTACTATGGGACCCGCTGCGTTTTATTTCGGCGCTGCGGTAATATTGACTATTCTTGCTGTTGAATGGCTGGACAGCCGCTTACTTTGGGATGCACATGAGTCAGGAAACGCCCGCTTCACCGACTGAAGCGAGAATTAAAACCAAACGCCGTATCTCTCCTTTCTGGCTCCTGCCGGTCATCGCATTGCTGATAGCCGGCTGGCTTATCTGGAGCAGCTTTGAAGATCGCGGCACCACCATTACCATCGACTTCATCTCGGCGGACGGCATCGTCCCTGGGCGTACGCCCGTACGCTACCAGGGCGTGGAAGTGGGCACGGTGGAATCCATTAATCTTGCCAAAGATCTCAACCATATTGAGGTCAAGGCCAGCATTAAAGGCGACATGAAAGACGCACTGCGCGAAGAAACGCAGTTCTGGCTCGTTACGCCGAAGGCCTCTCTGGCCGGGGTTTCTGGCCTTGATGCGCTGGTCGGCGGCAACTACATCGGCATGATGCCAGGTAAAGGTGAAGCCAAAGATCATTTCACCGCGCTGGATACACAGCCGAAATATCGCCTGAACAACGGCGAGCTGATGATCCACCTTCACGCTCCGGATTTAGGCTCACTCAACAGCGGGTCGCTGGTCTACTTCCGCAAAATTCCTGTTGGGCGCGTCTACGATTACGCCATTAACGCCAATAAGCAGGGGGTGACCATTGATATTCTCATCGACAGGCGTTTCACCAACCTGGTGAAAAAAGGCAGCCGCTTCTGGAACGTATCGGGAATCAAAGCGGATGTCGGACTGAGCGGCGCCAAAGTTCAGCTTGAGAGCCTTGCCGCGCTGGTTAACGGCGCAATTGCCTTCGATTCGCCGGACAACTCGGCAGTGGCGACCCAGAACGACGAATTTGGCCTGTACGAAGACCTGGCACACAGCCAGCGCGGCGTCATCGTCAAACTGGCTCTGCCAGATGGCAACGGCCTGAAAGCAGGCTCAACGGCGCTGATGTATCAGGGTCTGGAAGTCGGTCAGCTTACCAAACTGGATCTCAATCCAGGCGGCGCCGTAAGCGGAGAGATGACGGTTGACCCGAGCGTCGTCAATTTGCTGCGCGAGAAAACCCGCATCGAACTGCGCAATCCTAAGCTCTCGCTCGATAACACCAATCTCAGTTCCCTGCTGACCGGGAGCACCTTTGAGCTGGTACCTGGTGAAGGCGAGCCGCGCGATCGTTTCGTCGTCGTCCCTGCCGACAAAACCCTGCTGCAGGAGCCCGGCGTTGCCACGCTGACGCTGAATGCTCCGGACTCCTACGGCATCGATGCGGGCCAGCCGATTATCCTCCACGGTATTAAGATTGGTCAGGTACTGGAGAGAACGCTGACGGGCAAAGGCGTGTCGTTTTCTGTTGCTATCGACCCACAATACCGTGACCTCGTTCACGGTGATACGAAGTTCGTGGTGAACAGCCGTGTTGACGTCAAAGTGGGCCTCGACGGCGTTGAATTCCTCGGAGCCAGCGCCACCGAGTGGCTGAGCGGTGGGATCCGCATTCTGCCCGGTGAGAAAGGCCCGATGAAGCAGGAATACCCGCTGTATGCCAATCTGGAGAAAGCGCTGGAAAACAGCCTCGGAGATTTGCCCACAACGACGCTGACGCTGACGGCGGACACGCTCCCGGACGTACAGGCGGGTTCCGTGGTGCTGTATCGCAAGTTTGAAGTAGGTGAAGTAATCACCGTGCGTCCACGCGCAAATGCGTTTGATATCGATCTGCATATTAAACCGGAGTATCGCCAGCTGCTGACGCCAAACAGCGTGTTCTGGGCTGAGGGCGGCGCGAAAGTGCAGCTCAACGGCAGTGGGTTAACGGTACAGGCCTCCCCGCTCTCCCGGGCGCTGCGCGGGGCGATTAGCTTTGATAATCTGAGCGGTGCCGGGGCCGGGGCGCGTAAAGGCGACAAACGCATTCTCTACTCTTCCGAGACGGCTGCGCGCGCCGTGGGCGGGCAAATCACGCTACATGCTTTTGACGCCGGGAAGCTGTCGGCAGGCATGCCAATTCGTTATCTGGGCATTGATATTGGTCAGATCCAGACGCTGGAGCTGATCACTGCCCGCAACGAAGTTCAGGCAAAAGCCGTGCTCTATCCGGAATACGTCAACACCTTTGCCCGGGGCGGGACCCGTTTCTCGGTCGTCACCCCGCAGATTTCAGCCGCAGGCGTGGAACACCTGGACACCATTTTGCAACCGTATATCAACGTCGAACCGGGTCGTGGTGGCAACCCACGCCGTGATTTTGAATTACAGGAAGCCACGATTACCGATTCCCGCTACCTCGACGGCCTGAGCATCATCGTCGAAGCGCCGGAAGCCGGATCGCTCAGCATCGGTACACCGGTGCTGTTCCGCGGCATTGAGGTCGGTACCGTCACCGGGCTGCAGCTGGGTTCTCTCTCCGACCGCGTGATGGTTGCGCTGCGTATCAGCCAGCGCTATCAGCATCTGGTGCGTAATAATTCGGTCTTCTGGCTGGCTTCAGGCTACAACCTCGATTTCGGCATCATCGGCGGCGTAGTGAAAACCGGGACATTTAACCAGTTCATTCGCGGCGGTATTGCCTTCGCGACGCCTCCGGGCACGCCGCTCGCGCCGAAGGCGCAGGATAACAAGCATTTCCTGTTACAGGATTCTGAACCGAAAGAGTGGCGCGACTGGGGCACGGCCCTGCCGCGATAACCCTCAGCGACGCTGGCTGTAAGAAGCTGGCGTCGCTGTGGTAAACTGCGCGACCGTTTCTGAATCTGGTGCGTTTCGTGGCTTATCTCCCTGACTCCTTTCTCGAGGTGATGCGTGCAGCAATGCCGTCTCACCTCTCCTTCGACGACTTTATCGCTGCCTGTCAGCGTCCTCTGCGTCGCAGCATTCGCGTGAATACGCTTAAAATTTCCGTTGCGGAATTCCTGCAGCTGGTCGCGCCTTATGGCTGGCAGCTGACGCCAGTGCCGTGGTGCGAAGAAGGATTCTGGATCGAACGCGATGACGAAGATTCTCTCCCGCTTGGCAGCACAGCCGAGCACCTGAGCGGGCTGTTTTATATTCAGGAAGCCAGCTCCATGCTGCCGGTAACGGCGCTTTTCGCCGACGACAATCAGCCGCAGCGCGTGATGGACGTGGCAGCCGCACCGGGTTCCAAAACAACGCAAATTGCCGCACGAATGAGGAACCGGGGTGCGATCCTTGCCAATGAATTTTCCGCCAGCCGCGTCAAAGTTCTTCACGCTAATATCAGCCGCTGCGGGATCGGTAACGTCGCCCTCACCCACTTCGACGGTCGCGTATTTGGCGCAGCCCTGCCAGAAAGTTTTGATGCAATACTGCTGGATGCGCCCTGCTCCGGTGAGGGCGTGGTACGTAAGGATCCGGACGCGCTGAAAAACTGGTCACCCGAAAGCAACAGCGAGATAGCCGGCACTCAGCGGGAGCTGATCGACAGCGCTTTTCATGTGCTGAAAACCGGAGGAACGCTGGTTTATTCTACCTGTACGCTCAACCGGGAAGAGAACGAAGACGTGCTGGCCTGGCTGCTGGCACGCTATCCACAGGCGGTGGAAGTCACACCGCTCAATGCGCTTTTCAGCGGGGCTGAACTGGCGCTGACGCCGGAAGGTTTCCTGCATGTGTTCCCGCAAATTTACGACTGCGAAGGTTTTTTCGTGGCTCGTTTACGTAAAACAGCCGCCATAGAAGCACTGCCTGCCCCGGGCTATAAGGTTGGCAAATTCCCGTTCATCCCAATGAAAGGCCGTGAGGCTTCAGCCGTTATCCAGGCCGCTGCCGCCGTGGGTCTGGAATGGAATGAAAACCTGCACCTGTGGCAGCGTGATAAAGAGATCTGGCTGTTCCCGGCTGAAATCGAACCGCTGATTGGTAAAGTGCGTTTTTCACGCATCGGCATGCGCCTCGCAGAAACCTTTAACAAAGGCTATCGTTGGCAGCATGAAGCGGTTATCGCGCTGGCGGGTGAAAAAAGTTCACGCTTTGAGTTAACGCTTGCCGAAGCGGAAGAGTGGTATCGTGGCCGCGACGTCTGGCCAGAAAACCCACCGTCCCGCGACGATGTTATCGTGACCTTTCAGGGACATCCGCTGGGGCTGGCAAAAAAAGTCGGCTCGCGGCTAAAAAACAGCTACCCGCGTGAACTGGTCCGTGACGGTAAACTCTTTGCTGGCAAGGCGTAGCGGGGAATAAAAATAAGCACGTTCTGACTGGCAAAATGCTCGTCGTTGTCTACGCTGAAAAATGGGCGGCTTAACTGGTCGTACCACAACAGAGCAGACAACCGGAGAGCATTATGACTAAAACCAGCGTACGAATCGGCGCATTTGAAATTGATGACGCCGAACTGCATGGCGACCAACAGGGCGAGCGAACGTTAAGTATTCCCTGTAAATCCGATCCTGATTTGTGCATGCAGCTTGATGCATGGGATGCCGAAACCAGCGTGCCAGCCATTCTCGACGGCGAGCACTCCGTCCTCTACCGTCAGCATTACGATCGTCAGTCCGACGCCTGGGTCATGCGCTTAGCCTGATGCCAATGTAACCCGCCTGCAGGCGGGTTAATTATTTCCCGTTTCGCTTATCTCTCTTACACTTAAAGTTCGCTCTTCAGGTGTGGGGAAGTCATGTTCGCTCTGGTATTGTTTATTTGTTACCTCGATGGCGGCTGTGAAGATATCGTTGTCGACGTCTATAACACCGAACCTCAATGCGTTCGGGCCATGTACGACCAGCGTATTCGCCATGGTGGCTGCTTTCCGATAGAGGATTTTATTGATGGATTCTGGCAACCTGCACAGGCGTACAGCGATCTGTAATTACTGAAGCTGCACCAGCGTCAGCTTGCCGCCAAAGACGGCGCCGGTATCGATATAGTGTTGATTCAACACATCGTAACGGTGCCTGAGCGGCGTGTGGCCAAACCAAAAATGATCGGCCCCATCAATGGGATGATGCTGACCCGCAAGATGATCGCTCAGGCGCTGTCTGTCCCAAAGCACCCGATGCCAGTCAACGGTCTGCTGCCAGCGGTAGTGTGCCGCCGGGTAATCCGCATGGGCAATCACGTGCGTCGCGGCGTCAGTGACCACCTCAATGATGAAAGGCAGCGCTTCGCAGGCCTGCAACAGCCGCCGGGCGGCGGCACGTTCAGACGGCGAACAGCGCTCAAACCATTCCCCGCCGTTAAGCTCCCACAGCGATAGCTGCTGATGCGTCAGCGCATCCATCGCCATCTGTTCGTGATTGCCGCGAATTGCCAGCACCCATTTCTCCTCAAGGAGTTCAAGACATTTCAGGCTGTCCGGTCCGCGGTCGATCAGGTCGCCAACGGAAATGAGTAAATCCTTATAAGGGTTGAACTGTCGGGCCTTTAGCGCAGACATCAGCAAAGCAAAACAGCCATGCAGATCGCCTGTTAGCCAGATATGTTGCCACGTATTACCTTCCACGCGCTGATACATATTTCCCCCTTCTACAAAGTATAGAACGCTGAATACGCTCAGGGCTTTTTCCGTAAACTTAAATAAAGGCTAAACACGCCGGGAATAAAACCTGCGGATGCGTTAGAGCCAGCCATTGTTGCCGCTAAAATAGCCTCTGAAACAAAATGAGGTTAATATCGTGACCGACAACTCCCTGCACTCCCTGTTATCATCAGCGCCACAGGCCCACATTATTTCCGAGTTGATCAAGGGCAACCTTGCTCCGGCACCTATCTGGAAAAAAGCAGATTACCGTCTTAAATTTTTGCTGCGCACGCTGATTTATTATCGTTCGACCCGGCTCATGCTCGACAGCCTCGGGCAGCGTCCCGATTTTATGCGCCTGCTGAATGCTCAGGTGACTTTGCCGAGTAAAACACATCGCCAATATCTCACTCGCGGTCTCTCTTCCACGCAGCGCGCAGAAGCCATTGTGGGTCACTATCAGTTTATTGATTCACTGAAAAGCCCAACGCTTGCCGCTGCCCTGACCGCCATAGACCCGACGCCCTTACTGACATTTACGGGTAAAGATGAAGCAAAATTCACGCTGTACGCTTCCTGCGCGTGCAAAGCTGAGCGTGAAGGTGAAAGCACGCTCTGGTTCTGTAGCGAAGATAATACCGTGCTCGCCAGCACCACTTTCTGCATCAGGCGCGATTCAGAAGGGTGGGAATTGATCGTCGGCGGGCTGCAGGGCCCACGCCGCTCCGTTTCACATGAGGTTATAAAATCCGCAACTCGCGCCTGCTATGGCTTATTCCCGAAACGCATTCTGGTTGAATTCTTTGGCCTGTTGGCCGCTGAATGTGACATTGTCCGCATCACCGGCGTGAGTGATAACGGGCATGTTTTCCGCGCCCTGCGCTATCGCTTCAGCAAAGGCCAGCATTTCCATGCCAGCTATGACGAGTTCTGGGCCTCCATCGAAGGCGTCAAAACCAGCGAATTCCGCTGGCAGCTGCCGCTTCAGCAGGAACGAAAGGCCATTGAAGATATTGCGAGCAAAAAGCGTGCAGAATACCGCCGCCGCTTTGCTCTACTTGATGAAATGGCCATACAGTTTAAGACACTTTTTCCACTGGCCTGACCCCCATAAAATGAGCTTGTACCTGTAATCAGGCACAAGCTTAGTGCTCCGCGTTTGCCGTGCCCCGTGGTGATCCGCTATCATCTTGCTGATAACATTCCGATTCCCCGCTGGCGGTGCCTCCAGGCTATGAGCAAAACTGAAATCTTCCTCATACTACTGATCCTGGTGATTCTGATCGTCGGCATCTGGTTTATCTTCAGCGATCAAATCTGGGTGCTGGTAAGCTACCTTGAAACGCTGATCTATCCCGACATCGTCACACCCGAATAATCACTGAGAAACCTGTTCAAAAATAAACAAATTGATGTTTGAAGCCTTCAGCGGCAATCTCTATTATGCATAGCGAAACGTGACGCAAAAAAACGGCTCGTTTCCAGTCAGTCTGAATCCATCCCCTTGATGAGAGATGTTCAGACCAGGCACTGGCGGCACTGCATACCCCTCTAAAATCGCCAACGTGAATCCGATATAATATTCATTGCAAGCTTTGTCCTCTTTACCCTGCGAAGTGAAGGGGATTTTTTTGCCGGTCCCACAGCGACTGATTTTTACCCGCAGCTACTACCAACAGAGCGTCCATCCACACCCACAGTGCAGTTTTCCTGTATAATGTCTCCGCACATTCTATTTTTATGGCGGTTCAGCTGACGTGAAAGAGAATGAATTGAATCGTGTACCTGAAAAATGCGCAAAACTGATGCGCAACATGAAAGAAAGATAAAAATGAAAACATTTATTATTAATTTAAAAAGCTCAGTAGACAGACGATTAAAAATAGAAGGCCAGCTTAACGCCCTGTCAATTGATCACGAATTTATAGAGGCTGTTAACGGTAAAGCCATGTCAACTGAAGAGTTAGCCGATAAGACAAAAAAAATAAATTATGCATTCTTACCCGGTGAGATTGGATGTGCATTAAGTCACCAAAAGATTTATAAAAAAATGATTGATGAAAATATTGACTCAGCCTTAATCCTTGAGGATGACGTAATCCTCCTTGATGGCTTTAGTGAAGTAATAAGAAAAATAACTCTTCCCGAAAATAGTCCAACCGTTATTTTACTTAGCAGAGTTAATAAACACTATAAAAAACCATTAAAAAACATTACTGTAAACCATTGTCTTCACAAAACCCAGCATGCAACCACAGCACATAGTTATATTATTAATAAATCCGGTGCTAAATCTTTACTTTCTGCTTTATATCCCGTGTGGATGACAGCAGATAAATGGAGCTTATTTGAGGATTTGTCACTCATTGATGTTAGTTCAGTTATTCCGCACCCTGTAGATTTATCGAATGATGCAATAAAATCAACAATAAACACCTCAAAAGGTGATACAAGCATCGATAAGGCTAAGCAAGAAATATGGGATATTTTAATGCAAGAGAGGTCAATACTTGCCAAATTTAAGCATAGGTACCGTAGGGCTATAACCCCCATATTCCATAAAATAGTAAATCAGGGCAAAGGTTAACAGTGAGAGTTCGGAAGTTTGTGACAAATTAGATCCTGGATAGGGCGGATCTGCAAAGCGACCGATGGAGAACGCCTGCCTAAAATTTTTCGCTCATACACCTTAGAAAATGACACGATGGCTCATAACAAATCCCGGAGACAATTCGTGCTGATCTGATTTTTTGGTGTAAAAAAAATGTTAAGAGCAGTTTTGATGTGATATAACAACAGTCAGGCCGATCTCAGTGGTGTGGTAAATTGTTGAGGTTGGTGCTATCAGCCGCAGCATAGCTGATAAAAAGAGACCGAATACGATTCCTGTATTCGGTCCAGGGAAATGGCTCCTGGGAGAGAGCCGTGCGCTAAAAGTTGGCATTAATGCAGGCTAAAGTCGCCTTGCCCTTTAAGAATAGATGACCATGCCAGGTTTTCCAGTCCGCGACGAAAGTGGTCAGAAAAAAACCGTGAGCAAAGCGTCACAAAACACAAAAACCGCAGGTTTTCAGCTGAAAACGTTGCGGTTTTTTATTGCCAGTCAAACGGTTAGCGCTTCGGTCAGCAGAGCTTCTCTGCGCGGGCGATAAACGGTGCCAAGCTCATCTTTTGACCCGGTTTTGCCGGATCGTCATTCTGAATCACCGAAATGGGCTGAGCCGTGGTTTTACCTGCTTTCACTTCCTGCTCGGCAACGGTATTCAGCGGATACTGCACCAGCGTACTCGGGTTAATGGCATACAGCGCGTTGCCTGGGCGGCAGGTCAGCATGACTTCCTCACGATTGAACGCCCATTTCGCTTTGCCGATTTCAAAGCGGCTGACGGTGATAATCTGAGGTGCCGCGAGAGCAGCTCCAGAAGTTGCCAATAACAGCATAGAAAGAACGAGTTTTTTCATAATAAAGCCACTTTTTTCAAAACGGTTCCCAGGTTGCAAACAGACTAACCACCGCTAATACCAGAGCCCCTAAGATCATTTCAGCCTGAGTGGTGCGCAAAAACAGCGCCTGCATGTGCGCCCCATCGGCCTTCAGGCGCGGCACCAGAACATACCTGTTCGCTAGCGCGATTACCACCATCAGCGCCACTAACGCACATTTCACCAACAGCAGCCGTCCATAAGCGGTATCGGCGATAAGCTGCCCCTGAATCAGCAAGGCGTTGGCAATCCCGCTCAGCACGACGCCCGCGACAGCCACATGGCCGTAGCGCGAATAGCGCATCATGGTGTGTATTGCCGACGCTCGCCAGTGCCCCCGAGTCAATCGCAGGCAGTACAGGAACGGCAGCAGCCCACCAAACCAGGCCCCGGCGCAGAGCAGATGCAGCGCATGATTGGTGCGCTGCAACGCGCCGACAATACCATCATGCATCGCGGCATGTCCTGTGCCCGCCATCAGTAAAAACTGAGCGACGCAAAGGATAAGCAGCAACGGAGCCAGTTTCGCAGGCCGAATCAACGCCACCAGCAACGCAACCCACGTCAGCAGAATTTGCCACAGCCAGACGCTGCCAAAACGCGTCTCCAGCACCGCCAGCCAGATATCCGGGCGCACCACATCACGCCAGCCGTTACCCATCAGGCCGCCCTGCACCATCAGTATCAGCGTGACAGAAACGGCATTCACCAGCAGAGCCCAGCGGAGAACCATGCTGAAACGCTGCATAATGAGGCGACGTAATGACGGCATGGCCCACCAGGCACCGTACATCACGACACCAAACGCCAGCATCACGGCGATAAAATGCAGGCCTCGTAGCCCGACATACGCAGACGCCAGCACGCTATTTCACGCTGAAGTGATACTGGCCTTGGGTTTTATGCCCGTCGACGGACACCACATGCCAGTCGACGGTGTAATCACCCGGCTTCAGAGATTGCTCTACCGGGACAATCAGCTCCTTACTGTCTTTCTCGTTGAGCTTCACGGCCCCTAATGGGACTTTGGCCTGCTGCGGGCCGGTGACGGTGATGCCGCTGAATTTCACTTCAATCCCTTCGGAGAAGCTGAGCGTCAGCGCCTGTGGGACCGTTGTCACCTGCGCATTAGCAGCAGGAGATTGCTGTTTGAGATGTGCGTGAGCGAATGCGGCAGCCGTGGAGAAAAGGCAGGTCAGTAGCACACCGGCGCACAAGGCACGGAAAGCGGTCAGGTTCATTCTCTTCATTCCCTTTTGTTATTTATCTGTCCCAAAGGATAACGCTGTATGATGTTTACGTCGAGATTCCACGCCGTCGTACTTGCTTTTTCCCGACACGCTTAGTACTTTCAGCCGCGATAACAGAAGGAGACCATGATGCACACCAATCTGGCAAAAATCCCCCAGGACGAAATGGACAAAGTGAATGTTGATTTGGCCGCCGCCGGGGTCGCTTTTAAAGAGCGCTACAATATGCCGATCGTCGCCGAAGTGGTTGAGCGTGAACAGCCTGCCCATCTGCGCGACTGGTTTCGCGAGCGCCTGATTGCCCATCGTCTGGCGTCGGTCAACCTCTCTCGCCTGCCGTACGAGCCCAAAGCCAAATAAGCCTTACTGAGAGTTACACTTCCTTACATTTACCCTGCTACACTTCAATGGAAAATTCTTAAGTGCGACTCACGGACGCTGAGTCAGGAAAGTGTTAAGGAAGCCACTATGCCTGCATGGACTATTGCCGCTGCACAGTACACGGCCTGCAACAGGAACGTTGCGGAAAATATTGCCCATCATTTACGGTTTATCGAAGCGGCAGCAAAACTCACCTGCCAGCTTATCGTCTTTCCGGAGCTGTCGCTGACTGGCCCGGATACCTCGTCGCCCCTTCCCCCTCCGCCCGACAGAGAACTGCTTGAGCCATTGAGCTATGCCGCCTCTCGCCACGGCATAACGATTGTCGCCGGCCTCCCGGTGGAACAAAACGGTGAACGGCATAAAGGCGTGGTCGTGTTTGTCCCCGGAAATACCGCCCCTCTCATGCTGTGTCAGGGCACCTGCCAGACGCCGCAGGCGCGCCACATCAGTATTCTTGCCCCAGAGGCCGAAGACAACGAACTGGATCCGCTGGCTTCCCTGCTTGCTGCAGGCACCTGCACCCGGGAGTTTCAGCAACAGCAATCAGTTCAGCAGCTGCAACGGCTGGCACACAAATACGCCATCGCCGTGCTGAAATCTAATTTTGCCGGCGGAAGTGCCCTATGGGATGAACACGGTCAGCTCATCGTACGCGCCGATAGCGGTGAACTGCTGCTGACCGGACGCAAATACGAGGGTGGATGGGAAGGAGAGATCATTCCCATGCGGGAAAGCCTTTACGCCATTGACGAAAGCCGCTGCGACGCATAACCTGCCTCTTTTTAGCCGGGAGAGCACCATGTTACGCGTTATCGATACGGAAACCTGTGATTTACAGGGAGGCGTCGTTGAAATTGCCTCGGTAGACATTGTTGACGGTAAGATAACCAACCCCATGAGCCATCTTGTGCGGCCGGACAGACCCATCAGCCCGCAGGCGATGGCAATCCATCGCATTACTGAGGAGATGGTCGCCGATAAGCCGTGGATTGAGGATGTGGTGCCGCATTACCAGGGCAGTGCGTGGTACGTGGCACATAACGCCAGTTTCGATCGCCGCGTGTTGCCGGAAATGAACGGGGAGTGGATTTGCACCATGAAGCTCGCTCGTCGCCTGTGGCCAGGCATCAAGTACAGCAATATGGCGCTGTACAAATCCCGCAAGCTAAGCGTCGCCACACCGCCGGGCCTGCATCATCACCGCGCCCTGTATGACTGCTATATCACGGCAGCGCTGCTGATTGATATTATGAACGTCTCCGGCTGGAATGCGGATCAAATGGTCGATATCACCGGACGACCTGCATTAATGACGACCTTCACCTTCGGCAAGTACCGCGGTAAACCGGTGGCGGAGATTGCTGAGAAAGATCCCGGCTACCTCCGCTGGCTGTTCAATAATCTCAACTCAATGAGCCCGGAGCTCCGCCTGACGCTGAAACACTGGCTGGGAGAATAGCTAGCGCGGCGCCTGGCCCGGCAGCGTCCCTTGGGCCAGCGCGATCAGGAACGTGTACTCGAGCGCCACACCTTCATAGCTTTTAAAGCGCCCCGATTTCCCGCCGTGCCCGGAATCCATATCGGTACAAAGCAACAGCAGGTTATCGTCGGTTTTCAGCTCCCTTAGTTTCGCCACCCACTTTGCCGGCTCCCAGTATTGTACCTGTGAGTCATGCAGCCCGGTGGTCACCAGCAGATGCGGATAGGCTTTCGGTCCGACGTTATCGTAGGGACTGTAACCCTTCATATACTCGTAATACTCAGGATCCTGCGGATTGCCCCACTCCTCGAATTCTCCGGTCGTGAGCGGGATGGACTCATCCAGCATGGTTGTTACCACGTCCACAAACGGCACCTGGGCAATGACGCCATGGAACAGCTCCGGTCGTTGATTAATTGCCACGCCCATCAGCATACCGCCCGCGCTGCCGCCCATGCCGTAGCAGAGCGACGGGTTGCCATAGCCCTGCGCCAGCAGCGCATCGCAGACGTCGAGATAGTCGTTAAAGGTATTATTTTTCAACAAGAACTTGCCGTCTTCATACCACTGCTGCCCAAGCTCCCCGCCGCCGCGAACGTGGGCAATGGCGAAGACAAAGCCGCGATCGAGGAGACTCAGGCGGCTACTGCTAAAGTCGGCATCCATGCTGGTACCATAGGAGCCATAGCCGTAGACCAGCAGCGGATTATTGCCCTGACGAAAATGCTCGCGGTGATACACCAGTGAGACCGGCACCTCAACGCCGTCGCGGGCTTTAACCCACAGATGCTCACTGCGATAGCGGCTGGCATCGAACCCTTTCACCTCCTGCTGCTTAAGCACCGTACGTTCGCCGGTATCCATGTTCAGCTCAAACAGCGTGTCCGGCGTCGTCATCGACGAATAGCCGTAGCGAAGCCGTGGTGTATCCGGTTCGGGGTTATAGGCAAGCCAGGTAACGTACGCCGGATCGTCGAAGGCAATTCCGAACGACTCCCGGGTTTTGCGGTTGATTTGGCGCAGGCTGGTTAAGCCGTGCTGACGCTCTTCCACCACCAGCCAGTCGGTAAACAGCGTAAAGCCTTCGAGCATCACCTCCTCACGCGGAGGGATAAGCGCCTCCCAGCGACTTTCGTCGCGGACTGACGATCGATAAAGACCGAAGTTTTTTCCCTCGCGGTTCGAGCGCAGATAAAAGTGATGCTGGAAATGGTCAAGGCTGTATTCATGATCTTTACGGCGAGGAAGGAAGCACAGCGGCTGCGCATCCGGCAGCTCCGCATCCAGCAGCAGCACTTCGCTGGTCGTCGCACTGGCAAGATGAACGATCACGTAATGTTTTGAACTGGTTTTGTGCAGGCTGACGTAAAACATGTCGTCCTGCTCCTCATACACCAGCTCATCTGCCGACATCGGCATCCCGACGGTGTGCCGCCAGACCTGGAAAGGCAACAGCGTGGTCGGATGCTTACGCACGTAATACAGCGTTTGCGAGTCGTTACCCCAGACAAAATCCGGCTCCACGTTTTCCAGCGTTTCCGGATACCAGTTCCCGTTTTCCAGATTGCGAATGCGTAAGCCGTACTGGCGGCGGGAGAGAAAATCTTCGGTGATTGCGAGCAGCGTATTGTCCGGTGAAACCAGGATCCCGCCAAGCGTATAAAACTCGCTATGAGCCGCTCGCTGATTGCCATCGAGCAGCACGTCCCAATCGTCCCATACTTCTTTCAGCACCGACTGGCGTTGAAAAATAGCGTATTCGCATCCGGGTTCGTAAACGCGTCGGTAACGGTAGCCGTTTCTGCTATAGGGCGCGGAGACTTCACGTTCAGGAATGCGATCGACAATCTCCTTGAGCACTTTATCCTGCAAGCTGCGCTGCGAGGTCATTACCTCGTGCCCGTAGTCATTTTCCTGCTTAAGGTAGTCGAGCACGGCGGGCTGCACGCGGTCGTCGTCGCGCAGCCAGTAGTAGTTGTCGATGCGGGTATCGCCATGAAGCGTCATGGCGTGCGGAATTCGTTTTGCTTTTGGTGGCATGTCGTTGTTCTTCTGCAAATTACCTCCTCTAAGGGTGGCAAAAGTGCAGTGCGATGCAAGCGAAACATGCTCAGAAAGGATTAAAGTGCCTGTTTTTGCGCCCTTAAGTCCGTTTCGATGCCGTCGCGTACCTCCTGCGGGATCGCCAGCGCGTCACCCAGCGCGTTCAGATAGCTACGCTCCATAAAGTGGTCAACGTCGATGGCTGCACAGCTCAGGAAATAGAGCTCAAGCGCTTCCTCCTCGTTGCGAACATCCTTTGCAAGTCGCTGAGGATCCAGCGGTTGAGCAATCGCTTTTTCCACCAGCTCTCGCCCCTGCGCTTCCACACCGGCCTCACGCAGCTGCCGATCGATAATGGCCCGCTCCTTGTCGTCGATATGGCCGTCGCTTTTGGCCGCAAAAACCAATGCCAGGATCAGACGCTCTGTCCGCAGATCCACGGGGCTGGTATGCAGACCATACTCAGGTTCGCTCTGATGCGCAGCGCGAACTTTCTCTTTGTATTTGTTCCATAACACGCTGCCAGCAACGGCACCGCCGCCAACAAGCAGCGCGCCGGTGCCGTATTTTGCCAGCAGCTTACGTGAGGATTTACTGGCGACCAGCAGCCCGGCAAGCCCACCAAGCGCGCCAGGCACCAGCAGTTTGTTAAGCCCCGAATCACCCGGCGATTTAGCAGAAGATTGTCCAAGCAGAGACTGAAGTTGATTGAGCCAGTTTGCCATATTGCCCTCCCGGCATTGCAAAGAATTCTCTCAGACTAAGCGAGGCGATGTCAGGAAATGTCTGTGACAACTAAAGATGCGCAAAGTATCGGACGTACGCCCTCAGAAGACACACGCAAACGTTTTCGTGTATACTGCAACCCTCTTTTTACTGTGGAAATGCGTTATGACTCAACTAGGCACCGCGCTGCGTCCGGCAGCAACTCGCGTCATGTTACTGGGCTCTGGCGAGCTGGGTAAGGAAGTGGCTATTGAATGCCAGCGTTTGGGCATCGAGGTGATTGCCGTCGATCGCTATGCAGATGCGCCAGCGATGCAAGTAGCGCACCGCTGCCACGTGATCAACATGCTCGACGGGCAAGCGCTGAAAACCCTGGTTGAGCAGGAAAAACCTGACTTTATCGTGCCAGAAATTGAAGCTATCGCCACTGATATGCTGATTGAGCTGGAGCAGTCTGGCCAACATGTTGTGCCCTGCGCACGCGCAGCAAAACTCACCATGAACCGCGAAGGCATTCGTCGCCTGGCGGCGGAAGAGCTTGGCTTGCCAACCTCCAGCTACCGTTTCGCCGACAGCGAGCAGAGTTTTCGCAAGGCGGTAAAGGAAGTCGGCCTGCCCTGCATCATCAAACCGGTTATGAGCTCCTCCGGCAAAGGGCAGAGCTTTATTCGTAGCGAAGCGCAGCTCCCCGCCGCCTGGGATTATGCTCAGCAGGGCGGTCGGGCAGGCGCAGGCCGTGTGATTGTTGAAGGCGTAGTTAACTTTGATTTCGAAATCACGCTGCTGACCGTCAACGCTGTAGACGGCGTCCATTTCTGCGCTCCGATTGGTCATCGGCAGGAAGATGGCGACTACCGCGAATCCTGGCAACCGCAGCAAATGAGCGAGCTCGCACGGGAACGTGCCGAAACCATTGCTCGCGAAGTTGTGCTGGCGCTTGGCGGCTACGGCCTGTTCGGCGTGGAGCTGTTTGTCTGCGGCGATGAGGTCATCTTCAGTGAAGTCTCTCCTCGCCCGCACGACACCGGCATGGTGACAATGATTTCACAGGATTTGTCAGAGTTCGCACTGCACGTCCGCGCTTTCCTGGGGCTGCCCATTGGCGCAATTCGCCAGTATGGCCCTTCGGCTTCGGCGGTAATCTTGCCACAGCTGACCAGCAGCAATGTCCGTTTCGGCAACCTTGATGCCGCCGTGGGCGCGGGCGTTCAGATTCGCTTATTTGGTAAGCCAGATATCAACGGCACGCGTCGTCTTGGCGTGGCATTAGCTACAGCAGAAGAGGTAGTAACGGCGGTGGAACGGGCGAAAGCTGCGGCTGGTGCCGTGAGCGTTAGGGCATAAAAAAAGCGCCGGATGGCGCTTCGCTTATCAGGCCTACGGGGTTTGTAGGCCTGATTAGGCGCAGCCGCCATCAGGCAGCCGCGCATAAGTACGGATATTACTTCGCGCCTTCCACCGCTTCACGAGCGATTTTAGTAATGCGTTCGTAATCACCGGATTCCAGCGCATCCGCTGGCACCAGCCAGGAGCCACCGATGCACAGCACGCTTTTCAGCGCCAGGTAGTCACGGTAGTTGGCCGGAGAGATGCCGCCAGTCGGGCAGAAACGGATGTGTGCAAACGGACCTGCAATCGCCTGCAGCGCTTTGGTGCCACCGTTGGCTTCAGCCGGGAAGAATTTGAACTCTTTCAGACCGTAGTCCATGCCAAGCATCAGTTCAGAGACGGTGCTGATACCCGGGATCAGCGGAATGGTACCTTCGGTGGCTGCTTTCAGCAGAGGCTCGGTCAGTCCAGGGCTGATAGCGAACTGCGCGCCAGCTTCGGTGACTTCTTTCAGCTGCTGAACGTTGGTCACGGTGCCTGCACCGACAATGGCTTCAGGCACTTCTTTGGCGATAGCGCGGATAGCGTCCATTGCACAGGCGGTACGCAGGGTCACTTCCAGCACGCGTACGCCGCCGGCAACCAGCGCTTTTGCCATTGGCACTGCGTGTTCCAGTTTGTTCACCACAATTACCGGCACTACCGGGCCGTTGGTCAGGATTGCTTCTGCACTTGTTTTCCAGTTTTTCATCAGAGTTTTTCTCTCGCCAGAATGAGTAATCTTGTCGTATTAAAAAGTGATGCAGGTCGCGCCCTGCTCTGCACCGGAGAGTTTCTCGCGCAGTGCGCTGAACAGCTCGCGCCCTGTTCCAACCCGTGATGCGCTCAGATTCGGCAGATGCGGCTTACGTGCAGCCAGTTCGGCTTCATCCACCAGCAGCGTCAGCTCGCCGGTCTGGCCGTTCACGCGAATCATGTCGCCATCGTGAACTTTTGCCAACAGCCCACCGTCGTAAGCTTCAGGCGTGACGTGGATTGCTGACGGCACTTTACCGGATGCGCCAGAGAGTCGACCATCGGTGACTAACGCAATTTTGAAACAACGGTCCAATAATACACCTAATGGCGGCATAAGTTTATGCAATTCTGGCATGCCGTTCGCTTTTGGCCCCTGAAGGCGCACCACCACAACACAATCCTTGTCCAGCAGGCCCGCTTCAAATGCAGGCAGGACGTCGTGCTGGCTCTCAAACACCACCGCAGGCGCTTCGATAATCTGGTTTTCCACCGGTACGGCAGAGGTTTTCATCACCGCGCGGCCCAGGTTGCCGCTCAGCACTTTTGTGCCACCGTGATGGGAAAAAGGTTTGTCGATGCAGGCGATTACCGCCTCATCCAGGGAGGCCTGAGCGCCTTCGCGCCAGTCCAGCTCGCCGTTGTTGAGCCACGGCTCCATGGTGTAACGCTTCAGGCCATGACCGGCAACGGTTTCAACATCTTCATGCAGCAGGCCGCCTTTCAGCAGTTCACGGATCAGCACCGGTACACCGCCCGCCGCCTGGAAGTGGTTGATGTCTGCCGGGCCGTTCGGATAGAGACGCGCCATCAGCGGCACCACTTCTGAAAGCTCAGAGAAATCATCCCAGTTGATGATAATCCCCGCCGCGCGGGCCATCGCCACCAGATGCATGGTGTGATTGGTGGAGCCGCCCGTTGCCAACAGCGCCACAATACCGTTAACCACCACTTTTTCGTCGAACATTTTGCCCAGCGGCATCCACTCGTTGCCGTTACCGGTCATGCGGGTGACCTGGCGTGCCGCCGCCGCGGTCAGTACATCACGCAGAGGCGCATCCGGATGAACAAACGAAGAACCCGGCAGCTGCATCCCCATGAACTCGATAACCATCTGGTTGGTGTTCGCGGTACCGTAGAAAGTACAGGTGCCTGGCGCGTGATAAGACGCCGCCTCGGACTCGAGCAGCGCCATTCGGTCAACCTTGCCTTCCGCATATAGCTGGCGAATACGCACTTTTTCTTTGTTTGGCAAACCGCTCGCCATCGGGCCAGACGGAATGAAAATGGACGGCAGATGACCAAAGGAGAGCGCCGCCATCGCCAGGCCCGGAACTATTTTGTCGCACACGCCGAGGTACAACGCGCCGTCGAACATATTGTGAGAAAGCCCTACTGCCGCAGACATGGCGATCACTTCGCGGCTCAGCAGGGAAAGTTCCATCCCGTCCTGGCCCTGGGTCACGCCGTCACACATCGCAGGCACACCACCGGCAACCTGGGCTACGGCATTCACGCCGTGCAGCGCTTTACGGATGATGTCCGGGTAGTGCTCGTACGGCTGATGGGCCGAGAGCATATCGTTGTAGGAGGTGATGATCGCAATGTTGTTGCGTAACATGCTTTTCAGAGAGGCTTTGTCGTCTGGCTGACAGGCGGCAAAACCGTGCGCCAGGTTACCGCAGGCCAGGTGAGAGCGCTGGACGGTGTCGGACTTCGCCTGATGAATGCGGGAGAGGTAGGCACTACGGGTCTCTTTCGAACGCTCGATAATGCGATTTGTTACGCGTAACAATGCAGGATTCATAAAAGCTCCTCAAATTCTGAGTGTCCGGGCTTTAGCATTAACACGGAATTCAGGAGTCATTAACAATGCTGAAACGCGCTTGTGCTGTAGCCCAGGGGCAAATTTATCTTGCGTCAGTGTAATAAAAAAAGCCCCGGCGGTGAACCACCCGGGGCTTAAAAGCATAATTATCACACGAGATGCTGTGTCAGATCATGTTACCGGTAAAATACCCAGATCGGAGTAGCGTCGGAACTTACTCAAACTCGTTCCAGGAGCGGCCGTCGCGGGTGATCATTGCGACTGAAGCAACCGGACCCCAGGTGCCTGCCTGATACGGTTTTGGCGCATCCTGATCGGCGGCCCAGGCTTCCGTAATCGAGTCGACCCACTTCCACGCCTCTTCCACTTCATCGCGACGCACAAACAGCGCCTGAATGCCGCGCATGGTTTCCAGCAGCAGGCGCTCATAGGCATCAGCCAGATGCGTTTCGTTGAAGGTTTCGGAGTAGCTCAGATCGAGCTTAGTGGTTTGCAGGTTGTGTTTGTGATCCAGACCCGGCACTTTGTTGAGGATCTGGATATCCACGCCTTCGTCCGGCTGCAGACGAATAGTCAGCTTATTCTGCGGCAGCTCCTGCCAGGACTCTTTGAACAGGTTGAGTTCCGGGGTTTTGAAATACACCACAACTTCAGAGCATTTGGTCGGCAAACGTTTACCGGTACGCAGATAGAACGGCACGCCCGCCCATCGCCAGTCGTCGATATCCACGCGGATAGCCACGAAGGTTTCAGTATTGCTGCTTTTGTTCGCGCCCTCTTCTTCAAGATAGCCAGGCACTTTTTTGCCCTGCGCGAAGCCTGCGGTGTACTGACCACGTACGGTTTTGTCGCGCACGTTGGAGCGGTCAATGCGGCGCAGGGATTTGAGCACTTTCACCTTCGCATCACGAATGCTGTCGGCGCTCAGATCGGACGGCGGCGACATCGCAATCATGCACAGAATCTGCAGCAGGTGGTTCTGGATCATGTCACGCATCTGCCCGGCCTGATCGAAGTAACCCCAACGGCCTTCGATGCCCACTTCTTCCGCCACGGTAATTTCCACGTGATCGATAGTGCGGGAATCCCAGTTGTTAACAAACAGGGAGTTGGCAAAACGCAGCGCCAGCAGGTTGAGCACCGTCTCTTTGCCGAGGTAGTGGTCAATACGGTAGACCTGGCACTCTTCGAAGTATTCGCCCACCTGGTCGTTGATTTCACGTGAGGTTGCGAGCGAAGTGCCCAGCGGTTTCTCCATCACAACGCGCGCCGGTTTGGCGTTGAGCTTCGCTTCGCCAAGGCCTTTGCAGATAGCACCGAAGGTGCTTGGCGGCATCGCGAAATAGTTAATCGTCACGCGCTCTTTCTGGTCGAGCATTTTGCCAAGACGGGTGAAGGCTTTGGTATCGTTAACGTCAAGATTGCAGAAATCGAGGCGACCGCTCAGGGTATCCCACAGACTCTCGTCAATCTTCTCCTTCATGAAGGTTTCCAGCGCCTCGCGCACCACTTTGGTGTATGCATCTTTATCCCAGTCGGCACGTCCTACCCCAAGGATACGCGTGTCCGGATGGATCTGGCCCGCTTTCTCCAGTTGGTACAGGGAAGGCAGCAATTTACGACGCGCCAGGTCACCCTTCGCGCCGAAAATGACCAGATCGCATGCCTGGGCCGTTTGCGTTACCGCCATGTCATTCTCCTCAGTTGGATTGCCTGGTACATCCGCCAGGCGCTATTTGTAATTTTCTTACGCTGCACTGTACTGTGTTTACGTGAATGCCGAAACCCCCGGGCCCGGTCGATGCCAGATAAAGGCATTTCTGGGAAAAAAAGCGCCATCAGCGCCGGGCAAGAGCCTCATTTTGTTCGTCATTTCGCCAGTCAGCGGCTGGCAAAAGTCGACTGCGATCATGTAATGAAAAAAAACAACGTAAATTGCCCTCTTTCCTCTGCATTGCAGAAATCCCAGGGGTATATTCTCACTAAATTGCACGTCGATTTCACCCCATTAATGGAATCGCTTTCACCGATGAGCGCCTGTTAACCATGAACATGCTGGAAAAAATCCAGTCCCATCTGGAAAACCTTAGCAAATCCGAGCGTAAAGTGGCGGAAGTGATCCTCGCCTCTCCGTCCCAGGCCATTCACTCAAGCATTGCGACGCTTGCCCTGCAGGCGGCGGTCAGTGAACCGACCGTCAACCGATTCTGTCGCAGTATGGACACCCGGGGATTCCCTGATTTTAAGCTGCATCTGGCCCAAAGTCTTGCCAACGGTACGCCATACGTAAACCGTAACGTCGATGAAGACGACAGCGTGGAAGCCTACACGGGCAAAATTTTTGAGTCCGCGATGGCAAGCCTGGACCACGTTCGTCACTCGCTGGACATGTCCGCCGTGAACCGCGCCGTCGACCTGCTGACTCAGGCAAAAAAAATCGCCTTCTTCGGACTCGGCTCGTCCGCCGCCGTGGCGCACGATGCAATGAACAAATTTTTCCGCTTTAACGTGCCGGTGGTCTACACCGATGACATCGTTCTGCAACGTATGAGCTGTATGAACTGCAGCGACGACGATGTGGTCGTACTTATTTCGCACACCGGGCGGACAAAAAGCCTGGTTGAGCTGGCGCAGCTGGCGCGTGAGAGCGACGCGATGGTGATAGCCATTACGTCAGCAGGTACGCCGCTTGCGCGCGAGGCATCGCTCGCCATTACGCTCGACGTGCCGGAAGATACTGACATTTATATGCCGATGGTTTCCCGGCTGGCCCAACTGACGGTTATCGATGTCCTTGCCACCGGCTTTACCCTGCGACGCGGGGCAAAATTCCGGGATAACTTGAAGCGGGTCAAGGAAGCCTTGAAGGAATCGCGGTTTGATAAGGAACTGCGGGTTAGCAGTGATAATCATTAAAAGTCTATAACAAGCTTGTAACCTATTTGCACATTCGGTTAAGTTCCAGCATTACGCTACGCACAGTGGGAACCGCCGAATTCCTGTTCACGCAACACCAAAATTGTTTCAGCAACGGAGTATTACATGTCCAGAAGGCTTCGCAGAACTAAGATCGTAACTACCTTAGGCCCGGCCACCGACCGCGATAATAACCTTGAGAAGGTGATTGCGGCGGGCGCTAACGTCGTCCGTATGAACTTCTCCCACGGCAGCGCTGAAGACCACAAACTTCGTGCCGATAAAGTACGCGAAATTGCAGCCAAACTGGGTCGTCACGTCGCCATCCTCGGCGATCTTCAAGGACCAAAGATTCGCGTATCCACCTTTAAAGAAGGCAAGGTTTTCCTCAACATCGGCGACAAATTCCTGCTGGATGCTAACCTCGGTAAAGGCGAAGGTGACAAAGACAAAGTCGGTATCGACTATAAAGGCCTGCCTGCCGACGTTGTGCCAGGCGACATCCTGCTGCTGGACGACGGTCGCGTTCAGTTGAAAGTGCTGGAAGTTCAGGGCATGAAGGTATTCACCGAAGTGACCGTTGGCGGCCCGCTTTCCAACAACAAAGGCATCAATAAACTCGGCGGCGGTCTCTCTGCAGAAGCGCTGACTGAGAAAGATAAGGCTGATATTCAGACCGCTGCGCTGATTGGCGTCGACTACCTGGCCGTCTCCTTCCCGCGCTGCGGCGAAGACCTGAACTACGCCCGCCGCCTGGCGCGTGACGCAGGCTGTGATGCTAAAATCGTTGCAAAAGTGGAACGTGCGGAAGCCGTCTGTAGCCAGGACGCAATGGACGACATCATCCTTGCTTCTGACGTGGTGATGGTGGCCCGTGGCGACCTCGGCGTTGAAATCGGTGACCCGGAGCTGGTCGGTATCCAGAAAGCCCTGATTCGCCGCGCCCGCCAGCTGAACCGCGCGGTGATCACCGCAACCCAGATGATGGAATCCATGATCACCAACCCGATGCCAACCCGTGCAGAAGTCATGGACGTGGCTAACGCCGTGCTGGATGGCACCGATGCGGTGATGCTGTCTGCGGAAACGGCTGCAGGCCAGTACCCTTCGGAAACCGTTGCCGCTATGGCACGCGTGTGCCTGGGCGCAGAAAAAATCCCAAGCATTAACGTCTCTAAACACCGTCTGGACGTACAGTTCGATAACGTGGAAGAAGCGATTGCGATGTCAGCGATGTATGCCGCCAACCATCTGAAAGGCGTGTCTGCGATCATTTCCATGACCGAATCTGGCCGTACCGCGCTGATGACTTCCCGTATCAGTTCCGGTCTGCCGATTTTCGCCATGTCCCGCCACGAGCGTACGCTGAACCTCACGTCACTGTACCGTGGCGTAACGCCGGTTTACTTTGACAGCGCCACCGACGGCGTAGCCGCGGCTAATGACGCAGTAAATCTGCTGCGTGATAAAGGCTACCTCGTCTCCGGCGACATCGTGATCGTCACGCAGGGCGACGTCATGAGCACGGTAGGCACGACCAACACAACACGTGTTCTGACCGTAGAGTAATTCAGCTCGCGGAAGCCTGTAAAAAAGCGCCTAACCGGCGCTTTTTTTATTTCCTGGGAAACAGTTCCTTTCGCTTGTACGGCTCGATTTCGCCCGGCTTGCGGGTTTTCAGCAGCTTGAGGATCCAGGTGTACTGTTCCGTGTGCGGCGTAACGAAAATTTCCACTTCTTCGTTCATGCGGCGCGCGATGGTGTTGTCATCAGCGACCATCAGATCGTCCATCGGCGGGCGGATTTCTACCGTCAGTCGATGCGTTTTGCCGTCATATACCGGGAACAGTGGCACCACGCGCGCACGGCAGACTTTCATCAGGCGACCAATCGCCGGTAACGTCGCCTTGTAGGTGGCAAAGAAGTCCACAAACTCGCTGTGTTCTTCTCCGTGATCCTGGTCCGGCAGATAGTAGCCCCAGTAACCCTCGCGTACGGACTTAATGAACGGCTTGATACCGTCGTTACGCGCATGCATACGTCCGCCAAAGCGGCGGCGGACGGTGTTCCAGATGTAGTCGAACACCGGGTTTCCCTGGTTGTGGAACATCGCCGCCATCTTCTGCCCTCTTGAGGCCATCAGCATTGCCGGAATGTCCACGCCCCAGCCGTGCGGCACGAGGAAAATGACCTTCTCGTTATTACTCTGCAGCTCCTCGACGATTTCGATGCCTTTCCAGTCGACTCGCTTGATGATCTTTTTGGGATCGCGCAGCCCCAGCTCGGCCATCATGACCATTGCCTGTGGCGCCGTAGCATACATTTCATCGATGATGGCTTCGCGCTCGGCTTCACTTTTTTCCGGGAAACAGTAAAGCAGGTTGATCTGCGCCCGGCGGCGGGAGCTTTTCGCCAGCCTGCCAACCTTTTTCCCCAATGCGCCCAGCAGCGGATCGCGGAACGAGGCGGGGGTCATTGCAACACCGGCGAACGCCAGCACGCCGAGCCACGATCCCCAGTAACGCGGATGCAAAAAAGCCTTTTCGAACTGAGGAATAAATTCACTGTTATTTTTTTTCGTTTCCATGCCTGTTCCAGAGTCGTGGCGGAAAAAAGGAATATGCAGATAGTTTAGCGACGTGCCAGACGCGACACAAAAGAAAAAGCCGACGCCCCTCAGGCATCGGCTTTAACAGGACAGGAATCAGTCAATCTGCAGTTGAGGAACCACTTCTTTAACCTGCGCCAGGTAGTCACGACGATCGGAGCCGGTCAGCCCTTCAGTGCGCGGCAGTTTGGCGGTTAGCGGGTTCACCGCCTGCTGGTTAATCCATACTTCATAGTGCAGATGTGGACCCGTAGAACGGCCTGTATTGCCCGAAAGCGCAATACGGTCACCACGTTTTACTTTCTGCCCCGGTTTCACCAGCAGCTTACGCAGATGCATATAACGCGTAGTGTATGTGCGACCATGGCGCAGCGCCACGTAATAGCCTGCCGCACCGCTGCGTTTCGCTACAACCACTTCACCGTCACCTACGGCCAGTACTGGCGTTCCCTGCGGCATGGCGAAATCGACGCCTTTGTGCGGAGCGATACGACCGGTAACAGGGTTCAGGCGACGCGGATTGAAGTTGGAGGAAACGCGGAACTGACGCGCGGTCGGGAAGCGCATAAAGCCTTTCGCAAGACCGGTACCGTTTCGATCGTAGAACTTACCGTCTTCGGCGCGGATCGCGTAGTAATCTTTACCATCCGAGCGCAGACGCACGCCCAGCAGCTGGCTTTGTTCACGCTTGCCGTCCAGCATTTCGCGTGACATCAGCACCGAGAACTCATCGCCTTTTTTCAGCTTGCGGAAATCCATCTGCCACTGCATGGCTTTAATCACCGCGCTCACTTCGCTGCTGGTCAGGCCTGCATTACGCGCGCTGGTGACGAAGCTGCCGCCGACGGTGCCTTTCAGCACGCTGTTGACCCAGTCACCCTGCTGCGTTTCGGCGCTCATTTTGAAACCGTTTGCAGCGCGGTCATAGGTGCGGGTTTCACGGCGGGACATTTCCCACGTCAGGCGTTGCAGATCGCCGTCGGCGTTCAGCGTCCAGGAAAGCTGTTGACCAATCTTCAGATTACGCAGGTCTTTATCGGCGGCGGCCAGCTGGCTGATATCGCCCATGTCGATGCCGTACTGGTTCAGTACGCTGCTGAGCGTATCGCCGGTCGATACAACGTATTCATGAACGCCAGCATCGCTGTCCGCTTTGTCGTCCAGCTCATCCTGAGGAATGGCTTCATCTTCCTGCGCCGCCTGATCGATAGGCTCGCTGGCTTCCGGTAACAGGGAACGGATTTCGCTCTTTTCGAGCTCAATGGTTCTGACAATGGGGGCGGAATCGGGATGGTACACGTACGGTCGCCATACAGCGACCGCTAAGGTGAGAACCGTCAGGGACCCCAGCATAACGCGGTGGGGTCGCGGCAAATTATTAAATGCCAGGGCGACAGAGCGGGCTATCTGTTGCACGTATTCACTTCCTCGTTAATCTCCTTTCAGGCAGCTCGAATACTGGTTCGCCAGTTGGGTCAGAAAAGCGGGATAGCTCGCTTTGCCCAACTGAATGTTGGTGCCTAACGGATCCAGCGTTCCCATACGAACGGTGGTTCCGCGGGCAACCGCTTCAACCACGGCTGGCCTGAATTGTGGCTCAGCAAAAACGCAGGCTGCTTTTTGCTCAACCAACTGTGTTCTTATTTCGTGTAAACGCTGCGCACCGGGTTGGATCTCAGGGTTGACGGTAAAATGCCCCAGCGAGGTCATTCCGTAGTGTTTTTCAAAGTAGCCGTAGGCGTCATGAAAAACGAAATACCCTTTACCTTTCAACGGTGCCAGCTCGTTACCCACCTGCTTATCGGTCGCGGCTAATTGTGCCTCGAAATCCTTCAGGTTGGCGTCAAGTTTGGCTCGACTTTGCGGCATAAGTTCCACTAATTTATCGTGGATTGCAACCGCCGACAGGCGCGCTATCTCTGGCGACAGCCACAGGTGCATGTTGTACTCACCATGATGGTGATCTTCATCACCTTTTTCCGCCGTACCATGGTCATGGTCGTGGTCATGTTCATCGTCATCAGCCCCTTTTATGAGCAACGGTTTCACGCCCGGCAGCATAGAAATCGTCACCTTTTTGGATTCAGGAAACGCAGTAGCCGTTTTGTCCATAAATGCTTCCATTTCCGGACCAATCCACACCACTAAGTCGGCGTTTCGTAAGCGTTTTGCATCACTTGGGCGCAGCGCATAGTCATGCTCGGACGCCCCGTCCGGCAGTAAAACTTCCGTTGGTGTGACGCCGTCGGCGATAGCGGAAGCGATGAATCCGAGAGGCTTAAGGGAAGCCACGACGGCAGCATTAGCCTGGGTCATTGTCGTGCTGAAAAATGCGGCGGAGAAGGCTGCGAAAAGAAGCGTCTTTTTATGTAACATAATGCGTCTTATGTTCGTAATGAATGAAAGAAGTGTGATATTATAACATTCACTGACTTGTGCAACCCCAAATTGTCATGACGAATCTCGTAACGCTCGAAAATATCTCGGTCTCCTTCGGCCAGCGCCGCGTGCTGTCCGCTATCTCGCTGGCGCTGAAGCCTGGCAAAATTCTTACTCTTCTTGGGCCAAATGGCGCAGGAAAGTCCACTCTTGTGCGCGTGGTGCTCGGGCTGGTAGCACCGGATTCCGGTACTATCAAGCGTGACGGAAAACTGCGGATCGGCTACGTCCCGCAGAAAGTACATCTTGATGCCACCCTGCCCTTAACCGTCAATCGTTTTCTGCGTCTGCGTCCCGGCACGCGCAAAGACGAGATCCTCCCGGCACTAAAACGTGTCCAGGCAGGCCATCTGATGGATGCGCCAATGCAGAAACTTTCCGGTGGGGAAACCCAGCGCGTGCTGCTGGCTCGCGCTCTGCTTAACCGCCCGCAGCTTCTTGTGCTCGATGAGCCAACTCAGGGCGTAGATGTCAACGGCCAGGTTGCGTTGTATGACCTTATCGACCAGCTTCGAACCGAACTCGACTGCGCGGTGCTGATGGTGTCTCATGACCTCCATCTGGTCATGGCGAAAACCGACGAAGTACTGTGCCTGAACCATCACATCTGCTGCTCCGGCACGCCGGAAGTGGTTTCGATGCATCCGGAATTTATTTCGATGTTTGGCCCACGCGGCGCACAGCAGCTCGGCATCTATCGTCATCAGCACAATCACCGCCACGATTTACAGGGACGCATTGTTCTGCGCAGAGGGAACGACCGCTCATGATTGAATTACTGTTTCCCGGCTGGCTCGCCGGGATCATGCTGGCCTGCGCCGCGGGCCCGCTCGGCTCGTTCGTGGTCTGGCGTCGGATGTCCTATTTTGGTGATACGCTGGCGCACGCCTCATTGCTCGGCGTGGCGTTTGGCCTGCTGTTAAACGTGAATCCATTTTATGCCGTGATTGCCGTAACGCTGATTCTGGCAGCAGGTCTGGTGTGGCTTGAGCGCCGCCCTCACCTTGCAGTGGACACGCTGCTCGGAATTATGGCGCACAGCGCATTGTCGCTGGGCCTGGTGGTAGTCAGCCTGATGTCCAACGTGCGCGTCGATTTGATGGCATATCTGTTTGGCGATCTGCTGGCCGTCACGCCACAAGATCTGGTATCCATTGCGCTCGGCGTGATTGTGGTTGTCGCCATTCTGCTCTGGCAGTGGCGAAATCTGCTGTCGATGACCATCAGCCCGGATCTGGCCTTTGTCGACGGCGTGAAGCTCCAGCGCGTTAAGCTGCTGCTGATGCTGGTGACCGCATTGACCATCGGTGTGGCGATGAAGTTTGTCGGCGCGTTGATTATCACTTCGCTACTGATTATTCCTGCCGCCACCGCACGCCGTTTTGCCCGCACGCCTGAGCAGATGGCAGGAATTGCCGTGGGCGTGGGAATGATTGCAGTCACCGGCGGCCTGACGTTCTCGGCGCTCTACGACACGCCCGCCGGGCCTTCAGTGGTGCTCTGCGCCGCCGCGCTGTTTATGCTTAGCATGAGCAAGAAAACGGCGCAGTAGCCTCCATTGCCCGGCGGCGCACTCGTTGCCGGGCATATCATTCATAACCATATCCCGCTAACACTTTCAGCGCATTGATGTCCATCTTCGCAATCCACAGGCAATACTCCCCCACACGACGCCGATCGAGTTCGTCCGGCTGAATAGCGTCGTATTCCCCCTGGCGATATTTATATTTTGAGAAGCACGTGCTGCCCGCTGTCGCGTGAATATGCAACGTCAGTCCGTCAATGAATCCATCGTTATTGCTTTCCATATCCAGAACACGTTCGCGACAATTTTGCAGGTAGTCGCCCCAGCGCTCATTGGCCGCTATCTCCGCGGCATACATTGATAAGACGCTTCTGTACCATCCCGGCCAGGTTCCCCAATTCGCTTTGTCCGGGCCAAAATCCTCTGCCAGCATTCTTGCCCAGTGCATCTGGCGATCGAGAAACGCAATCATCTTGTCGCTGTCGAGCATAACGGAATGACCACAGCCAAAACGGTGATCGTGTCGGACATTGTGACGCTTGCAAAAATCGAGCATTTTCTCTCTGAAATCTGCCCGGAAGTGATAATTTCCTCGCCCATGAACCGGGTAAATCGGCTCAAAATCAGCCAGATAATGCGTCAGAAAAACGTCCGCATCGGTTCTCAGCAGCCAGCGATACTGGCGCAGAAGATCGTTTATATGTGCTCCGCTCAGGCAGGCGATAGAGTTGATGAAGTGATAGTTTTCAAACAACGGTTCAGTCTGAGAGTAAGGCAGAACGGGAAGCGTAATCAGGCCCGGTTCATCCGGAAAGGTACCCCTCAGTGCCGGATGATGTGCGATGACCAGATCTGAACGTTTCCAGCATCCGCTGTAGATCCAGCTTTTATAAAGCCAGGTGAACTCCTCGCGCATTGCTGGCGTATCGTCAATGTAGGTGATGATACCGAGAGATTTACTGCCTGTTTCCATAATATGCTCCCGCCCACGGGGCGAATCTTTTCAGAAGGCGGGAATTATAATAACAATGCGCAGGCGACAGCAGGCATGAGCGAATTGCGCCGCAGAAATCAGATTTCAGCAGCAGCAGTATTCTTAGATGGGTGGCCCGTAGAGGCAGCTGAAAGCCGCCGTTAAGGCATTTCCGGGGGCGTGATGCCGAAGTGATTCCAGGCGCGGACAGTCGCCATACGACCGCGCGGCGTGCGCTGGATAAAGCCCTGCTGAATCAGGTACGGCTCCAGCACGTCTTCTATCGTTTCACGCTCTTCACCGATTGCCGCCGCCAGGTTATCCAGCCCCACCGGGCCGCCGAAGAATTTGTCGATCACCGCCAGCAGCAGTTTGCGGTCCATGTAGTCGAAGCCTTCCGCATCGACGTTCAGCATGTCCAGCGCCTGGGCGGCAATCTCCAAAGAGATGGTGCCATCGTGGCGTACTTCGGCGAAGTCGCGCACGCGCCGCAGCAGGCGGTTAGCGATACGCGGCGTGCCACGCGCGCGACGGGCGACTTCCAGCGCGCCTTCATCGCTCATCTCAAGCCCCATAAAGCGGGCGCTGCGCCCGACGATATGCTGTAAATCCGGCACCTGATAAAACTCGAGGCGCTGCACGATGCCGAAGCGGTCGCGCAGCGGCGAAGTCAGCGAGCCAGCGCGAGTTGTCGCACCAATCAGGGTAAACGGCGGGAGATCGATTTTAATGGAGCGTGCCGCGGGGCCTTCGCCAATCATGATATCCAGCTGATAATCTTCCATCGCCGGATAGAGCACTTCTTCGACAACCGGAGAAAGACGGTGAATTTCGTCGATGAACAGCACGTCGTGCGGTTCGAGGTTGGTCAGCATCGCCGCCAGATCGCCCGCCTTTTCCAGCACCGGGCCGGAGGTGGTGCGCAGGTTAACGCCCATTTCGTTGGCGACGATATTGGCAAGGGTTGTTTTACCGAGCCCCGGCGGGCCGAAAATCAGCAGATGATCGAGCGCTTCACCGCGCAGCTTCGCCGCCTGAATAAAGATTTCCATCTGCGAGCGCACCTGCGGCTGGCCGATATACTCTTCCAGCAGCTTCGGGCGAATCGCACGATCGACAACGTCATCAGGGGTAATACTGCCTGCGGAGACCAGGCGGTCAGCTTCAATCATCCGTTACCTCACATCGCGGCGCGAAGCGCGTCGCGGATTAGCGTTTCACTGCTGGCATCCGGCGTGGCAATTTTGCTCACCATCCGGCTGGCTTCCTGTGGTTTATAGCCCAGCGCCACCAGCGCAGCAACCGCTTCCTGTTCGGCATCGTCCGAAGCCTGGCTTGCCGGAGAGGTCAGTACCAGATCGGCGGCTGGCGTAAACAGGTCGCCGTGCAGACCTTTGAAGCGGTCCTTCATTTCCACCACCAGACGCTCGGCGGTTTTCTTCCCGATGCCCGGCAGTTTCACCAGCGCAGCGGAATCTTCACGCTCTACAGCGTTCACAAACTGCGGAGCCGACATGCCGGAAAGGATCGCCAGCGCCAGCTTTGGCCCAACGCCGTTGGTTTTAATCAACTCTTTAAACAGCGTGCGCTCTTGCTTGTTGTTGAAACCAAACAGCAGCTGCGCGTCTTCACGCACCACGAAGTGGGTGAAGATGATGGCCTCTTTGCCCTGATCCGGCAGCTCGTAGAAACAGGTCATCGGCATATGCACTTCATAGCCCACGCCGCCCGCCTCCAGTAAAACCAGCGGGGGTTGTTTTTCAATGATGATGCCTCTGAGTCTGCCGATCACGTGACGCTCCTGCGTATTGAGAGTTAAAGCCAATGCGCTATCATAAAAAAAGGCTGGATGAATATCCAGCCTCTATTCGCTTATTCTAGCGTAATCTTCCGCGCGCCAGGTTGAGCCTTGATTCACTCATCTGCATCGCATTCTGGCTGATGTGGCAATGCGTAATGGCAATCGCCAGCGCATCGGCGGCATCCGCCTGCGGGTTAGCCGGAAGCTTAAGCAAGGTACGCACCATGTGCTGCACCTGGCTCTTTTCCGCGCCGCCGTTGCCGACGACGGTTTGCTTCACCTGGCGGGCTGCGTACTCAAACACAGGAAGATCCTGGTTTACCGCCGCAACAATCGCCACACCCCGCGCCTGGCCAAGCTTCAGCGCAGAGTCGGCGTTCTTCGCCATAAACACCTGTTCGATGGCGAAAAAATCCGGCTGGAACTGGGTGATGATTTCCGACACGCCAGCGTAAATCAGCTTCAGGCGCGACGGCAGATCTTCCACTTTGGTGCGAATACAGCCGCTGCCAAGGTAGGTTAGCTGCCGTCCAACCTGGCGAATAACGCCGTAACCGGTCACGCGTGAGCCCGGGTCAATGCCGAGAATGATCGCCATCACGCGTCTCCGGTCAGGTCAGATTGACAGTGCGCCATTACAGCGTAGCCGCCACCTCATCAGAGATCTCGCCGTTGTGGTAGACTTCCTGCACGTCGTCACAGTCTTCCAGCATGTCGATCAGGCGCAGCAGTTTTGGTGCGGTTTCCGCGTCCATGTCCGCTTTGGTGGATGGAATCATGGAGACTTCAGCGTTGTCCGCTTTCAGGCCAGCCGCTTCCAGCGCGTCTCGCACTGCACCCATTTCTTCCCACGCGGTGTACACGTCAATCGCGCCGTCGTCGAAGGTCACAACGTCTTCCGCACCCGCTTCCAGCGCCGCTTCCATGATCGCGTCTTCGTCGCCCTGCTCGAAGGAAATCACGCCTTTTTTGCTGAACAGGTATGCCACAGAACCATCGGTGCCAAGGTTGCCGCCGGTTTTGGTGAAGGCGTGACGCACTTCGGCAACGGTACGGTTACGGTTGTCAGACAGGCATTCCACCATTACCGCGGTGCCGCCAGGGCCGTAACCTTCATAAATGATGGTTTCCATGTTCGCGTCTTCATCGCCGCCCACGCCGCGTGCGATTGCACGGTTCAGGGTGTCACGCGTCATGTTATTGGACAGCGCTTTGTCGATGGCCGCACGCAGACGTGGGTTAGAGCCCGCATCGCCGCCGCCCAGACGCGCAGCGGTAACCAGCTCGCGAATGATTTTGGTGAAGATCTTACCGCGCTTGGCATCCTGTGCCGCTTTGCGGTGCTTGGTGTTGGCCCATTTACTATGACCTGCCATAAAAATATTCTCCGAAAAGAGCGACCCTCAGGCCGCTTTAATTACAAATTCTTCAATCGCCTGCCGGTTGCTCCACGATTTGGTGAGTGCGGCGGCCTCAGCCGCGGCAACCCAGCGCCAGGCGAGATGTTCACTGATCTCTGGCTGACGTTCGTGAGGCAGCGCAAGACAGAACCACGATTCCGTATTGCGCTCAGTGCCCGGAGCATAGCGATGACGTAAATGCGTAAAGATTTCAAACTCCACCGTGCGCTGACAGTCGATTAAGGCCAGCTGCTCGTCGGCAACGTCAATGGCGACCTCTTCCTTTACTTCACGCACGGCGGCCTGCAACGCGGTTTCACCTTCTTCAAGGCTGCCGGTAACCGACTGCCAGAACGCTGGGTCGTCGCGTCGCTGCAACATCAGCACCCGCTTCGTGTCCTGGGCATAAATCACCACTAAAACAGAAACCGGGCGCTTGAATGTCATTTTACTTGTTCTCCGCAGACTCTTTTGCCTCTTTCGCCACAACCTGGATACCCAGTTCGCTCAGAGAAGCCGGATTAGCGAAGCTTGGCGCTTCGGTCATCAGGCACGCTGCCGCGGTGGTTTTCGGGAAGGCGATAACATCACGGATGTTGTCGGTGCCGGTCAGCAGCATGGTCAGACGGTCCAGACCAAACGCCAGGCCCGCGTGCGGCGGCGTGCCGTACTTCAGGGCGTCTAACAGGAAGCCGAACTTCTCGCGCTGTTCCTGTTCGTTGATGCCCAGAATGCCGAACACGGTCTGCTGCATTTCACCGCTGTGGATACGGACCGAACCGCCACCCACTTCATAGCCATTAATGACCATATCGTAGGCATTCGCCACGGCGTCTTCAGCAGAGGTTTTCAGCTCAGATGCCGTCATGTCTTTTGGTGACGTGAACGGATGGTGCATCGCGGTCAGGCCGCCTTCGCCGTCGTCTTCGAACATCGGGAAGTCAATAACCCACAGCGGCGCCCATTTGGCTTCGTCAGTGATGCTCAGATCTTTACCGACTTTCAGGCGCAGCGCACCCATCGAGTCTGCAACCACTTTTTTGTTGTCCGCGCCGAAGAAGATCATGTCGCCATCCTGTGCACCGGTGCGGTTCAGGATCTCTTCAATGATTTCAGCGTTGAGGAATTTTGCAACCGGGCTGGTGATGCCTTCCAGACCTTTTGCACGCTCGGTGACTTTAATATAGGCCAGACCTTTCGCGCCGTAGATCTTAATGAAGTTGCCGTAGTCGTCGATCTGCTTACGGCTCAGGCTCGCACCGCCAGGAACGCGCAGTGCGGCAACGCGGCCTTTGGCGTCATTTGCCGGGCCAGCGAACACGGCAAACTCCACGCTTTTCAGCAGGTCAGCAACATCGACCAGCTCCATCGGGTTACGCAGATCTGGCTTATCGGAACCGTAACGACGCTCGGCTTCAGCAAAGGTCATGATCGGGAAATCGCCCAGATCCACGCCTTTGATTTCCTGCCACAGCTGACGCACCATCGCTTCCATCACTTCACGCACCTGTGGGGCAGTCATGAAGGACGTTTCAACGTCGATCTGAGTAAATTCAGGCTGGCGGTCGGCGCGCAGGTCTTCGTCACGGAAGCATTTCACAATCTGATAATAGCGATCGAAACCGGACATCATCAGCAGCTGTTTGAACAGCTGAGGAGACTGTGGCAGCGCATAGAACTTGCCTTTGTGCACGCGGGATGGCACCAGATAGTCACGCGCGCCTTCCGGCGTGGCTTTGGTCAGCATCGGGGTTTCGATATCGAGGAAACCGTGGTCATCCATAAAGCGGCGCACGAAGCTGGTGATTTTGGCGCGAGTCTTCAGGCGGTTTGCCATTTCCGGACGACGCAGGTCGAGATAGCGGTACTTCAGACGCGCTTCTTCGGTGTTAACGTGGTTAGAATCGAGCGGCAGAGCGTCTGAACGGTTGATGATCTCGAGGTCAGATGCCAGCACTTCGATTTCGCCTGTCGCCATATCGGCGTTGACGTTTTTCGCATCACGCGCACGCACGGTGCCGGTGACTTTAATGCAGAACTCATTACGCAGTTCGGAAGCCAGCTTTAGGGCTTCGGCCGTGTCCGGATCGAAAAACACCTGCACGATGCCTTCGCGGTCACGCATATCGATGAAGATAAGGCTGCCGAGATCACGGCGGCGGTTGACCCAACCACACAGAGTCACCTGCTGCCCAACGTGGGACTGACGCAGCTGCCCGCAATATTCTGTACGCATGAGAGTTCCCTTAACTTAGCCGCAGGCACACCTGTCGCAGCTTTAGCTGAATGTCACAACTGGATGAAAAAAGGGGGCTATTATACTGGAAATTCTGGCTCAGGATAAGTCCGTCGCGCACCAGGCGCACGTTTGCTGTACGCTCTTCGTGCCTGCTCACAAAAATTAACAATTTTGTGACGCGGCCAGGACGCCTCTCAGCGTATGGTTAGCGGCCTAATCAAGTGATTTAACGGGGATGATGATGATTGAACTGAACGCAAAAAAAACCGCGCTGGTCGTGATTGATCTTCAGGAAGGCATTCTGCCTTTCGCGGGCGGACCGCACACGGCTGACGACGTGGTCGCGAAATCGGCGAAGCTCGCCGAGAAATGTCGCGCGCAGGGATCGCCCGTTGTCATGGTCCGCGTCGGCTGGTCTGCTGATTTCGCCGAAGCGTTGAAGCAGCCTGTGGATGCCCAGGCTGCCGCTCATGCGCTGCCAGACAACTGGTGGACATACCCGCAGGCGCTGGGTAAAAAAGAGAGTGATATTGAAGTAACCAAGCGTCAGTGGGGCGCGTTCTACGGCACCGACCTGGAGCTGCAGCTGCGTCGTCGCGGAATCGACACCATTATTCTCTGCGGCATTTCCACCAATATCGGCGTGGAATCCACCGCCCGCAACGCGTGGGAACTGGGCTTTAACTTAGTGATTGCCGAAGATGCGTGCAGCGCAGCAAGCGCCGACCAGCATCAGGGCAGTATGAAAAACATCTTCCCGCGTCTGGGTCGCGTGCGCAGCACAGAGGAAATTATCTCTTCCCTATGAGTAACTCTAAGATTTTCGCGTTGCAGAAAGGCGGCAAACCTGTACATCCCCGGGAGCTTACTGAAGTAAGTGACCGGGGTGAACAGGAGCAGCCAACGCATTTGCAGCGTGAAAAGCGACGAGTTTATATCGGCCTGCCGCAATGGTCGCACCCTAAATGGGTGCGCCTTGGCATCACCAGCCTCGAAGAGTACGCCCGCCACTTTAACTGTGTGGAGGGTAACACCACGCTCTATGCCCTGCCCCGCGCAGAAATCGTTCAGCGCTGGCGCGAGCAAACCACCGACGCGTTTCGTTTCTGCTTTAAATTCCCGGCAACGATAAGCCATCAGGCCTCGCTCAGGCATTGCGACGATTTAACGGCCGAATTTTTCGATCGCATGCATCCGCTGGCTAACCGCATCGGTCAGTACTGGCTGCAGCTGCCCGCCACGTTTTCACCGGCTGATTTGCCGGTGCTGTGGCAGTTTCTTGATACGTTACCGAAGGAGTTCACCTACGGGGTGGAAGTCCGCCATCAACGCTTTTTCACCAAAGGCGAAGAGGAGAAGCAGCTCAACCGCGGTCTGCACGAGCGCGGCGTGAATCGGGTGATACTCGACAGCCGACCGGTTCACAGCGCCGTTCCGCACAGTGAAGCCATCATTGAAGCCCAGCGCAAAAAACCGAAGGTGCATGTTCATGCCGTGGTGACGGCGCAAAATCCGATGGTGCGCTTTATCGGCAGCGACAACATGCTGCAAAACCGTGAACTGTTTGCCGTCTGGCTGAAAGCGCTGCCAAAGTGGGCGGCCAGCACTACGCCGTACCTTTTCCTGCACACACCGGATATAGCTCAGGCGCCAGAACTGGTGGACACCCTGTGGGCAGATTTACGGCAGGCTCTGCCGGAGATTGGCCCGGCCCCCTCCATCCCGCAGCAAACTTCGCTTTTTTGAGTTATTCTTCCTGCCAGAATCAGAGCCATCAGTCAGTAAAGGGAGTTTGTATGGTTAGCGCGCTTTACGCCGTATTAGGTGCGTTGCTGTTAATTAAGTTTTCTTTCGACGTGGTTCGCCTGCGCCAGCAGTATCGCGTCGCCTACGGTGACGGCGGCTTCAGCGAACTGCAAAGCGCCATCCGCATTCACGGTAACGCGGTGGAATATATCCCCATTGGCCTGCTGTTGCTGCTGTTTATGGAGATGAATGGCGCGGAAACCTGGATGGTGCACGTCTGCGGGCTGCTGCTGATTGCCGGACGCCTGATGCACTATTACGGCTTCCACCATCGACTGTTTCGCTGGCGACGCTCTGCGATGAGCGCCACCTGGTGTTCGCTTGTGCTGATGGTGCTGGCAAACCTCTGGTATCTGCCCTGGGAGTTGGTTTTCTCCCTGCGTTAGCGCACAATACGCCGTTTTTTATTTTCTGGAATCACGTTATGCCCCATCGCGACACGCTTTTTTCTGCTCCGATCGCAAGCCTGGGCGACTGGACCTTTGATGAACGGGTAGCCGAAGTCTTCCCCGACATGATCCAGCGTTCCGTACCGGGCTACTCCAATATCATTTCGATGATAGGCATGCTGGCGGAGCGTTTTGTTCAGCCCGACACGCAGGTGTATGACCTCGGCTGCTCTCTCGGCGCCGCAACCCTGTCGATTCGCCGCAATATCGCCGCTGAAGGCTGTAAAATCATCGGCGTCGATAACTCCCCGGCAATGGTCGAGCGCTGCCGTCGTCATATTGATGCTTATAAAGCCCCGACGCCGGTGGAAATTATTGAAGGCGACATTCGCGACGTTCAGATTGAGAACGCGTCGATGGTCGTGCTCAACTTCACCCTGCAATTCCTGGAACCCGCAGAGCGCCAGGCGCTGCTGACGAAAATCTGTCAGGGTCTCAATCCGGGCGGTGCGCTGGTGCTGTCAGAGAAATTCAGCTTCGAAGATCAGAAAGTGGGCGAACTGCTGTTCAACATGCATCATGACTTCAAGCGGGCGAATGGCTACAGCGAGCTGGAGATCAGCCAGAAGCGCAGCATGCTGGAAAACGTGATGCTTACCGATTCAGTGGAAACCCATAAAGCGCGCCTGCATACCGCCGGGTTTGCCCACAGCGAGCTATGGTTCCAGTGCTTTAACTTCGGTTCGCTGGTCGCGCTGAAAGCCGGAGCGGACGAATGATCGAGTTTGGCAATTTCTATCAGCTGATCGCCAAAGATCCGCTGCTCTCCCGCTGGCTGGAAACGCTGCCTGCCCAGATTGGCGCCTGGCAGCGTGAAGGCGTCCACGGTCTGATGAAGCAGTGGTCACGCGCCGTAGAGTTTATGCCGGAAATTCAGCCGTGGAAGCTGGATTTGCTGCACAGCGTCACCGCGGAAAGCGAAACGCCGTTAAGCGAAGGCCAGAAGACGCGCATGGAAGTGCTGCTGCGCAACCTGATGCCGTGGCGCAAAGGGCCATTTTCACTGTACGGCGTTGATATCGACACCGAATGGCGCTCCGACTGGAAATGGGATCGCGTGCTGCCTCATCTGTCTGATTTAACCGGCCGCACCATTCTCGACGTGGGCTGCGGCAGCGGTTATCACATGTGGCGCATGATTGGCGCAGGCGCGAAGCTCGCGGTCGGTATCGACCCGACTCAGCTTTTCCTCTGTCAGTTCGAAGCGGTGCGTAAGCTGCTGGGCAACGATCAGCGCGCGCACCTGTTGCCGCTCGGCATTGAACAGCTCCCTGCGCTTAATGCGTTTGATACCGTCTTCTCGATGGGCGTGCTGTATCACCGCCGATCGCCGCTTGAGCACCTGTGGCAGCTAAAAGACCAGCTGGTCAGCGAAGGCGAGCTGGTGCTGGAAACGCTGGTTGTCGAAGGCGATGAAAACACCGTGCTGGTACCGGGTGACCGCTACGCACAGATGCGCAACGTCTACTTCATTCCGTCGGCTCCGGCGCTGAAGCAGTGGCTGGAAAAATGCGGGTTTGTTGACGTGCGAATTGTGGACATGAACGTCACCAGCACCGAAGAGCAGCGACGCACCGAGTGGATGGTCACCGAGTCGCTCGCCGACTTCCTCGACCCGAACGACAACAGCAAAACCATTGAAGGCTACCCTGCTCCGCTGCGGGCGGTGATTGTGGCGAAAAAGCCATAAATTACCGGATGGCACTTTCGCTTATCCAGCCTACCGATTCGTACTTGTAGGCCCGTGCAAGCTAAGCGCCGCCGGGCATCAGATAAAAAAAGGCCCCTGTTAATGGCAGGGGCCTGGTACAAATAAGCATCACATTGGGCGACATGATGCACGGTAAAATCACTGTGGCTTGTAGCGGTCAACGATCGCCTTCATCTCCGCTACCGATTCGCCGTTGACGGCGTATCGTGAATACTCATCTGCCGTCGGGTCTGTCGACATCGATAATCCCGGATTGCGGTACTGCATCGCCGAAGGCACCCACTGCCCGGCAGAGCTGTGAACCTCTCGTATTCCTGCATCAAGGAACAACGCCAGATTACCGGCGCGCACGCCAGCACCTGCCATAATGATTGGAGCATCACTGCGGGTAATAAGTTCCCGAAGAAGTGAAAGTCCTTTTTCCGCCGACGGCTGCTGCCCTGAGGTCAGCACACGCGCCACCCCAAGTTCAGCCAGATTATCAAAGGCCTGCTGCGGATCCGCGCACATATCAAACGCGCGATGAAAAGTGACGGCCAGATCGCCTGCGGCTTCCATTACCTGACGCATACGTGATATATCCACACTGCCTTGCGCATCCAGAATACCGATCACCAGCCCCGGAAAGCCAAGCTCACGCACCGTACGGACGTCTTCGAGCATGGCGGCAAATTCGCCGTCGGTGTAGCAAAAATCGCCGCCGCGCGGGCGAATAATCGGGTGCACGGGAATCGTCACCTGCTGGCGCACCGATTTCAGCACGCCCAGCGACGGCGTCAGGCCCCCTTCCAGCGGCGCGGCGCACAGCTCAATGCGGTCTGCGCCTCTGTTCTGCGCCTCACGCGCACACTCCATGCTGTAACAGCACACTTCCAGCAAAGCCATTCCCTTCTCCTTTTCTGACGGGTGCGACATCATGACACACTCTTTTGGCGCAGATGCCGCGTAAGCTCACATTGTTGTATCGCCTGCTTCGCTGGCAACAATCTCTTCAATGGACCACGGGTGGAATTTGATCGTTACTTTGCCGTCTGTCACCGCAAGCGTTGGGTTCGGCAGGCGTTCACGTTCACCTTTTGGTGAACTGGTTTTGACGAAAATACCCGGCTGGCTTAATCCCTCATCGGAGAGCAGCGCCAGCGCCCGCGCGTTCAGCGTTTCCGGCTCACCGGGCAGAACGATTTCGATGTGTTCCCAGCCTTCATGCGGATAGCGCTTTTCACCCGGCCACGGCAGCTCAACAACCGTGAACTGCCAGTGCGCCACGCAAACCGGCTCATGCAATTTGAACAGGCAAATAGGACGACCGTTGATAATGTTCTCAGACAGCAGTTCGCCACACTGTTCAAAACCGTTACGCCAGCGTTCCGCCGTGGCGTTCTGGTGGCAGCGCAGCGAGATGTGGTCTGCGTTCAGCGGGCCGGTTTCCAGCCCAAGGCGGGCCGTCAGTTCATGCAGCGCCTGCTCAAAACGCGGCAAGTCCGCGTGAATATCCTGTAGAGCCTCGATTGTTTGCCAGTTCACATACTCACCTTTGCTTTGTTTTGCAGGCCGCTAATTTAACCTGTTGTACTGGCACAACCAACTGCTGATTAACCCACCGCGCCAGGGCTGACGGCATGGTGCAAATGCAGTATACTGTCGGGCTTAATTTCTCCCCATTTCGGCGCTGCCTGCGCTTTCGCGCAGCGCCATAACGTAAGGTATTCCGGTGAATATTCAGGCTCTTCTCTCAGAAAAAGTCAGTCAGGCGATGATTGCGGCAGGTGCACCTGCCGATTGCGAACCGCAGGTTCGTCAGTCAGCCAAAGTTCAGTTCGGCGACTATCAGGCCAACGGCATGATGGCCGTTGCCAAAAAACTGGGCATGGCGCCACGACAGCTTGCAGAGCAGGTTCTGACCCACCTCGATCTCAGCGGCATCGCCAGCAAGGTTGAAATTGCCGGTCCGGGCTTTATTAATATTTTCCTCGATCCGGCGTTTCTGGCCCAGGGCGTAAACGATGCGCTGAAATCCGATCGTCTTGGCGTGGCAAAGCCTGAAGCCCAGACCATCGTTATCGACTACTCTGCGCCGAACGTAGCCAAAGAAATGCACGTCGGTCACCTGCGTTCCACCATTATCGGCGATGCTGCCGTCCGTACTCAGGAATTCCTCGGCCATAAAGTGATCCGCGCCAACCACGTCGGCGACTGGGGTACCCAGTTCGGGATGCTGATTGCCTGGCTGGAAAAACAGCAGCAGGACAACGCCGGTGAAATGGCGCTGGCCGATCTCGAAGGCTTCTACCGTGATGCGAAAAAGCACTACGACGAAGATGAAGCCTTTGCCGAGCGCGCCCGTAACTACGTGGTGAAATTGCAGGGCGGCGATGCGTACTTCCTCGAGATGTGGCGCAAGCTGGTCGACATCACCATGACGCAAAACCAGATCACCTACGATCGCCTGAACGTCACCCTCACCCGCGACGACGTCATGGGTGAAAGCCTGTACAACCCCATGCTGCCGGGCATTGTGGCAGACCTGAAGGCCAAAGGCCTGGCGGTTGAGAGCGAAGGCGCGACCGTGGTGTTCCTTGATGAGTACAAAAACAAGGACGGCGACCCGATGGGCGTCATCATCCAGAAAAAGGATGGCGGCTACCTCTACACCACCACCGATATCGCCTGCGCGAAATATCGCTATGAAAACCTGCATGCCGATCGCGTGCTCTATTACATCGACTCGCGCCAGCACCAGCACCTGATGCAGGCCTGGACCATCGTACGTAAAGCCGGTTACGTGCCGGAAAGCGTGCCGCTGGAGCACCACATGTTCGGCATGATGCTGGGCAAAGACGGCAAGCCGTTCAAAACCCGCGCCGGTGGCACCGTGAAGCTCGCCGATCTGCTGGACGAAGCGCTCGAACGAGCCCGCAAACTGGTTGCCGAGAAAAACCCGGACATGCCGGCCGACGAGCTGGAAAAACTGGCCAATACCGTCGGTATCGGCGCGGTGAAATACGCGGATCTCTCCAAAAACCGCACCACCGATTACGTGTTCGACTGGGACAACATGCTGGCATTCGAAGGCAATACCGCGCCGTACATGCAGTACGCCTACACCCGCGTGCTGTCCGTATTCCGTAAAGCGGAGCTGGATGAGAGCGCCATCGTCAACGTCGGCGTAGTCATTACCGAAGATCGCGAAGCCCAGCTGGCTGCGCGCCTGCTGCAGTTCGAAGAAACCCTGAACGTGGTTGCCCGTGAAGGTACGCCGCACGTGATGTGCGCATACCTCTACGATCTGGCCGGTCTTTTCTCCGGCTTCTACGAGCATTGCCCGATTCTGAGCGCTGAAAGCGAAGAAGTGCGTAACAGTCGCCTCAAGCTGGCGCTGCTGACCGCGAAAACGCTGAAGCTTGGTCTGGATACCCTCGGTATCGAAACCGTAGAGCGGATGTAACAACCCATTACCCGGTGGCGCAGGCTTACCGGACCCGCAAAAAACCGGCATTCGTTGCCGGTTTTTTTATGTTCAGAAATACTTCCGCAAATATTCCGTCAGGCAAAGGATCGCCATCGCCTGACCATAGGGCATCGAGGTGAGCGGGATCTGGCGGTAAAAGTCCAGATTGCTACCCATCCCGGTGCCAAACGACGTCTGCAGCAGCTCCCCTTCCGGTGAGATATTCGCCACAATGCCGCGAATCGCTTTCTCAGCCACTTCCGCGTATTCCCCGGTCACGTAGCGCTTGCGCACCGATTTCAGAATGCCGTAAGCAAAGCCCGCCGTGGCGGAAGCCTCAAGATAGGAGTGCGGGTCGTCGAGCAGCGTATGCCACAGACCGCTGTCATCCTGGCACTTCGCCAGCGCGGCAATCTGTGCATTCAGCACCTGCACCAGGTAACGGTGCACGGCGTTGTTTTCCGGGAGATCCACAAGCTCAAGAAAATCCGGAATGACGATGGTCAGCCAGCTGTTGCCCCTGGCCCAGCGCGCATTAGCAAAGTTATGTTTCCCGTCGTAGCTCCAGCCGTGGAACCAGAGCCCCGTCTGCTTGTCCATCAGGTTTTGCACGTGCAGCAGAAACTGATAGACCGCCTCCTCCACGTATTCCGGCTTATTCAGCAGCTTGCCGATTTTCGCCAGCGGCAGAACGGTCATCATCAGCGTGTCATCCCACATCTGCTGATGGTTTTCTTCCGCCAGGGTGATGTGCTGCATCCCGCCGTGCCCGGTGCGCGGCATGTCGTACATCGCCCACTCCGCCCAGCTTCCGAGCCACGGCAGATACTGTGGATTTTTTGTCTCCTCGTAGCGCCAGGCCAGCGTCAGGAACGGCGCCATGGTATTGACGTTTTTGGTGGTTGCCCCTTCGGCAAAACGGTCAGCAAACCAGCCGTCGATGATGTCACGCATCTGCTCATCACCGGTTTGCTGAAAATACTGGTGAATGCCGTAGAGCCCGACGCCGTGGGTCCACTCCCACCCCGCCCAGCCTTTGGTGTCAATCACCCGCCCATCGTCAAGGCGCAGCAGGAACGCCCCACTCTCATCCTTGATGTTGACCAGATTGTGCGTGACCTTCTGGATCAGCGCTTTCAGTTCGTCCCGGGCGATAAAGCGCTCCGGCTGACGCAGTAATGGGCTGTGTTTGACAGGCCAGACTTTCATTTCGTTAACCTCTGTTATATGTCGAATTGAGTGGCGCACCCTGCTTCAGCCCCGGGGCCGCAGGCTTGTTGCGATTCAGATAGCCAATATTGTTGTTGCCCCACAGCGAGTCGAACGGCATACCGGCCAGCATCTCCACGGTAGCCCTTGCTTCAGGCGTTGCCGCTTCGGCAAAGGCATGCCCGGACGCGCGCATTTTGGCGGTCTCTTCGCGCAGGACGCTGTGGGTTTGCAGATTCAGCTTAAAGCGCAGCGAGACCAGGAAACCGCAAATCAGTACCGCGATGGTGCCAAAGCTCAGGATCATCAGAATGGTATGGCTGACTTCCGCAGGCTGCGTTTTCTGCCCGGAGACAAAACCGGAGAGCTGCATAATGATACCCACCAGCATGATGGCGCCGGCCTGCGAAGCCTTGCGGGTCAGCGTCATGATCCCGGCAAAAATGCCCTCGCGGCGCTGGCCGGTGATCACCTCATCCACATCCGCGATGTAGGTATAAGTGTTCCACGGCACATAGTTGATGCCGCCGCGCCCGAGGCCCGCAATCGCCGAAAGCAGCAGCATCAGCGACCAGATGTCGCTTAAGCCCGAGTAATAGAGCACGGCATAGGAGAGCGAACTCAGGCCGAACAGCACCACCACCATCCGGTAGGATGGCGCAGGCCCGAAACGGATGCACAGCGGCATCATGGCGATCACGGCAATGAACTGAAAAATGGCCATCGTGCCCATCAGGCTCGAGGCAACGGAAGCCTCCTGCATCAGCACAAACACCACGTAATAAGTGAACACCGCGTTGAACACGTCCTGGGCGATATAGCCACCGAGATACATGCCCAGATGCTGGCGGAAAATTTTGATGCGCAGCGTCGAAGTGAGCTCAATGATCAAACGATTAAGGCTCTGGCCAAGGCTGAGCTGTTTTTTCTCTTCTTCCGCCTGCAGCGCGGCTTCGCTCCACTCTTCACGCGGGCGCTCCCAGGTAAAGAACCAGACGAAGGTCAGCATCAGCGCGCAGAGCACCGAGAACACCAGGCTTGCGTAGAAGAAGGAAATGGCGTTGTCCTTACCGAACTGCGTCAGCAGAATACCCGGCAGGAAAGAGGCCAGAATTGCCGACATTTGCGCCATCGAAATGCGCGCGCCGGAGAATTTTGTTTTCTGTTTGAAATCGTCGGTCATCTCCGGTACCAGCGTTTCGTACGGCACCAGAATCATGGTGTAGACGATATCAAACAGCAGATAGGTCAGCAGGTAGTACCAGAAGCCCATGTCGCCAACCCACATAAAGGAGTAGCTGAATACGCAGGGAATACCGAGCAGGATAAAGAACTTGCGTCGCCCGAAGCGTTTTCCGGCCCAGGTGGAACCAAAGTTATCCGTCAGGAAGCCCATCAGCGGACTGACTACCGCATCCAGTACCCTGGCGGTGGCGAAGATAAAAGTGGCCTCGATAGGCGAGAGTCCGCAGAAGGTGGTGTAGAAATATAAAAGCCAGGCGGCGGTCAGCGCAGTGGTTCCTGCGCCGAGGAAATCGCCCGACCCGTAGGCGAGATAGTTTGCTAAGCCGATTTTACGTGTTTTCATTTGCCGTCATTCCCGTGTGTGATCAGGAAAACCCGCCTCATCAGTGCTGAGGATGTCCATACACGGCTACAGTAGAGCGTTGCTTTGGGTGAAACCTTTTCATTTTTGCCAGCCCATTGCTGCGGATGGCAAAAACGCAAAGAGTCAAAGAACCTGCCTCACCGATTTATAAAACGGAGTTTCGATTTATTCAAAAGATGAGGTCAAAAATGCGAACCTGCCAGCATAAACACCGCTGACAGGCCGTATGAAAGGATTAGCGGTAATTCACAATCACCTGATTGCTTTGCACGTTCAACGCCGGAATAAGCCTTCCGCCGCCCGGGACCTCCCAGACAAAGCGCAGCGGCTCAGAGGCCGGGATGTTCTGCAGGCCCCACGTATTGCCGCTCTGGCCGTCCAGCTCCACGCAACGGGTTTGCGAGCAGAGCCGCACCCGCAGCCCGGCGGGCGTCGGGCCAATCAGCGTGTAGCGCCAGGCGATCATCGTCACCAGACCGCTCGCAGGCTGAGAAGGCATCAGCGGCGGCGACGACATGGATTCGCCGCGATGGCTGAGAATGATTCCACGGCTGCTGGCCTGCCAGGCACCTTCACCCGTCGCCTGTACGCACAGCGGGAAAAGCAGCAGCCAGAGCAAACGGCGCATTACTTACCTCCGATAGTGGCGGTCATGCGGATCTGACGGTTATCCGACAGCTCCAGGTTCGACAACACCACCAGCTGCGGCAGATTACGGCGCAGGAAGCGGGAAAGCAGCGGCCGCAGCGCATGGTTGACCAGCAGCACCGGCGGCGCACCGAGCATCTCCTGGCGCGACAACGCTTCCTGGGTCTGCGCCAGCAGGCGATCCGCCAGGCCCGGTTCCAGGCCACCGCCGTTTTGCAGCGCCTGAAGCAGCAGGCGCTCCAGCGGCGTATCCAGCCCGATAACCTGCACTTCACCGTTGCCCGGGAACCACTGCTGGGTGATGGCGCGGCCCAGCGCCACGCGCACCACGTTGGTCAGCTCATGCGGGTCGGTCTGCACCGGCGCATGTTCTGCCAGCGTTTCCAGAATGGTACGCATATCGCGAATCGGCACTTTTTCATCCAGTAAGTTCTGCAGGACTTTATGCAGCGTGGTCAGCGTCACCACGCCCGGCACCAGATCTTCAGTCAGCTTCGGCATCTCCTGGGTGACGCGGTCGAGCAGCTGCTGCGCTTCCTGACGCCCGAAGAGTTCCGCAGAGTGCAGGCTAATCAGATGATTGAGGTGCGTGGCAACCACGGTACTGGCCTCAACCACGGTAAAGCCCTGAATTTGCGCCTGCTCTTTGAGCGCGCTTTCAATCCAGATAGCCGCCAGACCAAAGGCCGGGTCAACGGTTGGCTCGCCGGGCAGCGTACCTGCGGCGGTGCCGGGGTTAATCGCCAGCCAGCGCCCCGGATAGGCATCGCCGCTGCCGATATCGACGCCTTTGAGCAAAATACGGTAGCGCGCAGGAGGTAAATCCATATTGTCGCGGATATGAACGACCGGCGGCAGGAAGCCCATCTCCTGAGCAAACTTCTTGCGGATCGAACGAATGCGCCCTAACAGTTCGCCGTCCTGCTGAGAATCGACCATTGGGATCAGGCGATAGCCCACTTCCATCCCCAGCGTGTCTTCCAGCTGCACGTCATTCCACGTGGCTTCAACCGCCTGCGGGTTTTCCTGCGTGCGAACCGGCGCGGCTTCCGCCGGAGCCTGTTGCTCACGCCCGCGAAGCCACCAGGCCAGGCCCAGCAGCGCGGCGGTAAACAGCAGGAAGACAAAGTTTGGCATTCCCGGCACCAGCCCGAGCAAACCGAGCACGGCAGCGCTTAGCAGCATGACGCGCGGATTGCTGAACAGCTGGCCGACCATCTGCTCACCGACGTCCTGATCGGTCGCGACACGGGTGACGATGACGCCCGCAGCGGTGGAGATCACCAGCGCCGGGATCTGTGCGACAAGGCCATCACCGATGGTCAGCAGCGTATAAGACTCTGCGGCATGGCCTAAATCCATTTCGTGTTGCAGAACGCCCACCAGCAGACCGCCAATGACGTTAATCACCATGATCAAAATCCCGGCAATGGCATCGCCGCGTACGAACTTACTCGCACCGTCCATTGAGCCGTAGAAATCCGCTTCCTGGGTCACTTCCGCACGGCGACGTTTGGCGTCATCTTCGCCAATCAGTCCGGCGTTGAGGTCCGCATCAATAGCCATCTGCTTGCCCGGCATCCCGTCCAGCACGAAACGTGCGCCCACTTCGGCGATACGACCCGCACCCTTGGTGATAACCATGAAGTTGATGATAACAAGAATGATGAACACCACGATCCCGATGGCAAAGTTGCCGCCCACCAGGAAGTGGCCGAAGGCCTCAACCACCTTCCCCGCCGCCGCCGCCCCGGTATGCCCTTCCATCAGGATGATGCGGGTTGAGGCCACGTTCAGCGCCAGGCGCAGCAGCGTGGTGAACAGCAAAATGGTCGGGAAGGCGGCAAACTCCAGCGTGCGCTGGGTAAACATCGCCACCAGCAGCACCATAATCGACAGCGCAATGTTAAAGGTAAACAGCAGATCGAGGACGAACGCCGGCAGCGGCAGCACCATCATCGAAAGGATAAGCAGGATCAGCACCGGCCCGGCAAGAACCTGCCATTGGGTGGATTTGAAATTGCCGGGCAGGCGCAGCATTGCGACCAGATTAGCCATCAGTGTCAGTCTCGTTCAAAAAATCCAGTGCGTCAGGCACCGGTAAATTATCAGGTTTCTTCGGCGGCAGACCGCCTGCCAGGCGCCAGCGTTTGAGCTGCCAGACCCAGGCCAGCACTTCCGCTACGGCGGCGTAGAGCGTGCCCGGGATTTGCTGGCCAATTTCGGCATGACGGTAGAGCGCACGCGCCAGCGGCGGCGCCTGTAATACAGGAATACGGTTTTCCTCACCCAGGTCACGAATTTTTAACGCGATAAGCCCGGCCCCTTTGGCGACCACCTTCGGCGCGCTCATCTTGCTTTCTTCATACTTCAGCGCTACCGCGTAGTGGGTCGGGTTCATCACAATCACATCGGCTTTCGGCACGTCCGCCATCATGCGACGGCGCGCAGCGGCACGCTGCATCTGACGAATGCGCCCTTTCACGTGCGGATCGCCTTCGCTCTGCTTGAACTCATCGCGAATATCCTGACGTGACATACGCAGCTTTTTGATGTGGCTGTAAATCTGGAAGAAAACGTCAAAGCCCACCATCGGGATGACGCCCAGCGCCACCAGCAGCGCGCAAAGGCCCACCAGGTTGAGGGCATTGCCCATGGCGGTCATCGGCGATTCGCTGATAAGCCGCATCATGTCCGGCCAGTGAACCCAGACGAACAACCCTGCCACGCAGCCCACCAGCACCGATTTCAAAATGGCTTTCAGCAGCTCGGCCGCCGACTGGGCAGAAAACATGCGCCCAATCCCCGGCAAGGGGTTGAGCTTATCGAATTTAAACGCGAGCGATTTCGGGCTGAACACCAGCCCGCCGAGCATCACCGGGCCGAGGATAGCGACCACCACCACGCCGAAAATCAGCGGCATCAGCGCCAGCATTGCCTGCTTAATCAGCGAAATGATTTGCCCGAGGATCAGGTTTGGATCGCTGACAATGCTGTGGTCGAAGTGCAGGCCCGACGACAGCAGTCCCGCCAGCCTGCGCGCCAGCGCTTCGCCACCGAACCACAGCACGCAGACGCCAACCAGCAAAATTAAGAATGACGTCAGCTCGCGCGATCGCGGAATTTGCCCCTCCTCACGCGCTTTCTCAAGCCGTTGGGGCGTGGGGGCTTCTGTTTTGTCTTCGTTGTCGCTTTCGTCTGCCACAGACAGCATCCTGCAAATACAGTTCTGAGGACATAATGCCAGCGAAGGGAAAGGCCAATGGCCGGAAAAGGAGGTAAATGTGTGGGCTAATGACTGCATTAGCCCACGAAGAGGATTACTGCGCGACCCAGCCGCCGTCCATGTTCCAGGCAGCACCGCGCACCTGTTCGGCGGCGTCGCTGCACAGGAAGCAGGTCAGGCTGCCAAGCTGTTCAGGCGTGACGAACGCTCCGGAAGGCTGCTTCTCACCGAGCAGGCTGTCGCGAGCGGCATCCGGGCTTTCCCCTTTGGCAATTCGGGCATCAATCTGCTGCTGCACCAGCGGCGTCAGTACCCAGCCCGGGCAAAGCGCATTGCTGGTGATGCCCGTTTGCGCCAGCTCCAGCGCGGTGGTTTTGGTGAAGCCCACCACGCCGTGCTTCGCCGCCACGTACGCCGCCTTATTCTTTGAGGCCACCAGTCCATGCACCGAGGCAATGTTAATGATGCGGCCCCAGTTTTTCGCCTTCATGGCGGGCAGCGCAAGCCGCGTCGTGTGAAACACCGCCGATAAATTGATGGCGAGAATGGCGTTCCATTTGTCGACCGGAAACTCATCCACCGGCGCGACGTGCTGGATACCGGCGTTATTCACCAGAATGTCCACCCCGCCGAACTCTTCCCGGGCCCAGGCCATCATCGCCTCTATTTGCCCGGCCGAACTTAAGTCCGCAGGATGATAGCCATACCTCACGCCCAGCCCGTCGAGCTGTGCTTTCGCGCCATCCACGTCGCCAAAGCCGTTGAGAATAACCGCCGCACCCTGTTTTGCCAGCGCGACAGCAATCCCTAATCCAATCCCGCTGGTGGAGCCAGTCACCAACGCAGTTTTGCCTTTCAGCATGTGAAATCTCCTTAAACGATCCCGGTGGTGTAGTAGACGGCAATCACGAACAGCACCGCCAGACTTTTAATCAGGGTGATAGCAAAGATACCGCCGTAGGCCTGGCGATGGCTCAGACCAGTGATGGCGAGCAGAGTAATGACCGCACCGTTATGCGGCAGCGTGTCCATCCCACCGCTCGCCATCGACGCCACGCGATGCAGCACCTCCAGCGGAATATTGGCGGCGTGGGCGGCGGCGATAAACGTATCGGACATCGCCGCCAGCGCAATACTCATCCCGCCGGAAGCGGACCCCGTGATCCCCGCAAGGGTCGTCACGCTGATGGCCTCGTTCAGTAACGGATTAGGGATAGCCGCGAGCCCCTTCGACAGCACCAGGAAACCCGGCAGCGCCGCAATCACCGCGCCGAAACCATATTCCGATGCGGTATTCATTGCCGCCAGAATGGCCCCGGACACCGCCGTTCGGCTACCCTCGGCCATGCGGCCGCGAATATGACGAAAACCGCCAATCAGCACGACCAGAATGCCGATTACCAGAGCCGCTTCCACGGCCCAAATCGCGGTGATTTTTTTCACGTCAGTGTCAATGGGGGCGGCAAGCCCCGGCAGCACCAGTTGATGGGACGCGCCGTACCACTCGGGGATCCAGCGCGTGAACAGCAGGTTAAACAGCCCCACCAGAATCAGTGGCGCAATCGCCAACAGCGGATTGGGCAGATCAATGTTGTCAGGGGTTTCCGGTTCGTTTTGCAGATCCGTGCCATAGCCTTCTCCGCGCGACAGCGCTTTACGACGCTGCACATTGAGATAAAAAAGCCCGACGGCGATAATAAACAGCGAGCCAATCAGCCCAAGCCAGGGCGCGGCCCAGGCGTTAGTACCAAAGAAGCTGGTGGGAATGATGTTCTGGATTTGCGGCGTGCCCGGCAGCGCGTCCATGGTGAAAGAGAATGCGCCCAGCGCGACCGTTGCCGGAATAAGGCGCTTTGGGATGCCGCTCTGACGAAACAGCTCGGCGGCAAAGGGATAAACCGCAAAGGCCACCACGAACAGCGATACTCCGCCGTAAGTCAGCAGAGCACAAACCAGCACGATCGCCGGAATAGCGTGACGGCGCCCCAGAATACGAATGGCAGCGGCAACGATCGAACGCGAGAACCCCGACAGCTCAATCAGCTTGCCAAAAATGGCGCCCAGCAGAAACACCGGGAAGTAGAGCTTCACAAAGCCGACCATTTTTTCCATAAACAGGCCGGTGAACGCCGGGGCGACGGCGCTCGGTTCGGTCAGCAGCACCGCGCCAAGCGCCGCTATCGGGGCAAACAGAATCACGCTGTAGCCGCGATAGGCGGCCAGCATCAGCAGGGCCAGTGCGGCCAGGGCAATCAAAACGCTCATCATCACTCCAGAATTATTGTCATTGTGGGTACAAAGAAAGTGACTACGGCTTCAGGGCATGGCGCATCTGCCAGGCCCGTCGCTCACGAATGCGTTCCCTGCGTGCCTCATCCCAGTGATAAAAACCCTGCCCGCTGCGCTCGCCGGTCTGGCCCGCCGCCACTTTGTCGCGAACCAGCGCCATCATCTCTTCGCCGCTGGCGAGTTCCGGCAGCAGGTGGGCACAAATATCGGCAACGGTATTCAGCCCGGTCATGTCGGCGGCCTCCAGCGGGCCCACCATGCCGTAGCGACGCCCAAGCGAAGCGCGCATCACGCGGTCGACCTCCTCCGCCGTGGCGATCCCGTTCCCGACGATGTGCAGCGCTTCACGCAGCAGGGCAAACTGCAGCCGGTTGCCAATAAACCCCGGCGCGGCACGATTCAGGCGCACGGCTTCAAGGCCCATTTCGCTGAACAGCGTCTGGAGCACCTCAAGGTAAGCCGGGGCGGTCGCGCTGCCGGGTACCAGCTCCACCAGCGGAATAAAGTGCGGCGGATGCCAGAAGTGGGCGATCAGCAGGCGTTCAGGATGACGCATATTTTCTGCCAGCCTGTCAGGCAGCAGGCCGCTGGTGTTGCTGGCGATAATAGTCTGCGACGAAACGCAGTCCTCCAGCGTCGCGTAAAGCTTGTGCTTGAGCCCGAGCTGCTCAGGGATCGCTTCGACAATCAGTTCACAATCGCGCAGGCTGTCCATGGAGGACGTCGTTTCGATCCGGGCCAGTACGGATGCCTCGTCCTTCGGATCAAACTGGCCCGCATCGCTCAGCTCATCCAGGATCGCCGCCGCCGTTGTGTTCACTGCCGCCAGCCGCGCGAGGTCGTTATCGAGCAGCAAAACGGCTTTCCCCGTGCGGGCAAAAGCAGTGGCAATCCCCACGCCCATCAGGCCTGAGCCGATCACACAGTAACGATGCTGCATCAGCTCACTCCTCTCTCAACCGCCATCGCCACGCCCATTCCGCCGCCGACGCACAGCGTCGCCAGCCCCTTATGAGCCTCCCGGCGCTGCATTTCATACAGCAGCGAAACCAGAATGCGGCAGCCGGAAGCGCCAATCGGATGTCCCAGCGCAATCGCCCCGCCGTTGACGTTGACCCGCGCGGGGTCAAGCGCCAGACTTTTCAGGACCACCAGCGCCTGCACGGCAAACGCTTCGTTGCCTTCCACCAGATCGAGTTCATCAATATTCCAGCCCGCTTTAGCCAGACAAGCCTGCGTGGCAGGCACCGGGCCAAACCCCATAATTTGCGGATCGACGCCTGCACTGGCATATCCCGCGATGCGCGCCAGCACTGGCAACTTCATCTCGCGAGCCAAATCTTCACCCATCAGCATCACCGCCGCGGCCCCGTCGTTGAGGGTCGAGGCATTCCCGGCAGTGACCGTTCCGTCCTGCGGTAAAAAGGCCGGACGCAGCGACGCCAGGCTCTCCTGGGTGGTCTCTTTACGCGGCTGCTCGTCGGCGTCAATCACTCGCGTTTTGCCCTTTCCGACAGGCGCGGTGACCGGTGTGATTTCTGCGCGGAAGCGACCCGCCTCCTGAGCGGCAGCCGCTTTTTGCTGCGAGGCAACGGCAAAGGCGTCCTGCTGTTCCCGGCTCACCGAGTAGCGCGAGGCCAGATTTTCAGCGGTGATGCCCATGTGGTAATCGTGGAAGGCATCCCACAGGCCATCCTGAATCATGCTGTCCTGAATCTGCCGATGCCCGGCACGCAGCCCGGAACGGGCGTCAGGCAGGAGGTATGGCGCATTGCTCATACTCTCCTGGCCCCCGGCAATCACCACGCGGGCATCACCGAGCGCGATAGCTCTGGCACCTTCAATCACCGCCTGTAGCCCTGAGCCACAGACCAGATTCAGCGTCATGGCTGGCGTGGTAACCGGCAGTCCGGCCTTAAGGGCGCTCTGGCGTGCCGGATTTTGCCCGCAGCCCGCGGTTAACACCTGCCCCATCAGGACGCTGTCTATCTGCGCGGCATCGAGGCCGGTTTTTTTGAGCAGTTCGCTAATGACAATGGCCCCAAGCTCAGTGGCCGCCAGCGGAGCAAGGCCCCCCTGAAAAGCGCCAATCGGCGTGCGCGTAGCAGCCACGATGACGACGTTATGCATGATTTTTCTCCCCATCAAACAGCATTTCCGGCACATACTCAGGCACCACCAGCCGACCGGCAGTTTTACTGACGATCTCCTCAACGCTGACGCCCGGCGCCCGTTCCTTCAGCACAAACGCGCCGTTCCGAATTTCGAGCCAGGCCAGGTCGGTTAACACCTGACGAATACAGCCTGCGCCGGTCAGCGGCAGCGTGCAGCGCGAAAGCAGTTTGGATTCTCCGTTGCGTGCCGCGTGCGTCATTACCACGATGATGTTCTCTGCCCCCGCCACCAGGTCCATCGCCCCGCCCATCCCTTTCACCATTTTTCCCGGGATCATCCATGAGGCGATATTGCCCTCAACGTCCACCTCGAACGCGCCGAGCACGGTAAGGTCCACGTGACCACCGCGGATCATGGCGAAGGAGTCGGCGGAGTTAAAAATGGCGGCTCCGGGGCGTGCGGTGACGGTCTGCTTCCCGGCGTTGATCATGTCGGCATCCAGCTCGGCTTCGGTGGGAAAACTCCCCATACCGAGCAGGCCGTTTTCGGATTGCAGCATCACGTCCATGCCGTCTGGTACGTAATTGGCCACCAGCGTCGGAATACCGATGCCAAGATTGACGTAATAGCCGTCGCGCAGTTCGCGTGCCACACGCTGCGCCATCTGTTCACGAGTCAACATCCTGGCCCCTTATGCGCGCAGCGTGCGCTGTTCAATGCGTTTTTCGAAATGCCCCTGAATCAGGCGATCGACGTAGATGCCGGGAGTGTGGATGGCCGCCGGATCAAGCTCGCCCGGGGGCACAATCTCTTCCACTTCCACCACGGTGATACGCCCGGCGCAGGCCATCAGTGGGTTGAAGTTTTGCGCCGTGTGGCGATAGATAACGTTGCCGTACCAGTCCGCTTTCCAGCCCTTCACAATGGCGAAGTCGCCGCGTAAAGCCTGCTCCAGGATGTAAGGCCGACCGTCAAAATCGCGTACCTCTTTGCCCTCGGCGACAGGTGTGCCGTAGCCGGTGGCAGTGTAAAACGCCGGAATACCTGCCCCACCCGCCCGCAGCTTTTCCGCCAGCGTTCCCTGAGGCGTGAGCTCGGCCTCCAGCTCCCCGGAAATCACCTGTTGCTCAAACAGCGCATTTTCCCCAACGTAGGAGGCAATCACTTTGCTGATTTGTCTTGTTTCCAGCAGCAGTCCCAGCCCGAAGCCGTCCACGCCGCAGTTATTGGAGACCACCGTCAAATTCTTCACCGACCGGCGGCGAATTTCCGCAATCAGATTTTCCGGTATACCGCAGAGGCCAAAGCCGCCGGCCAGCACGGTCATGCCATCAGTTATGCCTTCCAGCGCGTCGGCGTAGCTGCCAACGCGTTTATCCAGTCCTGCCATTGCCTGCCCTCCTTTTGTGGTTGGGGCATCATCACGGGCAGGAACTCATCTGTTAATTTTGAATTTGTGAGCGATTAATGAGTTTTCCAAATCAATAAATTGTTAAATCAATGTTTTCATATCGTTAAGAAAAACAAAAATGAAAATGAGCATCAAACAGTTACGCGCGTTTTTAGCGGTAGCTCACACTCTGAACTTTGCTCAGGCGAGTGAAAAACTGAATATGTCGCAGCCTGCGTTGAGCCTGGCTATCCACGGTCTGGAAGAGGCTCTGGGCGGAATGCTGTTCACCCGCACTACCCGACGGGTGGCGCTGACCGCCGAAGGCGATGCCTTTTTTCCGATGGCGCGACGGCTGCTGGCCGACTGGGACAATACCGAAGAGGCGATGCGCCAGCGCTTTACGCTGCAAACCGGCAAAGTGTCGGTAGCGGCGATGCCCTCATTTGCCGCCAATGCCCTGCCGCCGGTGCTGAAAGCCTTTCGCGACCGCTATCGTGGCGTCAACGTGACCGTGCATGATGTGATTAATGAGCAAGTGATTGAGATGGTGAGCGAGGGGCGAGTGGAAATGGGGGTGGCGTTCGAGCCTGCGGCATCGTCCAGCCTGCAATTTACCCCATTGGGGGTCGATCGCTTTGTGGCCGTAGTGCCCCGTCTCAGCCCGCTGGCGCAGAAGCCGAACGTGACATGGCGGGAGCTGCTGATGTCTGATTTCATCACCCTTCAGCGCCCGTCCGCCGTACGTATACTGCTGGAAGAAACGCTGATTCAGCACGGCCATTCGCTGAAGGTGGCGTTTGAGAGCCATCAGCTGGTGACGGTTGGCAGGATGGTGGCAAGCGGGCTTGGGGTCAGCGCCGTTCCGGCGTTGTGCGAAGCACAAATGGGGGAGCTTGGTGCAGTGTGTGTCCCGCTGGGGAACCCGGTGATTGAGCGGCAAATTGGCGTGATTCGTACTGCCCACGGCCCGTTTTCTGCAGCAGCAGCCGCTCTGCTGAATACCATTCTTCAGCAGTTCAAGCTGCGATAAAAAACAACAGGAGGCCGTAGCCTCCTGTCACATTTATGCCCGGTTGCGGATGCGGTAATTTAAGGTGCGAACCGTAGGCCGGATAAGCGAAGCGTTATCCGGCACTTTGTCCGCTAAATCAGAACCCTAAGCTATCCAGCAGATCGTCCACCTGATCCTGGCTTGCAACCACGCCCGCTTTGCTGGTGTCCATCTGCGGGCCGTTCAGCAGGCTTTCGTTTTCCCGCTTCTGGCGCGTGCTCTGGTCAGGCATGTTTTCCAGCAGCACCATCAGCAGCTGACGCTCAATCTCCTGGATAACGTCCATCATCCGCTTGATCACCTGGCCGGTCAGATCCTGGAAGTCCTGCGCCATCATGATTTCCAGCAGTTGGGCGTTGGTGAAGCTGGTGTGCTTCGGCACGTCTGCAAGATAGCTGCGGGTGTCGGTCACCAGTTCACGGGCATCGCTCAGTTCAATTGGGTTCTCAAACCACTCGTCCCAGCGGCCAGAGAGCGCCTTGGCCTCTTTTTCCATCTGGTTCTGATGCGGCTGCGAAAGCTCCACGCAGTTCAGCGCGCGTTCTGCGGCCTGAGCTGTCATCTGCACGACGTAATCCAGACGATCGCGGGCATCCGGAATAGCCTCTGCCGCTTCGGCAATCGCCTGATCCAGGCCCAGCTCGCGCAGGCTGTCACGCAGCATACGGGTGAGGCTGCCAATCCGGGCGATGATGTCGCCTGCGGAATGCTCATCAGTCGGTTTTACGGGGTGTTGAGTCATCGTCATGGCCTCACATACCGAGCTTTTCGAAGATTTTGTTCAGCTTCTCCTCGAGGATAGCCGCCGTAAACGGTTTCACAACGTAGCCGCTGGCACCCGCCTGCGCCGCTGCGATGATGTTCTCTTTCTTCGCTTCCGCCGTGACCATCAGAACCGGCAAAGCCGCCATTGCGCCGTTGCCGCGAATGGTTTTCAGCAGGTCCAGACCGTCCATGTTCGGCATGTTCCAGTCTGAAATCACAAAGCCAAACCCGCCCGCCTGTAGCTTGTTCAGCGCATCCACGCCGTCTTCCGCTTCTTCAACGTTGTTGAATCCCAGCTCTTTCAGCAGGTTGCGCACAATGCGACGCATGGTGGAAAAGTCATCCACAACCAGAAACTTAAGCTCTTTATCCGCCATTTACTTTTACTCCCCTTAAATACGTATCGCCTGTCCGGCACTGATTTTCGCCAGCATCTGCTGGCTTACCTGGCTGAGATCGACCACTTCGCTGACGCCACCCATATTGATGGCCTCACGCGGCATGCCGAACACCACACAACTTGCTTCGTTCTGGGCAATGGTCCAGGCGCCCGCCTGGTGCATCGCCAGCATTCCGGCGGCGCCGTCGTTGCCCATGCCGGTGAGGATCACCCCCACGGCATTGCGCCCGGCGTTTTTCGCCACCGAATGAAACAGCACATCCACCGACGGACGGTGCCGGTTCACCGGCGGCCCGTCATGAATTTTGATTTGATAATTCGCCCCGCTTCGCGCCAGCTCCATGTGCTTGTCGCCCGGTGCGATGTAGGCATGGCCCGGCAGCACGCGCTCGCCGTCTTCCGCCTCTTTCACCGCAATCTGGCACAGCTTGTTCAGCCGTTCGGCGAACGAACGCGTGAAGCCCGGCGGCATATGCTGGGTGATAAGAATAGCCGGGCTGGTCAAAGGCAATGGCTGGAGTACATGGCGAATTGCCTCTGTTCCTCCGGTTGACGCGCCAATCACCAGCAGCTTTTCCGAGCTGAGCATTGGCCCGGCCTTCAGCGCTTTAGGCGCATCCAGCATCTTGTGAGCGCTCAGCTGGGCGCGCGAGGCGGCCCGCACTTTGTCGGCAATCATTTCGCTGTAGGCCAGCATGCCTTCGCGGATGCCAATCTGCGGCTTAGTGACAAAATCCACCGCCCCAAGCTCCAGCGCCCGCAGCGTCACTTCGGAACCTTTACCGGTCAGCGAAGAGACCATCACCACAGGCATCGGCCGCAGGCGCATCAGCTTTTCCAGAAAGTCGAGCCCGTCCATGCGCGGCATTTCGACGTCCAGGGTCAGAACGTCCGGGTTGAATTTCTTGATAAGATCGCGCGCCACCAGCGGATCGGGTGCGGTCGCCACCATCTCCATGTCGCTGTGGCTGTTGATAATTTCCGTCATTATCTGACGCATCAACGCCGAATCATCTACAGACAACACCCTGATTTTACTCATGCTTTATCCTTACTCAGCGCGTACACCGTCTGCCCTCGCAGACTGAACTCGCGCACGAGATTGCTGAAGTTCTCCGAGTGCCCGGCAAACAGTAATCCGTCAGGCTTAAGCAGGGGAACAAAGCGGCGCAGAATGTCCTGCTGCGTCGTCTTATCGAAGTAAATCATCACGTTACGACAAAAAATGGCGTCAAACGGCCCCGGTACGTTATAGGTCCGGTCAAGCAGGTTCATCGGGGAAAAGTCCACGTAGTTCGCCAGCTCCTGACGCACGCGCACCAGCCCGCTGTGCGGCCCGGTGCCGCGCATGAAGTAGTGCTGAAGCTGCTGCTGCGAGAGCGTTTTCAGTTCGTCCTGACGATAAACGCCGTTCTGCGCTTTGTTCAGCACCTCGGTGTCGATATCGCTGGCAAACACCTTCCAGCGACCCGGCGCGGTACCGAGCGTGTCGGCAAGCGTGATGGCTATCGAATAGGGTTCTTCCCCGGTCGAGGCCGCCGCGCTCCAGACCCGATACTCACCCTGGCGGCGCTTCGCGTGTTCGGCAAGCGTCGGGAAATGGTGCGCCTCCCGGAAAAACGCCGTCAGGTTGGTGGTCAGCGAGTTGATAAACGCCTGCCATTCGGCGCTATCCTGGTTAGCTTCCAACATGGCCAGATAGCGGCCAAAATCATCCAGTCCCAGCTGGCGCAGACGACGCACCAGCCGGTTGTACACCATGTCGCGCTTGTGGTCGGCCAGCACGATCCCCGCGCGCTGGTAGATCAACTGGCAAATCCGACGAAACTGTGCGTCGGAGAGCGCGAGGCGCTGTGTCATCTGCGCGAGGAGTGACGATTGCCCTTGAGGCAGAGTTGCTGTCATAGCGCCTTCTTATTACTTACGTCCAGTCAGGAAACAACGGGTACGGCCAGCGGCCGCCCACCTTCGTGCTGCGATGCGTACTTCTCTTCCAGTTCAAACACCGACACCAGCGCGGTCAGGTTATTGGCCTGCCCGGCCAGCTGGTCCGTTGCCGCGGCGGCTTCTTCTACCAGTGAGGCGTTTTGTTGAGTGACCTGATCCATCTGGCTTACCGCCAGCGCCACCTGCTCAATACCGCGGCGCTGTTCATCCGACGCCGATGCGATTTCGCCCATGATGTCGTTTACCTGCGTCACGGAGCGAACAATCTCATTCATCGTGTTAGCGGCGGTATCCACCAGCGTTGACCCTTCCTGCACCCGGGCAACTGACTCTTCAATCAGGCCTTTAATTTCTTTCGCTGCCTGGGCGCTGCGGCTGGCGAGGTTACGCACTTCACCGGCCACAACCGCGAATCCACGCCCCTGCTCTCCGGCACGCGCCGCTTCCACGGCTGCGTTAAGCGCCAGAATGTTGGTCTGGAAGGCGATGCCGTCGATGACGCTGATGATGTCGCCGATTTTCTGCGAACTGGTGGCAATTTCATGCATCGTTTCCGCTACGTGCGAGGCCTGCTCGCCGCCGCGCTTCGCGGTGCTTGCCGCGGTGCTGGCAAGGCCGGATGCCTGACGGGCGTTATCGGCGTTTTGCCCGACCGTGGCGGTCAGCTGCTCCATGCTGGCGGCCGTTTCGGCAAGCGAGGCCGCCTGCTGTTCGGTGCGCGAAGACAAATCGTTATTGCCTGCGGCAATCTCTGAAATCCCGGTATGCATGGCATGGCTGCCCTGGCGCACCTGGCTTACGGTGCCGCGCAGGGCGACCTGCATTGCCTTCAGCCCGGCGAAAATCGCCGAAATTTCATTTTTGCCATACACCGAAATCGGTCTGGCGAGATTGCCTTTGGCAATACTCTCGAAGTGGTCGCTGATGATGGCGAGCGGCTGGACAATCATTCGACGGGTCCACAGCAGCGCTCCACCAACCAGTACCACCGCCAGAATCACCACCACGCCAAAGATCAGCGCTGAGCGGTGATAATTGCTTTCCCCTGCCTCACGAGCCGCCTCAACGTGTGAACCGATATATTGGATCCAGTTACGCCAGCTGCCATCAAACCCCTCCTGAGCCTGCTGTACCGGTGCGGTCATGAAGTCTGAAAGCTGATTGCTTTCAAGCCACGCCACCTGATGCTCCAGCGCACCGTGCCAGTCGGCATAACTTTTCTTCGTTTGATCCTTCAGCACCTGTGCGTCTTCGCTCATTGCCGGGAAGGCCATGAACTCGGCAAACTCTTTATCCGCCTGCTTCAGGCTCTGATGCGCCCCGGCAATCAGCGCCTTAATGTCTTCAGGCGGATAGCTGAGCGCGGTCAGCGTGCCGGCCTTATTCAGCGACGTGCTGGCCTGCAACAGCACCACCCGGGCGTCGCCGAGGCTGTTTAATAGCTGATTTCCCTTTTCCACTTGCCCAAGAGCCTGCTGTCCATCGCGAAATGCCAGAAACGACAACCCGTTGCTGCCCACCAGCAACAGGCCACACACCACCAGAATCACAAACAAGGTGGTCGAGATACGAATACGATTGAACATCACCACTCCCGCCAGGCGGCAACAGGCCGCGTAAAGTTAAAAGGTTTCCCAGTTATCGTCCGTTCCGACGGTTGCGCGCGCACGCTGTGGCGCCACGCTAGCCGGAACCACGCTGGTTTTTTTGCTTACTGCATGGGTACTGACTGTTGCAATCTGAAACGCCGAGACGGCGCGGGTCAGGCTGCTGGACTGCTCTTCAAGCGCGGCGGCAGCAGCAGCGGACTGCTGCACCAGCGCGGCGTTTTGCTGGGTGACTTTGTCCATCTCGGACACGGCGAGCGCCACCTGATCGATACCGCGGCTCTGCTCATCGGATGCGGAGGAAATCTCACCCATGATGTCGGTGACGCGGGTCACGGCGTTGACAATGTCATTCATGGTTTCCCCGGCGCTTTCCACCAGCACCGAACCGGTATCGACCTTCGACACGGAATCTTCAATCAGGCCTTTGATCTCTTTGGCCGCCTGAGCGCTGCGGCTCGCGAGATTACGAACTTCGCCTGCCACAACGGCAAAACCACGACCCTGTTCACCCGCGCGAGCCGCCTCCACCGCCGCATTCAGCGCCAGGATATTGGTCTGGAAGGCAATGCCGTCGATAACGCCGGTAATGTCGGAAATTTTCTGCGAACTGGCGGCGATGTCGTGCATGGTTTTCACTACGCCATCAACCACTTTTCCACCGCGCTGGGCGGTCTCGGAGGCGCTCAGCGCAAGCTGCGAAGCCTGGCGGGCGTTTTCGGCGTTCTGCTTCACGGTGGCGGTCAGCTCTTCCATGCTGGCGGCAGTTTGCTCCAGCGCGGAAGCCTGTTCTTCAGTACGGGAAGAGAGATCGTTATTGCCGAGGGCAATTTCGCTTGAGCCGCTGTAAATCGCATCCGAGCCCTGACGCACGCGGGTAACGGTGTCGATCAGCGACTGCTGCATGTGGTTCACGGTATCAGCCAGTTCCGCAATTTCGTTGCGTCCGCTGACGTTCACCGTCTGGGTTAAATCTCCCTGCGCGATACGGTGCAAATGGTTCATCACTCCCGCCAGCGGGTTCAGCAGAATATGGCGAATGCCGTACCATGCCGCCGCCAGGAGAGTTACCAGCACCAGCGCGATAATGGCGAGCTGCCACTGCGCAAACTTATAGTCCTGCTTGCTGGTGGTGAACGCATGCTGATAGAGGGTTTCACTTTGTGCTGCATAGCCCGCCATCGCGTCGCTAAGCGCGTTCTGCATACCCTGGGTCGGCTGGGCAAAATAGGCATCCATATTGCCGTTTTGCAGGAAGTTCACCAGCTCGGTCAGCCCGGCGAAATATTTCTGATAGCTGGCATCAACCGCAGCGCTGACGTCAGTCAGTTCCGGCTGTGCAGCAATTTGTGTAAACTCCGTGTAGTGTTTGGCGGCATCGGCCAGCGACGTTTTCGCGTTATTAAGCAGATCCGTTTTGGCGCTGCTTTGCTGATTTGCCGTATCCATCATCATGCGAGCAGAGGAGCGGCTGAGGTTGATGCGCGTCTGCAACATCAGCTCCCAGGTTTTGCTCAGTTCAGATTGACGGGTACGCAGCTCGTTAGAGAGAGCGAAACTTTGCTGGTTTTGCTGGAGTGACGAAAAAAGAAAGCCACCGGACAGCAGCTGAAGCAGGGCAAAGACAACCAGCACCAGCATCAACAGGGTGACAACGCGCAGACGGTTCAACATACAACACCTTTTCAATAACGTGATAACGGTGTTATCGGCATTTCACTGTGGAACTTTACTTTGCGTTAGGTCACCTCATCAGAAGGCTATGTCCACCACCAGCGTGTCGGTGTAGGTCCCCGCAGGCGGCGTGCTCTGCCCGCTCAGGATCTTCGCGGTGTAGTTATAGGTGCTCAGAGTGCCATCAGTGCTGACCAGGCTTGCAGCGCTGCTGGCCCAGCGGTCGGTACCTGTCGGCCCCCAGCGATTGCTGGTGGTGCTTTTATAGATGTCGTAGCTTATTGAATTGCTGCCTGCGACCATTTTGCGCACCGTGCCGGTGCCAGCGTTGAGGCCATTATTGATGCCGACGGTATAGACGCTGCCTTTGGTGCAGGTGATACCGACCGACTGCGATACGGAGGAGAAACCGCTTATCAGCGGCGCACTACCAAAATTGACGTCCGGCGCGCTGATAGTAATGCAGTCAGTGGTGACGGTCATGGTGAGCTGCGTTGTCACCGGCACGGTGCCGGTTTGCGGCGTACCGAGGCATATTCCGAGGACGCCCGTTGGGCATACGTTATAGCTCACATTCAGCGTCACAGTCACCTGATAGGGCCCGGCGCTGACGCTCTGCCCGGATACCGTACGAAAATAGACAGGCAGCGTGTAGCTTTTGGAGGAAAGCAGCCCGAGCAGCGTATTGCCGCTCCAGGTGTAAGTTTGCCCGACGGGTGTTTCGGTGCTGTTAGAACATGAGTTCGTACCGCATACGCGGACAGGCACCACGTCAGGGATGGTGGCGTTATCCGTACGTTTCAGTGCGGCTCGCGTGCCGGAAGTCACCGTAGCGCTCTGAACATTCATTGAGACCGTATCGTTGGTGAGCAAATTCAGCACCGTATCGCAGGTCACCACCAGATTCGCGGACGTTTGTTGTTCGGTGTTTTTGACCGTAAAGGAGGAAAGGCTGCCGAACGAGGCATTATTCATCACCACCGTACAGGCCGCATACAGCGGCGCGCTCATCAGCCAGAACAGGATCGGTAGCCCGAAAGTGCGCAACATTATTGTCTCTCCCGACAGATCAGCGGCCCATAGGTCTGAAGTTTATGCTCCGGATTAGGCCGGGTAGTGAAGCTTGCCGCGCAGCGTTTGCCGCCCGGCAGGGTTACGGTCAGCGCGTTAGCGTCATTCAGGTTTTCCAGCCAGGCAATGCCGTCGTAGCCCACCGGCGCATCAGGTTTTCCGGGGCGCGACACAATGCTTGCCACCGGTATCGCGTCCCCTTCTTCATCATGCAGAATAACGCTGCCGACGCGCTCCTGTTCCACTGGGAACTCAAGCAGATAGCCGCTGTTACGCCGTAACGCAATGCGCTTTTCCGTCTCTTTAAGCTGCGTATCCGCTGGCAGATTCAGTGCGTTGATACTGTAGTTCGCCGGATACCAGGCGGAGACGCCGCTGATCAGCAGATACCCCTTGTCATCCGTTTCGCCGACCTGCTGATGTTCGTAATTAACGGGCACGGACGGCTGTCCGTCGGTGCTCACCACCACGAACGCATCATTAATCTTATTGGCGGCAAAAGCCTGACCGTCCATCAGCACCAGCGAGCCCATCGCCTCACCCCACCAGGTCATCTCATTTTCTTCACCATAGCCGCCGCCCTGCAGCTCGACGTTGTTGTTGCGCCAGCCGAGCGTGGCCTGCTGGTAGTTGCTCGACCGCGACTGCCGCGCCCAGGCCAGGTTCCAGCTGAAGCCGCCGTCGGAGGGCATGGTGTGGTTGTAGTTGATGCGCTGAGTGCTGCCGTAATCCGGCGTGTTTTCTGTGCTTACCGCCACGCTGTCAAGATCGCCGAGCGGAATTTGCAGCGACATCGCTACCGTCCAGTCGCCGCGCTGGCGGTCGTGACTCGCCGCCAGATAAACGCTGCTGGCCCCCCACAGGCTGCGGCTCCAGGAGAGGTTCAGCAGTTCCGTCTTCTGGCTGTCAAAACTTTGTACGCCGATCCACGCCGCCCCGATATTGCCGTAGTTCCCCATGTTCAGCGACAGCGAATACTGGTCGCTGCGCTGGCTGAGGCTGGCGATAGGGTTATTTTGTGAGTCATACATGCGCGGCACATCATAGAGCGCCAGGTTACCGAAGGTTTTATCGCGATGGGTGTGCTGCGTGATAAAGCTGAACGCGCCGGTGCTGTACTGATAGCCCCAGTTCAGCTGCTGGCCGCCTTCGCCGTACATTTGGCTGTGGGTGTAGCTGCCGTTGACGATGCCGAACTGGCCAATTTTCACCAGCGCGCCCGCTCCGCCCAGCGCCAGCGAGTCAGCGCCTTCGGCATGGCTTTCCAGCGTCAGAAAATCATTTACGCCGTAGCGATACGTTCCGCTGCCGACCGCCGGGCCGTAGTCAAAATTCTCAATGCCGTAGTTGCGCCGCAGCGCCCCGAAGGTGGCCGCCCCGTCGCTGAGCCCGGGCTTAAGCATCTGACTTGCGACATAAAAGGGCAACGTGGTGCTGACCTGGCGGCCCAGCGCGTCGGTGGTCACCAGTACCGCATTGCCCGCCCCGTTGATGTAAGGCAGATTGGTGAGCGTGAACGGACCGGGCTGAAGCTGCGTCGAGCCTGCCCGATAGCCGTCAATAAACAGATCCACCGAGGTCGGCACAGCCGCATCGCCGGAAAAAGCAGGAAGCGGCCAGGTCACCAGATCGGGCCGCAGAGTAAAGTCGCGCCCGATGCGTATTCCGCCCACGCGCACGCTGTTGCTCCAGCTCAGTGAATCACTGAGCGTGTCGCCCAGCGCCCACTCCAGAGCCGTGTCGTCATCGGTATAACTCAGCGTGGTGTCATAGCGCATATAGCCATCTTCCAGCGCATTATCGCCGCTGAGACTTTGCCGGACATAGCCGGTTGAAGAGAGGCTACTTTTGCCGCTAAATAAACGTAACTCATGCCAGATGGCCGCCTGGCCCATACCCTGTTCGGTCTGGCTGGTGTAGAAGTCGTAGTTGAGCAGCGCTCCGCTGCCGTCCAGCGGTTTCACCCGCATCACGCCGTCGCCAAACGCCGCTTCTTTGGCTGCAAACCAGTCAGATGGCACAGTCAGCAGCAGCCGCTGGCCGTTGCCGTCGTATTCCGTTTTAACCTGACTCTGCGTCGAGAGATCGACTTCTCCCGCCGGAAACTGCGCAGCTGGCAACCCGGCTCGCTGCAGGTCGCCGCCAGCGATAAGCCAGTGGTTATCCTTTTGCGTCACCGGCACGACCATCTGCGTATCGTAATGGTTAATCACCAGCCCCAGCTGATACACCGACTGCTGATTAATGGTCCGGGCATCCGGCGGCGGGGGCAGCAGATCGTCGCCCGATTCCGCCTGACAAAGACCTGAGCTTAACAGTAACGTGCACATGGCAAATTTAGTCAGTTGCCCGCAGCGGACTGCCATTTCGCGTCCTGTGCATTAATGGTCGCGCTGATGGCCGTCGGATGCGTGACGCCGTCAGGCAGCGGCCAGCTTCGCGTCTGCCCGGGCAGCACGTACCCCAGCAGGCCTGGCGCCACCTCCCGCTCGCGTCCTCCCTGGCGAACGGACACCTGGCTCAGGCGTACATGCACCCGATCCCGATTTCGCACAACGATGGCTGGTTTGCCATCAAGAGCAGTCGTGCTCCAGCTCAGATTACGGCTGTCGACCAGCACGTGGTTCGCCCCTTCCGCTTCCACCGGCATACCGCTGCCATACACAAATAGCGGGATCGAATAACGCATTTGCAGTTTGAGGCCCATCTGCGGCTTGCTGTTATCGGTGGGTTGAGGGATTTCATCAATGATAACGCGGTAGGCCAGCTCTTTGCCCTGCGGCACATCGGCTTGTTTGATCAAACGAATCAGCTGTTTACCACCGCGATCGACGCGCAGGATCGGCGGACTTGCCACCACATCCTGCTGCTGCTGGTAGCGTTCAAAACCGCCTTCCTGCTGCCAGCGCACAATACGCACCTGCATGGTCGTGGCGGCCAAGCCCTGGTTCTCAATCCACAGCTCGGTGGCCTTTTTGTCTGCCGTGAGAAAGGGATCTATTGGCCAGATAAGCACCGTCGCGGCGGCCTGTACGCCGGATGAAAACAGGCAGAAAGCGCTCAGACAGGCTGGGGCTAAAAAGCGGGGCAGATAACTTGAGTTCATGTGTTTCTCCCTGATTTACCATGACAACGTCACGGTCAGTTGATCGCTGTAAGTCCCTGCCGGGCTGAACCCGGTCAGTTGCGCCGCGCCATAAAGCGTCAGCGCGATATTATCGCCATTGCTGTAGGTCACCGACACGGGCTGGTTGACCAGGATTTCCGTATTGGCCGCAAGCCCACTGCTGCTGTAGAGCCTGTACGGCACTTTATCCGTCCCGCCGGAGCGCTGCATATTGCGCACGGTGGTGTAGTTTTTCCCGCCGTCAATGGTCATGCTGAGCGCAACGCCGGGCGTGCAGGCCAGCGACAGAGACGCAGCTGGCACAAACTGCGTACTTATCTGCCCCGACTTCACGCCGCTGTAGCTGCCGAAGTTCAGCGTGCCCATCGCCCCGCCGGTGCCCATCGCCATGGAACAGCCCGGCGTGATGGTGGCACTGACCTTGAATGACTGGGAAGTGACCGTCAGCGCACTCACCGGAAAGCCCTGAGCCAGCAGCACAACCAGTTGAACAAGGCGCAGCCATCCCCTGGCTGCCCGCAGGAAGCCCGTCACACCCAATGTCATTCGTGGGCTTAATAGTTGACGCTAACGTTAATCGTGTCGGTGTAAGTTCCCGGCACAACGGTCACACTGTTACCACCACCCTGAATGCGTCCGTACAGGGTGTAGCTGTCAACCCCATCCGTAGTGGAAGCAATTGGTAAAGCGGCGTTGTTAGCCACCACGTTGCTGTAACCGCTGTCGCTATAGAGGCTGTAGGCCACGCCCTGCGTGGCATCGGTGGTGCTGAGCAGGTAGCGGCCTGGTGTGCCTGGCGTACCGACCACGGTAGTCGGCGCGGTGCTGTTAGTGTTACCGGTAATGGTCACCGTATAGCTGCTGGTGGTGCACTGAACGGTAAACGTATTCCCGCCGCTGGCGCCGGTCAGCTGCGTGGTAAGCGTTGAGAAGGTGGCAGGATGCGTACCAAAATCGAGCGTACCGAAGTTGATGCCGCTCTGGCTTGGGGAGCCGTTTATCAGGCAGCCGTTGGTCAGCGTCAGGGTGGCGGCAATGGTCCCGAGGCTCGTAACGGCCTGGGCTGCCGGGCCGGTCAGCGCCAGAAAACTCGCTGCGGTCAGAAGAAGACGTGTTCTCTTCATGGGGCGTCTCCGGGGTCAGAAGTCCTGGCGCTTTTCTGTTTTGCGTCAGTCGGTTATCAGGCTGCCGTTGCGGCCACCTTAACTGAAATCTAGTTCAGGGTTTTTATTCAACCAACTTTGCTACACAAATTAAGTCTTTCGCGTTATTTACACGTTTAGTTTTTATTAATCAGCTAATTACCAGCGAGCCGGCAGGAAGAAATGACAAGTTGCAGAGAATATATTGCGGCTATTGTGATCTAAATCACACAGCATTTTCAGGGAGATATTAGCCGAGCTTACCGGGAGTTTAGAGGGGGTGAAATGGAGCGAAAATCCCCCGCCATTGCGACGGGGGAAAATCATTACGCGGCACTTATCGCCGCGTTATCAAGCAGGGCCATCTCTTCGCTGTTGAGCAACTTTTCGATGTTAACCAGAATCAGCATACGCTCACCGAGCGCGCCGAGGCCGGTGAGGTATTCAGTGGAGAGCGTCACGGCAAACTCCGGCGCAGGGCGAATCTGATCGGCGGCGAGCGACAGCACGTCGGACACACCATCAACCACAATGCCCACCACGCGCTGGCTCAGGTTCAGCACGATCACTACCGTATTGTCGTTATACTCTACGTCCTGCTGACTAAATTTCACGCGCAGATCGACGATCGGCACAATCACGCCACGCAGGTTAGTCACGCCTTTGATGAACGATGGCGTGTTCGCGATACGCGTCACCTGATCGTAACCGCGAATCTCCTGCACCTTCAGGATATCAATCCCGTACTCTTCATCCCCCAACGTGAAGACCAGGAATTCCTGGCCCGATGGCTCGCCCGCCAGTTTTGCTACGTTCGTCATACCGGTCATTTTTTTCCCTTCTTAAGCATCAGGCAGCGCTGTACGCCACACGTTGTTCACGATTCAAACCCTGCAAAGCCTGAACATCGACGATCAGCGCCACGCTGCCGTCGCCGAGGATGGTGGCGGCTGAGATGCCCGGTACTTTGCGGTAGTTGCTTTCCAGATTTTTCACCACCACCTGATGCTGGCCGATCAGTTGATCCACCAGCAGCGCGTAGCGGCGGCCTGCACTTTGCAGGATAACCACGATGCCCTGGGTCGCTTCGGTTTTGGCGCCCTGAACATCAAAGACTTTCCACAGCTCCACCAGCGGCAGATATTCACCGCGCACTTCCAGCACGCGCTCGCCGCCTGCCAGCGGATGTAAGTCTTCTTCGCGCGGCTGGAGGGATTCCATTACTGCGTTGAGCGGCAGAATAAACACTTCGCCGCTCACCTTAACGGACATACCGTCGAGGATCGCCAGCGTCAGCGGCAGCAGAATACGGATTGTGGTCCCCGCGCCCTGCTTCGATTTAATCTCAACGTGGCCGCCCATCTCCTGGATGTTCCGCTTCACTACGTCCATGCCTACGCCACGCCCGGAGACGTCGGTCACCTGCTCGGCGGTGGAGAAGCCCGGCGCGAAAATCAGCATGCCGACCTCTTCGTCGGTCATGTTTTCGTTCACCGCCATCCCCTGCGAAAGCGCCTTGGCCAGGATGCGCTCACGGTTAAGGCCTGCGCCGTCGTCGGTGACTTCAATGCAGATATTGCCGCCCTGATGCTCTGCGGAAAGGATCAGGTTGCCGACGGCAGATTTTCCTGCCGCCATGCGGTTTTCCGGGGATTCAATGCCATGGTCGAGGCTGTTGCGCACGAGGTGCGTCAGCGGGTCAATAATGCGCTCGATTAAGCTTTTATCCAGCTCGGTGGAGCTGCCCATCAGGGTCAGTTCCACCTGTTTATTGAGCTTGCTCGCCAGGTCACGCACCAGGCGCGGGAAGCGACTGAAGACGTATTCCATCGGCATCATACGAATCGACATCACCGATTCCTGCAGATCGCGGGCGTTGCGCTCAAGCTGTCCCATGCTGGTGATCAGGTCACCGTGCTGAACCGGGTCGAGTTCATTGGAACGCTGCGCCAGCATCGACTGGGTGATCACCAGTTCGCCAACGAGGTTAATCAGCTGATCGACCTTCTCCACCGCCACGCGAATGCTGGTCGACTCGCTGACGCGCGCCGGTTTTTCGCGATCCGCACGTGGGGCAGCAGCAGCCTCTTTTGGCACGGCTTTCAGTACCGGGGCGTTAACCACGGCAGGTGCTTCAGCCGTTTCCACTACGGTCACCGCCGGGGTTTCAGCCACCGCCTCTGGGGCGGTTTCAAACGCAATCTGGTCGGCTTCAATAACGAAGCACAGCACCGCCACGATGTCATCCTGCGACACCGCGCCGTCAAGATTCGCACTGAGAGAATCCGCCGTTTTCACCACCTGGCTAATTTGTGCGAGGTTGCTCAGCTCTTCCTGCAACATCTCCGGCTCACCGCTCTTCAGGCGGGAAAGCACGATGCGAGTCTGACCGCCGGGCTGCGCAGGCGCTATCGCCACTTCACTTTCTGGTGCTTCGTTTTCCACAACGCTCAGTTTTGCGCCTGATGCGGAAGGCACGGCTTCGCCTTTGGCTTCTAAAGCCAGCTGGCGCAGGGCCTGACAAATATATTCGAAGCTGGCAGCGTCCGGCTCCTGCGAGCTTTTATAAGCATCGAGCTGTTCCTGCATGATGTCTTTCGTTTCCAAAAACAGGTTGATAATGTCGGTATTGAGCTGCATCTCACCGCGCCGGGCGTCATCCAGCAGGTTTTCCATCAGGTGAGTGGTTTCCTGCAAGACGCTAAAGCCGAATGTGCCTGCGCCGCCTTTGATGGAGTGCGCCGCGCGAAAAATAGCGTTCAGCTGCTCGGCGTCAGGGGCTTCCGGGACGAGATCCAGCAGGTGCTGCTCCATGTCAGCCAACAACTCGTCGGCTTCATCGAAAAATGTCTGATAAAAATCGCTGATATCCATGCTCACGCTATCACCTCTGTAGAGATTGTGGCGATGTGGGACTGGCCGCCGGAGGCAGCGCCCCCGGTTGCTGTAATACGCTTAACGGTTCGTTCTGGCTTTCGGCGTTCTCATGGAGGATTGCCTGCTCAGCCTGTGAATTGAGCACCAGTAAACTGATGCGGCGGTTGATAGCGTCATCTCCGCCGTGCGGCTGTAACTTCATGGTGTTGGCCATGCCGATCACTCGCAGCACTTTGCCGTCGTCCAGGCCCCCAGCGACCAGCTCCCGACGCGAGGCGTTAGCGCGATCGGCGGAGAGCTCCCAGTTGCTGTAACCTCTGTCACCCGTAGCATACGGGTAATCATCGGTGTGGCCTGAAAGACTGATTTTGTTCGGCACTTCATTCAGTACCGGCGCAATGGCGCGCAGAATGTCGCGCATGTAGGACTCCACCTCCGCGCTGCCGGTTTTAAACATCGGGCGGTTCTGGCTGTCGATAATCTGAATGCGCAGTCCTTCCTGCACCAGATCGATTTTCAGGTACTGGCGCAGGGCTTTCAGCTTCGGATCGGACTCGATCAGTTGATCCAATTCACCGCGAACTTTCTTCAGCCGGTTCTGCTCCATGCGCTTTTTCAGCTCATCGATATTCGGCTCTTTTTTCACTTCGCCCTGGCGCTGGGTGTAGTCGTCCCCACCGCCGGGGATCGGGCTTTGGCTTTCGGATATGCGTGAGCCGCCGGTCACCGCAGTCGCCAGCGGCGTACGGAAATATTCGGCGATCTGAATAAGCTCTTTCGGGCTGGAGATGGAGATAAGCCACATCACCAGAAAGAACGCCATCATCGCGGTCATAAAATCGGCGTAAGCAATTTTCCACGAGCCGTGTCCGGCCCCGCTGTGGTTTTTGTGCTTGCGCCGCCTGACGACGACTATCGGGTGAGCCTGGTTTTTCATGCGTCCTCGGTCGTCGTTTGTTGTGCCGACGGATTACGCACTGCACGCACATGCTCTTCCAGCTCGATGAATGACGGACGTTCGCTGGAGTAAAGCGTTTTACGGCCAAACTCTACCGCGATCGGCGGTGCGTAACCGTTGAGGTTCGACAGCAGCGTGATTTTGACGCACTGCATCATCTTGGTGGTTTCGGCACTTTTCTGACGCAGCACCGTCGCCAGCGGAGAAATAAAGCCGTAGGCCAGCAATATACCGAGGAACGTCCCGACCATCGCATGGGCGATCATCGCCCCCAGTTCCGCCGCCGGGCGATCCGCTGAACCCAGCGCGTGCACCACGCCCATCACCGCGGCCACGATACCGAAAGCAGGCAGCGAATCACCGACGATGGCCAGGCTGTTGGCCGGAACTTCGGCTTCGCTTTCATGGGTTTCGATCTCTTCGTCCATCAGCGCTTCGATTTCGAAGGTGTTCATATTGCCGCTGATGATGAGGCGCAGGTAGTCGACGATAAACTCCAGCATCACTTTATCGGCGAGAATGCGCGGATAGCTGGCAAAGATTTCGCTCTCGGTGGGATTTTCGATGTCACGCTCCAGCGAGAACATCCCCTGCTGGCGCGACTTGGCCATCAGCCGGTACAGCAGCGCCAGCAGATCCATGTACATACTTTTGGTGTACTTCGAACGACGAAACAGCAACGGCAGCGCCTTCAGCGTGCCCTTGATGGCTTTCCCGTTGTTGCCAACGATAAACGCCCCTATCCCTGCGCCGGCGATAATGATCAATTCTGCAGGCTGATAGAGTGCCCCAAGGTGTCCGCCGGTAAATGCATACCCGCCGAAGACTGTACCAAGAACAACCAGGTAACCTAATAAGATAAGCACGACATCATCCTTCCGCTGTTGATAAGCCCGGGATGAACGACAGTGCATTTCACCGAAGCGGTGGCAAAAAAAAAGCAGCGGACCTGCGTCCGCTGCTGGAGTGTTTTGCCACACCTTACTTCGGTTAAACAGCTTGCTCTATCTGTTCATCCAGCAGTTGTGGAGATATATCGGCACCTTCGCCGGAAAGTTTACGTCTTTTTACTGCTCGCGATGGCGGCTGGCAAAGGCTGCACACAAAGCTCCCTACGGGCTGGTGAGCATGGGTGATGAAATTGCCGCCACAGCTGTTGCAGCCGCTGAGTTCCAGCATGCCGCTCTCCACAAAACGCACCAGGGTCCAGGCGCGGGTCAGGGCTAAAATTGGCCCATCTTCCTGCTGCGGGCACTGTTCGAGGTAGAGACGGTAGGCTTTAATTACGGCGTCGACGCCGTTGCACAAACCGGTTTTCAGCAAATACTGCCAGGCGTTACAGAACATGGAAGAGTGAATATTCTGCTCCCAGGTCATAAACCAGTCGGTTGAGAACGGCAGCATGCCTTTTGGCGGCGGGCTCCCGCGCAGCTCTTTATACAGCTTGATGAGGCGGCCGCGGCTTAACTGCGTTTCGCTTTCGAGCATCTGTAAACGCGCGCCAAGCGTGATCAGCTCCATTGCCAGTTGTATGTCGCGGGCTTCCTGAACAATGCTTTTTTCGCTCATGATCAGGCCCTTTTCTTCCGTGCAGAGCCGTCTGCCTGGCTGGCTTCTTTTAATAAGCGTGTCGAGAGCAGAATACCGGTATGAATTTGTTGCAGATCGTCAACCCGCGACTCCTGAGTGAGTCGGGTGATGGTTTGATGGCTATCAAAGCGGAATTGACAAACCAACTGGTTAGTCTCCGCAATCTTAACCATCTGAGGAAGCGTCAGTGCGCCGAGCGTGGTAGCCATCTCTTCGTTAATGCCGAGACGGAACATGGCAGAGGCTTTATCCTGACTAATCAAACGCTGTGCAAGTAATAAATAAGACAAATTAATGTCATAAATATGCTTTAGCAACTCGGATGTATGCATTTTTCCCATCCCGAATAACCAACCATTATTTTATGCGGCAAGGCCGCACCCCGTGATGTCGCCGGGTAAAAAACCCGGTAAAGAAAGAAACGGCCAAAATGCATAGTTGACTTAGGCGCTGCAATTTTAAACAATTCTTACAATTGACTAAGATTTTTCCTAATTCGACGCAACTCTACTCGCCAGTAATGACACATACAACGTGGCTTTACATTAAATTTGAAAATTATGTGACGCACGTCACATAAATGAGCCATTTCATAACACCAAACCCATCAATTCCCATTGTCATTTGTGTAAAAAACGGTCAAATGTCAATTCTTTTTATTCCAGATGAGTGAATAACGGTTAAGAACATGTTCTGTTGCTCTCTTTTTCAGCAACGAAAAATCCTTTCTCATGGGCAACGAAAAGATCACAAAATGAGCCATTCGCAATTTTGACCATGCCTATAAAAAACAGTAGGTTATCAGTTTATATATTCCTGATAATTACAAAGAGAAATCATTAGCATTTTGTTAATCAATTTAAGGAATTGGTTACGAGTTTATTATTTGCCTGGCGAATTTTAGATAAGTGCGTAAAAAATCAATGAACCCCGCCGGAAGCAGTTATTCTTAATATAAGAATAATTAATGAATATCAGAGCAGCCTCACATTTCCGGGCAATGCCCCCTCTTGCGGAGCCGGTCTAAACAGGGTAAGAGAAATGAATGGGCGTTTTTCGCCACGTTAAGGAGGCACAATGACCTACACGCATTTGTTAGTCGCCGTTGCACCGACACCGGAAAGTCATAAACTCGTGAGCAAAGCGGTGTCCATCGCCCGCCCCGTTAACGCCCGTATCAGCCTGATCACCTCCTCCACCGACCCGGAAATGTATAACCAGTTCGCGGCGCCAATGCTGGAGAACCTGCGGGAACTAATGCAGGAGGAAACCCGACAGTTCCTCGACGAGTTGCAGGCCCGGGCCGATTACCCGATAGCTAACGCCACCATCGCCTGCGGCGAATTAAGCGAACACATCAGGGATTTCTGCCTGAAGCAGCAGGTGGATTTGGTTATCTGCGGGAACCACAATAAAACGTTCTTTGCGCGGGCGACGTGCAGCGCCAAAACCGTCGCGGGCAACAGCGGTGTAGATGTTCTGCTGGTCTCGCTGGAAAATGAGTAACGGCTTCATCAACGATCGTGCCGGATGGCAGCTACGCCTGACATCAGCATGAGGCGCATATCTGACCACCAGGCCCGGCAAGCACAGCGTCACCGGGCGGCTATCATTTATTATGCAAGTTTAGGAAAGGCCGCGACTTTATTCTGCAAGTCACGCTCCGCCGTTCGCGGCTTTATCTGCTTTAGATCGTGAATAAAGCGCTCCTGCCAGTGGTTAATATCATTTTGCTTAATCACCTCCATCATCTCGGCATGGCGGGAAATCCTTTCCGTGAGCGGCATCGTTAATGCTCTGTCGAGTGCGGTCGCCACATCATCCCTGTCGTAAGGATTAACGATAAGCGCGGAGGTCAATTCATTCGCCGCCCCGGCAAACTGCGACAAAACCAGCACGCCAGGGTTGGCAGGATCTTGTGCTGCCACATACTCTTTGGCCACCAGATTCATCCCGTCACGCAGCGGCGTCACCAGTCCCACGTCGGAGTAGCGAAACACCTTCATCAAAAGCTTGCGATCGAAATGCTGATTCAGGTAGTAAAGCGGCGTCCAGCCCAGCTGCCCGTACTTACCGTTGATCCGCCCGGCTGCCGTTTCCAGCTGATGACGAATATCCTGATAAGCCTGAACGTCGCCGCGCGAGGTTGGTGCAATCTGGGTGTAGCGAATATGCCCATGATGCTGTGGATACTTTTCCAGCAGCGCCTCATAGGCCTGAAAGCGCTCCGGCAGCCCTTTCGAATAGTCCAGACGCTCCACCGAAAAGATGTTCTTCATGCTCTTGAGCTCCGCTTTAAGCTGTGCCAGCTTCGGCGGTAGCGGCCCCTGCGCCTGACGGATAATCTCTTTCGGATCGATCCCTATCGGGTAGACTTCCGTGCTGAAAGTCTGTCCCCATGCGCTGTGGGTTTTACTGCCCCGGCTGGTCAGCCGCGTCAGCCCGGAGACGCCATCAAGAAATGCCAGACGATCGTTTTCGGTCTGGAAACCCAGCAGATCGTACTCACACATCTGCTCCAGCAGTTCCGCGTGCGTCGGCAGCGCATTGAACACCTCCGGCGTAGGAAACGGAATGTGCAGGAAAAAGCCAATGCGGTTGTTCACCCCACGTTTGCGCAGTTCGCTGGCAAACGGCAGCAGGTGATAATCGTGGATCCACAGAACATCGTCTTTTTTAATCAGCGGCAGAAGCTTATCGGCAAGCGTGGCGTTGACGCGAAGATACCCTTCCCATGCTTCGCGCTGGAAGTTCACTAAATCCAGACGGTAGTGGAAGGCAGGCCATAGTACGGCGTTGGAAAACTGGTTGTAGTAGAGGTCATGGTCCTGCTCGTTGAGGTTGAAGGACGCCCAGGTGATGTCGCCTCGCGTCACTTTCCTGAGCGGTTCATCTTCGTTGCCGGTTTCCCCACTCCAGCCAAACCATAATCCTCCTGTGGCCTTAAGTGCCCCCAGAATACCCACCGCCAGCCCACCGGCGCTGGCTTTCTTATCATCCGGCGGAGCAATACGATTAGATACGACGATCAGGCGACTCATAGCCTTCTCTCCTGTCAGTTAGCGCATGAAGTTGTGCGAGCTGCAACAGCCAGTGATGGGTGTCCGCCACGCTTGCCAGACGCCAGTGCGCCTGCGTCTTTCCCTGTCCAACCTTGACCGAGATACCGCCTGCTGCGTTTACGACCGCAAATCCGGCCTCATCGGTCAGGTCATCGCCGACAAACACCGGCAGACGGCCAAGGAACGGCGCTTCCTGCATAAAGGCCGACACGGCGGCACCTTTATTAATGCCCTCTGGTTTAATTTCCACCACACATTTACCTGGCTGGAGCGCCAGCCCAGGAAAGCGCTTTACGGCTTCCTGGGCCAGGCTCTCAATGGCCCGCTGGTGCTGCGGTGCCTGACGGTAGTGCAGCGCGAATGCCATGCCTTTGTTTTCTACCTCGCAGCCCTCAAGCGGCGGCGCCTGCTCATTCAGCCAGTGGCGAAGCTCGGCGGCCAGCGTTGGCGGCAGCTCTACCCGGTGAAGCTGACCTTTGATATCGCGGCGTTCAGCCCCGTGAACGCCCGCCAGCGGGAAACGATACGGTGCGGCAAGCGCGTCAAGCTCAGACATTGAGCGCCCTGAGATCAAAGCCAGCGCCCCCTGCTGCTGCTGCGCCAGCTGGTGCAGCGTTAAGCGGATGGGCTCGGGAAGGGTAACCTGATCGGGATGCGGTTTGATCTCCGCCAGCGTGCCATCCAGGTCAAAGAAAAAAGCGTAATTTCCGCGAACAACCGGCGGAACGGTTAACGGGTCAGTCACCCTGTCTACCTCCTCAGTACTGCTGTTTTCAATCAGATGTTAATCAAACGTTAGCTGTGTAAGTATAGACAGTGTGACCGCCCTCGCCATTTTCAAACGAAAACGCCGGGGGAATTAGCCCCGGCGAAAGGTTAGGATTAAACTTAAAAGTTGGGGTGAAATCAGGCCGTACGCTTCGCTTTTTGCTTGTAGCGGTCGAAAATCACCGCCGCCAGCAAAATCAGACCACGCACCACATATTGGGAAAAAGGCGAGATGTTCAGCAGGTTCATCGCATTTTCCACCGTTCCCAGGATCAGGATCCCCGCCACCACATACGAGATCTTGCCGATCCCGCCCTTAAGCGACACACCGCCCAGCACGCAGGCGGAAATGACGATCAGCTCATAACCCATCGAGGTCATCGGCTGACCGCTGGTCATGCGCGAAGCCAGGATGATCCCCGCCGCCGCCGACACCAGTCCCGAAAGCACAAAGATGATGATTTTGGTGCGCACCACCGGCACACCCGCCAGACGCGCAGCTTCTTCATTTCCGCCTATGGCCAGCGTATTCCGGCCAAAAGTGGTTTTATTGAGCAGCAAACCGAACGCAGTCAGGCAAACGACGGTGAGCCAGATAGGCGCGGGAAGTCCGAACCAGTTGGCGTATCCCAAAGTGAAGAAGCGCTCGTCCTCAATCCCGACCGCTTTACCATCGGAAATGATATACGCCAGACCACGCACGATTTGCATGGTGGCAAGCGTGGTGATCAGCGCATTAATTTTCAGGCGGGCGATGACAAACCCGTTAACCAGGCCGCTCAGTGCTCCCAGCAGCAGCCCGGCGAACACGCCCAGCCACAGGCTTTCTGAGAGATTAATCACTACCGCCGTCGTTACCCCGGCGCAGGCAATCACCGAAGCAACGGAAAGGTCAAAATCCCCCGACGCCAGGCAAAACAGCATGCCGCACGCCACCATGCCGGACATCGAAATAGCGAGCCCCAGCCCCTTCATGTTGACGAAGCTTGCAAAGTTCGGCACAAAAATCGCACAGGCGAGGAACAGCACGGCAAATACCACCAGCATGCCGTACTGATCCCAAATGCGCCCGACGCTAAACGCATTCCGGCGCGGGCCGGATGTCGTTACTGAAGACATCATTCACTCCTCATCAGGCTACGGCCTGCGTGGTTTTAGGCATCGCCAGGCTCAGCGCCTGCTGTTCATTGGCACTCTCATGGAGCAGCTCACCGGCAATCTCACCTTCACGCATGACGATGATCCGGTCCGCCACGCCGAGCACCTCCGGTAGATCGCTTGAGGCAAATAGCACCGCTACGCCGGACGCCGCGAGCGCATAGATAACGTTGTAGATTTCATGTTTGGCCCCGACGTCAATGCCGCGCGTCGGCTCATCGAGCAGGATGACCTTCATCTCTTCAGACAGCCAGCGGCCAAGAATGGCTTTCTGCTGGTTGCCGCCGGAAAGATTCATGATGAGCTGCTCCACTCCCGGCGTTTTGATATTGAGCGATCGGATATGGTGTGCCGCGTTGTCCGCCTCCCAGGCGTTGTTGATCAGGCATCCGGCGCGAATGTGCCTGCGCCGGGCGCTGATGTTGATGTTGTCGCGCACCGAATGCACCGGAATAATGCCATCCGCCTTACGGTCTTCCGGGCAGAGCATCATGCCGACCCGGATAGCCTCAGCGGGTTTGCGGATATCAACCGGCTTGCCGTCAATGCTCACCTGCCCTCCGGTTATTCGCGTTCCGCCGAACAGCCCTTTCATCAGCTCGCTTCGCCCGGCACCGACCAGGCCGAACAAACCAACAATTTCGCCGCTTTTCACTGACAGGCTGATGGGCTGGCGTACACCCGGTGCTTTAACATCGTCCAGCCGCAGCCTTTCGACGCCGTATTCACGCGGCTGCCAGCCGTAGATATCACCGATTTCACGCCCCACCATCGCCTGCACCAGCAGGTCGTTATTGACCTGCGCCATGTCGTCAAACGTGCGAACGTAGCGCCCGTCTTTAAACACCGTAATGGCATCGCTGAGGGCAAAAATCTCCTCCATGCGGTGCGAAACATAAATAATGACGCGCCCTTCGTTACGCAGTTCGCGGATAACGCGAAACAGGTTGTCGATTTCCCGCGCTGAGAGCGAACTGGTGGGTTCATCAAAGGCGATCACCTTGGCGTTGCGCGCCAGCGCCTTGGCAATTTCCACCATCTGCCACTGGCCAATGGAGAGATACTTCAGCGGGGTTTGCGGATCGATATCCAGCCCCAGATGTTCAAGCTGCAGTCCCGCTTCATAGTTAAGCAGCGAGCGATTAACGATCCCCCCCTTGTGCGGCATCTGCCCGAGGTAAATGTTTTCGGCTACCGTCATCTCCGGCACCAGATGCAGCTCCTGATAGATGATGGCCACCCCGGCATTCAGCGCGGCGGTCGTGTCGGTGAAGCTGACCTCTTGTCCTTTCAGCGCCAGCGTCCCGGCGCTGGGCGCGTAGTTACCGCTCAAAATCTTCAATAGCGTAGATTTTCCGGCACCGTTTTCCCCCATCAGCGCATGAACCTGCCCGGCATAGCAGTCAAAGCTGATGTCGGTCAGAGCCTTCACGCCCGGGAAGGTTTTGCTGATGCCGCGAAACGAGAGATAAGGCTGCGACTGTTGCATATGCACTCCAGAGAACACGAATCCACTTCTGTATGGCTTCTTTTGTCGGGTGACGCTTCGCTTACCCGACCTACAAAGTCAAAAGATGGCGCTAATCCGTAGGCCCGGTAAGCGCCAGCGCCACCGGGCAATTCAGATCACAGTCCTTTCTTCGCCAGCTCTTCTTTAAAGTTGTCGCGGGTGATCAGCACCACGTCGGTCACTGCGGTAAACTTTGGCGGCTCTACCTTTTTCTGCACCCAGTTGTAGAGCATTTCGCTGGTTTTATAGCCGTGCACGTCCGGGCTCGGCAGCAGGGAGCCGTAGAAGCCGGTCGCCTGCGCCTTAGAGAGTTCGTTCACCGCATCCACGCCGTTAATGCCGATGCCAATCACGTCTGCCGCCTTAAAGCCCTGGCCTTCCGTTGCGCGCACGCCGCCGAGCACGGTGTTGTCATTCATGCCGAGGACCAGCCAGTGCTTCACGCCAGGATGCTGCACCAGCAGCGAGTTGCCGGCGTCGAACGCGCCAGGGATATCGTTGGATTTCGTCGGGACCTTATAGATTTGCGCTTCAGGGAATCCGGCTTTTTTCAGCGCGTCCATTGAGCCGGTGGTGCGGCGACGTGCAGTGTCGAGCTCATCGGCGGTAATAGCCATCGCGCCGGTATCCTTCACGTCCCAGCCGCGTTTTTGCATCTCTTTATAGAGTTCATCCCCCTGACGCGCACCAATTTCGCTGGCCGCCATCATTACCAGCGGCACCGTCTCCATCGGCTTGCCTTTGGCGTTGACGAACTGATCGTCGACGGTAATGACCTTCATGTCATAGCTGCGCGCTTTGGCCACGATCGCGGGCCCCAGTTTCGGGTCCGGCGTACAAATCACAAACCCTTTCGCCCCGTTGGCCGCCAGGCTGTCGATGGCGTTCAGCGTTTTTTCACCGTCGGGTACGGCAATTTTAATCACCTCGAACCCTAAATCTTTCCCGGCCTTATCGGCGAAACGCCATTCGGTCTGGAACCAGGGCTCCTCCGGCTGCTTCACCAGAAAACCGAGCTTCATGTTTTCAGCGATAGCTGATTGTGACATAACCGCTGCAAGGCCAATGGCCGCCAGCGCTTTAGTGAATTTGTGCATGGTTAACTCCGGCTCTAATGTTCTTTTCCACAGGGAAATTGAGAACAGCATTTTTTATTCAGCAGAAAAACAAGGCATTAGCGGCTTCGCCCGTCTGCGCATTTGTGCTGAACCATTAATAGCGGGAAATTAATTATCCATAGGAGAGCACCATCACACCGCAGAATTACAGTTAACGCGTACATAAACTCAGCGAAAAATGACATAAATAAAGGGCGAATTGTCAGACAATTCGCCCAGGGGATAGCAGAATAATCTATATCAGCAGTCGTGAGATCCTTATCTTACCAGCGGTAATAAATATGTTCCGCATGTTCCCGAACGAAAGCTTCCTCTTCCGCCCCCCAGGCAGCCGCAGACAGATTGCGCAGAGAAGCTCACCCGCCTTATCCTGCGTAGCAACAGGACGACAGCTTGCTTCACGGGTTTCTTTTTAATATCAAATTTGGCCGCGGCTGGCCGTTAGCTATTTTAAACGGATATTGTTCTGCCGCATTCTCTGCAAACAGCCTGAGAACGTCATTAACGAAATACGATCAAAACATATCATATTACGCTCATCTAAAATGACGAATGATAATCCGATCGTAATAATAAAACTAACAAAGCCATATAATGCTGTTAGATATAATGCCATTACCCGCTGTTTTTACGGATATTTTACTCGTTAATTACGAACTCATTAGCGCGTCATGTAACGAAGCGTAAATAATAACCTCCAGGCATTTTCTTATAATTATGGAGGGCGTATTCTGAAACCGGTCAGCGCACCAAAAGCGTTGTGGCCCGTAAAAAGTATTAACGCTGAATATCGTCGGGTTGTGTGGACAGAAAAAGTGTGAACCTTACGATTGCCGGCAGGTTTCGTAACTTCAGAAAATAAGGATATTGCTATGACGGTTCCGGGAATGGTTCAAAAACTCAATGTGCAAATGAACCTCGAGTTTTGCGCCTCAAATTTATACCTGCACCTGAGCGAATGGTGTGCCGATCACAAGCTGACCGCAACGGCTACGTTTCTGCGTTCACAGGCCCAGTCCAGCGTGACTCAAATGATGCGCGTGTTTGAATTTATGCGCAAAGCGGGTGCTTACCCGATGGTCAGAGAAACGGCCCCGGTGGATGACCGCTGTTCAACACTTGAAGATCTGTTCATTAAAACGCTGGAGGAACATCATCAGCGCCGCAGCACTCTGAGCGCGCTAGTGCTGGAAGCCAAGGCCATGCAGGATAACAGCACCCTGCGTTTTCTGACTCATCTTGAGAAAGAGCAATATCAGGATGGCGTGCTGCTGCAGGCAATCCTCGAAGAAGTGCGCAGTGCAAATAAGGCAGGCTTGTGTATGCATCAGACCGACCAGCACCTGCTGAACGTCGTCAATCACCAGCAACACTAACCCTTCAATGGGCGGCTTTAGCCGCCCGCTTCATGCTCGCATTTGTTAAACAAATGTAGCCAACAGTTTGTTTTTACAGCTGTTTATAAATCCGATCTCCCTCTCACTCAAAATCATTACAAAATGTAATGATTTAGCCTTTCTTTATGGATGAGACAGGTGAGACATGATTACTCTTGAATTTGCGGTCATTATTTTATGCCTGCTGGTTGGCACCCGCTTTGGCGGGATGGGCCTGGGGCTTATCAGCGGAATCGGCTTATTTATCCTGAGTTTTGTTTTTGGCCTCCAGCCCGGCAAGCCGCCGGTGGATGTGATGCTGACTATCCTTGCGGTGATTGGCTGTGCGGCCACGCTGCAAACCGCTGGCGGACTTAACGTCATGATGCAATGCGCCGAAAAGCTGCTGCGTAAGCATCCGCAGCACATCACGCTGCTGGCCCCGTTCACCACCTGGATGCTGACGTTTCTCTGCGGCACCGGGCATGTGGTCTACACCATGTTTCCGATTATTGCGGACATCGCGCTGAAAAAAGGCATTCGTCCGGAGCGCCCTATGGCCGTCGCTTCGGTAGCATCACAAATGGCGATCACCGCTTCACCCGTCTCCGTAGCTGTCGTGTCGTTAGTCTCCATTCTCGGCGCCCAGCACGGCATTGGCCATGCATGGAGCATTCTCGACATTCTGGCGGTGTCCGTGCCCGCATCGCTGTTTGGCGTAGCGATCGCCGCACTCTGGAGCCTGCGCCGCGGGAAGGACCTGGCCGACGACCCTGCTTTTCAGGCCAAAATTCAGGATCCGAAGCAGCGTGAGTTTATCTTTGGCAGTACTGAAACGCTGCTCGACCAGCGCTTTAACCGCGAGGCTTACTGGTCAACCTGGATCTTTTTCGCCGGTATTCTGGTGGTGGTATTGCTTGGCGCCCTGCCGGACCTGCGTCCGGCCTTTGAAGTGAAAGGCAAGCTCGCCCCGCTCTCCATGAATCTTGTGATTCAGATGATGATGCTGATCGCCGGGGCGGTGATGCTGGTGGTATGTAAAGTCAATGCGGCAGCCATTTCCAACGGCGCGGTGTTCAAAGCCGGGATGGTAGCGATTTTCTCCGTGTTTGGCGTGGCGTGGATGAGCGACACCTTCTTCCAGTCGCATCTGCCGGAGCTGAAATCGGCGCTGGAAGGCGTAGTTCAGAATCACCCGTGGACCTACGCGATCGTGCTCTTTTTGGTATCGAAACTGGTGAACAGCCAGGCCGCCGCGCTGACCGCCGTCGCGCCAATGGGGCTGATGCTCGGCGTTGAGCCGAAAATGCTGATTGCTTTCTTCCCGGCAGCGTATGGCTATTTTGTTCTGCCGACGTACCCAAGCGATCTGGCCTGCATCGGGTTTGACCGCTCCGGCACGACCCGCATCGGAAAATTTATCATCAACCACAGCTTTATCCTGCCGGGCCTGATTGCGGTGAGCTGCGCCTGCGTGGCGAGCTATCTGCTGGTGGAAGCGTTGTATTAGGGCGTTGCCCGGTGGCCTGACGGTGTCGGGTGGCGGCTTCGCCTTACCCGACCTACGGCTTTCTGTAGGCCCGTGCAAACGAGTGCCACCGGACATTTCTTACGAAGACTAGTGAGTACTGCTTTCCTGCGGGGTGAACTTCAGCTCAATCAGGGCAATGGCCTTTTGAATTGCACGCTGGGTGACCGGATCGGCCCCGGCGGCACTGAAATCAATTGCACGCAGCTGATTGGCCATTTTGTCGCGAACTTCAACCGGGGCGATAACGTCAATAACATCGAGGATTTGTTTGATCACCAGCTGGCAGGCGACAACGTCGGACACCAGCTCATCATTTGCAGTCAGGTTGTGAGACATAATTTACTCCTGTTTTTCAGAGCGCCATAGTAACCCGGTTTGCCGATGCCGAATAATAAAATCCCGCAAATCCGCCGTTGCGGTACGTTCCGCAATGCGCGTAAAGTGAGTAAAAATCCTGAAATGGCGTTTTATGATGAGTGAAAATATCTCCGTTAAGGAGAGCCGTGGCCTCTCTCCCGCTGCGCTGCTGGTGGCCGGAGCCTTCTTTATGGAGTTTCTCGACGGCACGGTGATCGCCACTGCGCTGCCGGATATGGCAAAAAGTTTTGGCGTGGAGGCCGTGGCGCTGAACGTGGGGATCAGCGCCTATCTGATTACGCTAGCGGTTCTGATCCCGGCAAGCGGCTGGATTGCTGACCGCTTCGGCGCCCGCAAAGTCTTTACCCTTGCGCTGTTCATTTTTACCCTCGCCTCCGTATTCTGCGGACTGGCGACCAGCGTCAACGGCTTCGTTGCGATGCGCATACTCCAGGGCGTTGGCGGCGCGCTGATGGTGCCCGTCGGGCGTCTCGCCGTGCTCAGAACCACGCCAAAACATCAGCTGATTACCGCCATCGCCACGCTTACCTGGCCCGCGCTGGTGGCGCCCATTATTGGTCCGCCGCTCGGCGGATTCATTACCAGCGTCGCCAGCTGGCGCTGGATCTTCTTTATTAATGTGCCACTCGGGCTTATCGCCATGCTGCTGGCGCTGCGCATCATTCCGGACATACGCGAAGAACAGCGTCGCCCGTTTGATCTGCCCGGCTTTGTGGCTACCGCTATCGCGATGGTAAGCCTGGTCTATGCGATGGAAGCTTTCGGCGCAGAGCATGCCCGCGGCGGCCTGCCGTTTGTGCTGCTCGCCCTCGGCGGGCTTACCTTCTGGTTTGCTCTGCGCCATTTCCGCCGCGTGGAATGGCCGATGATTCGCCTTGATGCATTACAGGTCCCGACGTTCCGGGTAACGATGTACGGCGGCTCGCTGTTTCGTGCCTCCATCAGCGCCGTGCCTTTTTTGCTACCGCTGCTGTTTCAGGTCGGCTTCGGGATGGATCCGTTTCACGCCGGGCTACTGGTGCTGGCGGTGTTCGTCGGCAACCTGACGATTAAGCCTGCCACTACGCCGCTCATACGCTGGCTCGGTTTTCGCAAACTGCTGCTGATTAACGGCACGCTCAACGTGCTGGCGCTGCTGGCCTGCGCCTTCCTCACGCCGAATACGCCGCTATGGGTAACGCTGCTGATTCTGTATCTCGGTGGGGTATTCCGTTCGGTGCAGTTTACCGGCGTCAGTACGCTGGCGTTTGCCGATGTGCCCTCTGCGCAGATGAGCTACGCCAATACGCTGTTCAGCACCGCAACCCAGCTTGCCGTCGGGCTTGGGATCACGCTTGGCGCGATCGGCATTCGGCTCGGGGAAAAGGTTGGCGACTGGCTACAGCTGACCGCCGTACCCGGTATCAGCTTCCGGCTGGCGTTTGTGTTTATCGCCCTGATTTGCCTGATGGGAATGATTGACACACTCCAGCTGACGCGGGATGCGGGCAGTTCGGTGTCGAAACGTAAATCGTAAATGCTCCGGCGGCGCAATGCCGCCGGAGCCCTGTATTTAAGCCAGAACCTCACGTACAAAGGCCTCGATAGCCTTATCCTGGCAGTTTTCAAAGAAGCACTGCTGGAAGCGCACCCCCGAGACGGCCGTTTTCACCAGTTCCGGATCGATGGCCCGCAGGGTGTCGAGATAGTTCTCTTTCACCACCGCCGCTTTCACCTGATTCAGGATGCCCGCGTTGCGCACCTGCGGCTCTTTTCGCTCTGGCGGATAGCCTTCGCCATTGCGGCCGGTGAACGCTTTTTCAAAGATGAAGCGGACGTTCAGCTCGGCCCCCCAACCAAAACCTTTGGCAAACGGCAGCGAAAGCGCATTTCCGTTGTTGATTTGGGCAAACAGGAACGCATCGGCCGGGTCAATGCAGTAGCCACACACCACGCCCGGATGGATATTCAGCGACATCAGTGCGCCCTGGCCAGTGCCGCAGCCGGTCACGACAAAATCCACGGCTTTGGCGTTCAGCAGAATACTCGCCATAATCCCAAGATGAATATAGGTCAGGTGATGATCCTGCTCGTCGCTCATGCCGACGTTATAGACAGGAAAGCCTTTTTCATCAGCCACGGCCTTCAGCTCACGATGGATAACGGCGTTTTTCGCGGCCTGACTGTTTTCCATCATCAGTGCAATCTTCATTCTTTACTCTCCTGAAATGTGCGGAGCGCTCCGCAGGGAACAGACACAACAGGCTCACCTTAGCGAGACTCAAACACACATTCAAATTTAATGAAATTATGTTTCATTATTTGCAACTGGCTTCACAGATTTCTCGCCAATAGTCGTAATGAATGATGATTCACATAATCAATAAAATCCTGTCAGGGATCCCGGCAGTTAGTTAGACTGAACACCAACGACACTATAAAAATCAGGAACCTTCTTGTGCGCTCCTTGCTAACAATGTCGCTCACTTTGCTCTGGCTCACGCTCACTATGCATGCTTATTCACTGCGGGCCGACCCCTTAACAAGCGTTAAAGATTCAACGCCCGTTCCGGTCTGGCTTTTTGATGCCGAAAACTTCGAATTCTGGCGTGACAGCAGTGGACACTATCAGGGCTATTACCCGGAGCTTATTCAGGAAATTAATAAACGCTACGGCTATCAGCTGGAACTGAAACCCATCAGCGGCGAAGAGATTGGCAAGCGCTTCAACGCTAACAGTTTTGGTGTTTACGCAGGCGTGTTAAGAACCGAGGCGCGCTCACGCAGCAAAGTGCTTTCTGCCCGGCTGTTCGATAACGAGGTTCTGGCGGCAAGCCTTAGTCGCACCGCCTCCGTGCCGGACGATCTCAACGATACCAGGGTGATTTTTCGTCGCGACGATGCCACACAGAATCAGGTGCTGACGCGCTACCCTTCCCTGCGCTTCAGCAAGATCATTCTGGTCGACAGCAGCACCGAAGCGTTTACGCTGCTGCACGATCGCAAGGCCGATTTCTACATCAACGACGACTCTGAAATGGACGACACGCTGCATTACTACACGCTGTCGCGTCCTTTCGCTGATTTACGCCTTCCCTGCGTGATGGGATTCAGCCCTGAGCTTCGCGGTATGCGCGACAACATCAATAAGGCGATCGCCGAGTGGCAGCAGAGCGGGAAGCTGTGGGAGCTGGAAAACCGCAGTAAACGTAATTATCTGGTCAGCCGCATTCAGATAACGCCAGATGAAGCTAAATGGATCCACGACAATCGCCTCACCGTCTGGCTGCCCAGGAACGAAAACTTCGCTCCGCTGCTGTGGCAGGACGAGCGCGGCTACCACGGCACGGTGATGGACATGATTAGCGACATGCGCGATCTGCTGCACCTTAATATCGACGTAAAGTTTACCGATAACTATGTCTCTCACCTGCGCCAGGAAGCCTGGCCGGTGCGGATGGTCAACGTTGTCGAAAGCCACGATCAATCGCAGATGGAAGGTATCATTGGCCCGGCACTCTCCTGGCATAACGCCTACTACAATCGCGTCGAGCAGCCCTTTTTATGGGATGAAGAACAGGTTCGCTTCAAGCGAGTGGGCGTGATCCGCGGTTCGTTTGCAGCGCTCTATCTCCACCAGCGCTTTGGCAACGATATTACGGTACTGCCTGCGGCCTCGATTGAAGATCTGGTCAATGCTATCGACCAGCACAAGATTGATTTTATCCTCGGCGATCTCAGCTCGCTGGAAAGTTCGCTGCGCGGCAACGACCTGTTTCGCGGCGTGCTGAAAGTTGCCGGGCTAACGCGCTCGGATTATCGGATCGTCTCCTGGGTGGACAGCGAACACCCGTTGCACTCACTGTTGACGCAGATCCACCGAATCTCCAGCTACCGTACGCAGATGGAGCGCTCGCAGGAGGCGCCTCTTCTTCCGGACTTCAGCAAAAACACCCTTAAAATTATTAGCGTGGCGCTGTTCATCACCGTGCTGTTTAGCCTCTGCCTGCTGTGGCTGATGTGGCGGCACATGAAGCAAAGTCAGGCCGTCAACCGAAGCATCGTGGAAGCGATGGAAAAAGTGAACCGCGCCCACGATGACGAAACGGGCAGCCATATTCAGCGCGTGGCAGCCTATTGTGGGCTACTTGCCCGGGAGATCGGCCTGCCGCGTAAAACCGTGCATGAAATTGAGCGCTTTGCTTCGCTGCACGACGTGGGAAAAATTGCCGTACCGGAACGCATTTTGCGCAAACAGGGGCCGCTCACGGAAGAAGAGTTTAACGAAATGAAGCTACACACGCTTAAGGGCTGGCGCATTATTCAGGGGCTCGGCCTTGGGCCAGTGGCTGAAAATATCATCCACTATCACCATGAAAAATGGGATGGCAACGGCTATCCGGAAGGCTTAAGCGGCGAGCAAATTCCCATTGAAGCGCGCATTCTGGCACTGGCAGACGTCTATGACGCCCTGCGGCAAAAACGCATCTACAAACCAGGCTACACCCATGAACACGCCTGTTCGCTCATTTTTGCCGGGGCGGGTCGCCATTTTGATCCGGAGCTTATTAACCGCTTCCGCCAGCTGCACCCCAAATTCCAGGCTATTTACGACAGCCAGGCCGACTGAGCGCATTCGTTGCAGAAACTGACGCTGGATGTGCCAGCTATTCAGGGCATTGGCATGATAAGTGGGCGCTAAGATGAGAGGATCGGACATTTATGCAGAGTGAGCCATGAAAAAACTGATCCCCTTCGTCGCAGCGATCGCCCTTTCCGCCTGTACGGTTCACCGTCAGGCCAACGTCACCGACGTCGACAGCACCAGCGGTATCGTGCGTCTGACCTACGGCCAGGCGATGTTGCAGAATGCCACTACGGATAATTATGTTGCCAGCGGCTCAGCCACTAAGCAGTGCCAGCAAATGGGTTATGCCACTGCGGTGGCCTACGGGCAACCCGTCACCACCTGTACCGTGACCAGCGGGTCGCTATGCATGAATGAAAGCGTAACCGTTCAGTATCAGTGCCGCGGTATTGCAGTGACGCCTGCCCCGGTAGGTAATTACTGGTAATTTTGGCTGCCGGTTTATTTCTACCGGCAGTAAAAAATAATTATTCTCATTTTATTATCCAATAGCCGCAATGCGTTTTATTCCCATTAGCATTTAACAGTATTTATTTTTTATTTTACCTTTTGCAAATAACTTAATTACAAATTAGACTTCCCGCTACATTCCCCTGAGCCAAATAATGCGGAGCACGCCATGCTGAAAACAGAAATGATCGACAAACTGAATGAGCAAATGAACCTCGAACTCTATTCCTCTCTGCTGTATCAGCAGATGAGCGCGTGGTGCAGCTACCACAGCTTTGAGGGTGCAGCAGCGTTTCTGCGCCGCCACGCTCAGGAAGAGATGACGCACATGCAGCGCCTGTTTGATTATCTGACCGATACCGGCAGCCTGCCGCGTATTAATACGATTGATTCTCCTTTCGCAGAATATAACAGCCTCGATGAACTGTTCCGCGTGACCTATGAACACGAACAGTTAATCACCCGTCAAATTAACGAACTGGCTCACGCCGCCATGATCAGCCAGGATTATCCAACCTTTAATTTCCTGCAATGGTATGTAGCGGAACAGCACGAAGAAGAGAAGCTGTTTAAATCCGTTATCGATAAACTGTCGCTGGTCGGAAAAAGTGGCGAAGGCCTCTATTTTGTCGATAAAGAGCTGGCAACCCTCGACGCGCAAAACTGATGTTCAGGCGGCAGCGATCCCAGCTGCCGTCGTTATTTGCCCCACCTCGCAAAAGCGTAAACCCTTCATTACACCCACTGTAATTCAGATTTGACGAGACCCCGCTTTTCCCCTACCCTGCGCGGCATATTGAGTTGTTTCTATCCGTAATAGCAGAGGAAAGCGTGAAGAACCGCACCGTAGGGAGTATTTTAATCGTCGCCGGGACGACCATTGGCGCAGGAATGCTGGCGATGCCGCTGGCTTCAGCAGGCGTTGGCTTCGGCGTTACGCTGGTACTGCTTTTAAGCCTGTGGGCGCTGATGTGCTACACCGCTTTGCTGCTGCTGGAAGTTTATCAGCACGTGCCTGCCGATACCGGGCTGGGCTCGCTGGCGCTGCGTTACCTGGGTCGCTACGGCCAGTGGGTGACGGGTTTCAGTATGCTGTTCCTGATGTATGCCCTGACGGCAGCCTACATCAGCGGAGCCGGAGAGCTTCTGGCTTCGAGCCTCGGCCAGTGGCTGAACGTCCAGCTTCCTCCTGCGGCAGGCGTGCTGCTGTTTACCGCCGTGGGCGGTGGCGTGATCTGTGTGGGCACCACGCTCGTCGATCTGTTCAACCGTTTTCTGTTTAGTGCAAAAATCATCTTTCTGATCCTGATGCTTGCTCTGCTGTTGCCACATATCCACCAGATAAACTTGCTGACCCTGCCGCTTGAGCAGGGGCTGGCGCTTTCTGCAATTCCGGTGATTTTCACATCGTTTGGCTTCCACGGCAGCGTGCCAAGCATCGTCAGCTACATGAACGGCGACGTGCGTAAGCTGCGGAAGATTTTCGTCATCGGCAGCTTTATCCCGCTGGTGGCCTACATTTTCTGGCAGCTGGCAACGCTTGGCAGCATTGATTCTTCGGCATTCAGCTCCCTGTTGGCCAATCACGCCGGGCTGAACGGTCTGTTACAGGCCATTCGCGAAGTTGTCGCCTCCCCGCACGTTGAGCTGGCCGTACATCTGTTTGCCGACCTGGCGCTGGCGACGTCGTTCCTTGGCGTTGCGCTGGGGCTGTTTGACTACTTGGCCGATTTGTTTCAGCGCAGCAATACCGCAGGCGGTCGTCTGCAAACCGGGGCCATCACTTTCCTGCCGCCGCTGGCCTTTGCGCTGTTCTATCCGCGCGGTTTCGTGATGGCGCTGGGCTATGCCGGCGTGGCGCTGGCCGTACTGGCATTAATCATCCCCTCTTTGCTGGCAATGAAAAGCCGGCAGGAACACCCTCAGGCGGCTTATCGCGTCACCGGGGGTAAACCAGCGCTATGGCTGGTCTTTGGCTGCGGTGTCACGGTGATTCTGGTGCAAATCGCGATTGCCGCGGGAATGCTTCCGGCAGTTGGCTAACGCCAGAAATGAAATTGCGTTTTTGAAATTGCCCAGCGGCGCTTCGCTGGCGCGGGCCTACGTGATTCTCGTAGGCCGCCGGGTAAGGCATCAGCCGCCACCCGGCAGAAATACGCTGCGGAGCTATTAGACAGAAGGCCCTTTCGGGCCTTTTTGTCGCTTATTTCAGACAGCAGTTTTTATATTTCTTCCCGCTGCCGCACGGACAAGGATCGTTGCGCCCTGTCTTGCTCTCATTTTTAACCGGCTGCTGAACCGGAGCGCTCTGCGGATTCTCCAGCCAGTAGTGGCAGAGGCTGAGCGCCGCAGGCTTCAGCAAATCGACGCTGGCAATGTACTCTTCGGCCGTTAACGCATCCAGTCGTGTGAAATTCTCTTCGCGCCCGTGCAACGCAATGGCGTCCAGCTGAGGTTGCAGGTTTTCCGGCAACGCCGACCAGTCGCTCAGATCGACCCCGCGCATATAGCCGAAGCACCACTCTTCCACGATGGTGATTTCCTGCCCTTCTTCTTCACGGGTGCCGAACAGCGGTTCGTACTGATCCGGATAATCGCCAAGGCGTTCGCCGATATCATCCATATGCTGCAGGGTCAGATTCACGAAACGATCGCGTTCGCGGTCGTTGGCCCAGCGTGGTACGAAGTCCGCTCCACCCCACACCGCCAGCATCCAGTCGGCAGGTTCGATATCGACTGGCGAAGAGAGAATTGCCGTCAGCATGCCGTCCAGCTCGGAGACATCCATTACGGATTTCTCATTGCCATAGCGGGCCAGAACATCATCCAGCCACTCCAGTTCGCTTTCGTTTAACGGTCCGGTTTTCATCACTGATTACTCGTTTGGGAAGTGTGTTGAAGATAGAACATCAGAATTGCAAAGACAAAAAAACCACCCGAAGGTGGTTTCACGACACTGCTTATCATTGATTTTATTCTTTTTTTCCCATGGTAGCCGGAGTGGGACTTGAACCCACACAGCGCGAACGCCGAGGGATTTTAAATCCCTTGTGTCTACCGATTCCACCATCCGGCCTCGGGAAATAAAGTGGAGGCGCGTTCCGGAGTCGAACCGGACTAGACGGATTTGCAATCCGCTACATAACCGCTTTGCTAACGCGCCGATATTGCTAACACCCGCAACTGCCGATGTTTTTAAACTGGAGCGGGAAACGAGACTCGAACTCGCGACCCCGACCTTGGCAAGGTCGTGCTCTACCAACTGAGCTATTCCCGCAGAATCAGATGACCTTAATCACTTGATTTTGTTACCGTCTGGCAAGCTGCGCTGCCGTTCGATGCGATGCATTCTACTTACCTGACGCACTGAGTCAACGTTAATTTTCACCGCACAGGATCGTTTGCTGAAATTTACGTCGAAACGATCACTGTTCAAGCAAATCGCCGCGCGCGGCGTTGAGATACTGGAACATAGACCAAAGCGTCAGCACCGCAGCGACCATAAACAGGCCAATGCCCGCCCACTCAACCCACTCGTTTGGCCGCCACAGCATCCACACCAGCGCCGCCATTTGCGCGGTGGTTTTGACTTTACCAATCCAGGAAACCGCTACGTTGCTGCGCTTGCCGAGCTCCGCCATCCACTCACGCAGCGCCGAAATGATGATCTCACGCGCGATCATCGTCGCCGCGGGCAGCGTCACCCACCATGAATGATAATGTTCAGCCACCAGCACCATGGCTATCGCGACCATCACCTTATCGGCAACCGGATCGAGGAATGCGCCAAAGCGGGTGCTTTGATTCCAGCGGCGGGCCAGATAGCCATCGAACCAGTCCGTTACCGCGGCGACAAAGAAAATCAGCGCACAGACAAACGGCGCCCAGGTGAACGGCAGATAGAACGCCAGCACGAAAAAGGGGATCAGGATGACGCGGAACAATGTGAGCAACGTAGGGATATTAAATTGCATGGCGACGGTAACTATCTGTTGTCAGTAAAATTAGCCCTATGTTGCTACAGAGCCCCTAATGTTTCAATGAGTAGAAGATCTTTTCTGCCAGACCGTGTGAAATGCCGGGTACTTTCGCAATATCTTCCACGCTGGCTTTCTGCAGGCCCTGCAATCCGCCCATATATTTCAATAACATCTGGCGACGCTTCGGCCCTACGCCCTCAATGGTCTCAAGCGTACTGGTGCTTTTCACCTTCGCCCGTTTTTTACGGTGTCCTGTGATCGCATGATCGTGAGATTCATCGCGAATGTGCTGGATCACGTGCAGCGCCGGAGAATCGGACGGCAGGTTGAAACCCTCACCTTCCGGCTCGAAAAACAAGGTTTCCAGCCCGGCCTTGCGATCGCTGCCTTTCGCCACGCCCAATAGCAGCGGGTGACGTTTGTCCCAGTTGACCTCAAGCTCGGCAAAAACCTGTTTGGCCTGGCCGAGCTGGCCTTTCCCACCGTCAATCAGGATAACGTCGGGGATTTTGCTTTCTTCGATGTCCTTGCCGTAGCGGCGACGCAGCACCTGGTTCATCGCCGCGTAGTCATCACCCGGCGTAATGCCGGTAATATTGTAGCGACGGTATTCCGCACGCAGCGGGCCGTTGCTGTCGAATACAACGCAGGAGGCGACGGCTTGCTCACCCATCGTGTGACTGATGTCGAAACACTCCATACGTTTAACTTCCGGCAGGTTCAGCTGCGTTGCCAGCGCCTGCAAACGCTGAGAAATAGTCGACTGCTGTGACAGCTTCGTGACCAGCGCGGTTGCGGCATTAGTGCGCGCAAGCTTCAGGTAACGCGCCCTGTCGCCGCGAGGCCTTGTCTGAATATTGATGCGACGCCCGGCCAGTTCGGAAAGCGAATCGGCCAGCAGCGTTTTGTCACCCAGATTGAAGTCCAGCAGGATCTCACCCGGTAGCGTGCGTGCCTGGCTGCCCTGCAAATAGAACTGGCCGACGAAAGTCTCCACCACTTCCCCTGCTTCCGTCCCGGCCGGGACTTTCGGGAAATAGCTGCGGCTGCCGAGCACTTTACCCTGGCGGATAAACAAGACATGAACGCACGCAAGGCCACCGTTGAAGGCTACGCCGATAACGTCGAGATCGTCGCCTTCATTGGAAACAAATTGTTTTTCGGTGACGCGGCGCACCGCCTGAATTTGATCGCGAATGCGGGCCGCTTCTTCAAACGCCAGCGACTGGCTGGCTTTTTCCATGCGGGCGACCAGCTGATTGACAACCTGCTCATCTTTGCCGGCGAGGAACAGACGCACATACTCCACCTGCCGGGCATACTCTTCTTCACTCACCAGCCCCGCCACGCACGGGCCGAGGCAGCGACCAATCTGGTACTGAAGGCAAGGTCGCGAGCGGTTACGGTACACGCTGTTTTCACACTGGCGTATAGGAAAAATTTTCTGCAACAGCGCCAGCGTTTCTCTGACCGCGTAGCCGTTGGGGAACGGACCGAAATACTCGCCTTTGGCGTGCTTTGCCCCACGGTGCATCGCCAGCCGTGGATGGCTGTCACCGCTCAGGAAGATAAACGGATAGGATTTGTCATCGCGCAGCAGCACGTTGTAGCGCGGCTGATAGAGCTTGATGTAATTGTGCTCCAGCAGCAGCGCTTCCGTTTCCGTGTGGGTGACAGTCACGTCAATCTGCATAATCTGCGCCACTAAGGCTTCAGTCTTACGCGAGGCAAGGTTGCTGCGGAAATAGCTGGAAAGACGCTTTTTGAGATCTTTGGCTTTACCGACATAGATGACCGTGCCGCCAGCATCGTACATACGATAGACGCCGGGCTGGCTGGTCACAGTTTTCAGAAAGGCTTTTGAATCAAATACATCACTCACTGACTTGCTAACGACTCCGCATTGCACAGGCCATGGCGAATTGCCAGGTGAGTCAGCTCGACGTCACCGTGAATGTTCAATTTGCTAAACATACGATAGCGGTAGCTGTTCACCGTCTTCGGGCTGAGATTTAACTGTTCGGAGATCTCAGTCACCTTCTGGCCTTTGGTGATCATCAGCATAATCTGCAATTCACGTTCAGACAAACTGGCGAACGGTGATTCTGTTTTTTCTGGCTCAATCTGGCTCAGGGCCATCTGTTGAGCGATATCGGAAGCAATATAGCGCTGCCCGGCGAAGACGGAGCGGATGGCATTGACTACCTCCTGTGGTGCAGCACCTTTACTCAGGTAGCCTGCGGCCCCTGCCTGCATCACTCTGGCGGGCAGCGGATTTTCCGTATGGACGGTTAACATGATGACTCGGGTACCGGTAGTGGCGCGCGCAATTTTGCGTGTGGCTTCCAGCCCGCCAATACCTGGCATGTTCATGTCCATAAGCACCACATCGACCGGGTTTGCGCGGCACCATTTGACCGCATCTTCACCACAGCAGACTTCACCGACTACTTTAATACCCTTTATATCTTCCAGAATGCGTCGTATCCCTGCGCGCACTAGTTCGTGGTCATCAACAAGTAGGATGTTGATCAAAGGAATAATCTCCAGAATAGGGATAACGCAACTCTCTCTAAAATCGCAACCATATTAACGGGTTTTATCTAAACATTGAAAGTCAAAAAATGTGCCATTTAGGTTTTTACTTAGATTTCTGGAAATTAAGCTGTACAACAACTGGAAACAACTACAAAACAGTTAGATACAACAACCGCATTTTTAAACGCTTGCCTTCAGAAAATTTCTTAAAAACACGACATTTTACGCAGATGAAAAATACGATTGCAAAAATGTAACAATAATTAACTGGTCATGAACCCGCGCTAAACAAATAAGCGACGAACGCTTTCTTACCCAGCTTAATTTAGCCGTAAGCAGCTCTGATCAGAGGACAAAAATCAGACGCTCCCGTTTTTCCTCTCGCCTGTGGTATACTGCGCGACCTTTACTGTTACTCCCCGCGCAAGCGCGATGAAATCCAACGAGGAAATAGATGAGCACTCCTGATTTTTCCACTGCTGAGAATAATCAACAACTGTCCCAGGAAGTTTCCTGCCTGAAAGCCCTGCTGACCCTGATGCTGCAGGCGATGGGCCAGGCAGACGCAGGACGCGTGATTATTAAAATGGAAAAGCAAATCACGCAGATGGAAGATGAAGCTCAGGCGGCCGTATTTTCCAGCACGGTTAAGCAAATTAAACAGGCTTACCGCCAGTAATGATGAAACCGGCTGCCATGTGCAGCCGGTTTTGCGTCTGGCACGCAGAACGTCGGATGCGGTCAGATAATGCCTGTCGCTGCCGCATAGCAGGCAATCTGAGTTTTGTTGGGCGCGTTGAATTTCTTTTGCATATTCTTCTGGTGGAAATTCACCGTATTTTCAGAAATCGACAGGATTATCGATATTTCCGCTGAGGTTTTCCCCTCCGCCGTCCATTTCAGAATCTCCAGCTCCCGCTTGCTGAATTTCATTTCCGGCGCCATGACCGTCCTATCTTCCAGCCGCAGCAACGTTGCCATACTAAGCTCCATCAGCGTTTGCAGTCGTAACTCGGTTTCATCATCCGCGAACGGATTAGCCTGATGACTTTGCCGCGATACGGATAAAAATCCGAGCGCCCGATTCGGCAGCATCAACGACTGTGTGATCCCACGCCTTAAGCCATGGTCACGCGCAGCATCCCAAAATGCCTGAGTCTCTTTGAATAAGCTTTCACTCCAGGGAAGATGCCCATTCTGGTAATTCTCAGCCTTCAGCACAGGATCGATGGCGAAATAGTTTTCAGCCTGATAAAGGTCCATCCAGGCCTCAGGATAGGTGGTGTGCAAAGAGAGTTTAGGGCGGGTAAACGGCACCGGATGACGCACGCACAACGCGAACCAGTCATATTCCAGCAGGTGCGTTTGCTGTTGCAGAATAGTATAGGCCTGGTCATCTGCCGCGGCGGAGTGAAATTGTTGCGTCAGTCCCTTCCGCCAATGAAAAAAATCGATGTCCCTCATATCTGACGAGAAAACTCCTGATTGATAATCATTCCTGTGAATACTGCAAACTAACACATAAACCCTGTTTATATATCTAAAGTATCGTTGAAGGCGTAAATAATCTGATACCCCCTCTTTTCTCGGGGCAAACTGGCGGTGGAATATGTTGTACAAGCATGCAGAAATTAAGCACACCTTAAATACAGGCGACAAAACCTTAAGCTAAATTTTCTGATAAAAGAAAACGGCCTGAAATTATCAGGCCGCTATTGAAGATTACTGCATCAGGAATTTTTCAAGGAACTGACGGGTTCGTGGCTGCTGCGGGCTGGCGAACAGCGCTTTGGCTTCGCCCTGCTCCACGATGCGTCCTTGATCCATAAAGATGGCCCGATCGGCAACGTCGCGGGCAAAGCTCATCTCATGAGTGACGATAACCATTGTGCGCTTCTCCTTCGCCAGCTGGCGGATGGTATTCAGCACCTCACCCACAAGCTCCGGATCCAGTGCGGAAGTCGGCTCATCAAACAGGATAACGTCCGGGCGCATCGCCAGGGCGCGAGCAATCGCCACGCGCTGCTGCTGCCCGCCGGACAGGCGGCGCGGATAGCTGGTTTCTTTACCCGACAGCCCAACCTTTGCCAGCAGCTCACGCGCGCGGGTTGCCGCTTCGCCTTTGTTCTCACCTTTAACGATCACTGGCCCTTCAATAATGTTTTCCAGCACCGTACGATGCGGGAACAGATTGAAGTTCTGGAACACAAATCCCACGTGCTGGCGCAAAGTCCGAATCAGCCCTTTCTGCTGGCTCAGCGGACGCTCAGTGTCGATGGTGATGTCACCCACCCGAATCGTGCCGCTTTCGGGCTGCTCCAGCAGGTTAATGCTGCGCAGAAGCGTGGTTTTACCCGAGCCGCTCGGCCCGATAATCGCCACCACTTCGCCCTCTTTCACCTCAAGATCGATACCGTGCAGCACCGTCTGACCATGGAATTTTTTTACCAGGTTTTTAACGTCGATAGCACTCATTTCGGATCACGCTCCTGGCGGTTCAGCTGGTTTTCAAAGTAGTTCTGTAACGCGGAGAGTACCGTCGCCATGACCCAATAAATCAGCGAGGCGGCGAGGTACATGGTGAACACTTCCAGCGTACGCGAGGTGATCAGCTGCGCCTGACGGAACAGCTCCGGCACCTGAATAGTGGCCGCAAGTGACGTGTCTTTCACCAGGCTGATAAAGCTGTTCGACAGCGGCGGCAGCGCCACGCGTGCAGCCTGGGGCAGAATGGCGCGACGCAGGGTTTGCCACGGCGTCATGCCGATACTGGCGGCGGCTTCCCACTGACCTTTATCAATCGACGAGATCGCCGCACGCAGCGTTTCCGAGGTATAGGCTGCGGTGTTGAGCGACAGACCAATCATTGCCGCCGGAATCGGATCCAGCTCGATGCCAAACTGCGGCAGGCCGTAGTAAATCATAAAAAGCTGGGCAATGAGCGGCGTGCCGCGGAAAATCGAGATATAAAACCGCGCCAGCCAGCGTACCGGGGCGACGGGCGACATTCGCATCAGCGCCAGCACAAAACCCAGCACCAGGCCGAAGAACATCCCGCCGATGCTGAGCTGTAAGGTGAAGACAGCGCCTTTCAGCAGGTAAGGCAGCGAGTCGATAACCAGTTGGATACTTTCTTGCATTATGGGTGTCTTTTATACGTGTGGGTGATAGGCGAACAGCGCCGGAGCGCCGCCGGTATGAATAAAGAGAATCGGTCCTTCATCCTTAAAGCGTTTCTGGCTGATGCCGTCGATAAGCCCGGCCATCGCTTTGCCGGTGTATACCGGATCCAACAAAATTCCCTCCAGGCGTGCCAGCAGCTTCACGGCCTCCATCCCTTCATCGTTTGGCGTACCGTAGCCTGGGGCAAAATAATCATCCCACAGCGTGATTTCCGCTTTCGCTTTGAGTTCGAGGCTTTCGGCCACGGCCTGCTGAAGCGTAACGACTTTAGGTTTCTGATCGGCAATACTACGGGACACCGTCACGCCAATCAGTTCCGCCTCAGGCATCAGCTGTTCTAAGCCAACGGCCAGACCGGCGTGCGTACCTGCGCTGCCAGACGCCACCACGACAGAAGAGAGCGAGACTGCGCCTTCACACTGCTGTGCAATTTCCAGCGCGCTTTCAACGTAGCCAAGCGCGCCAAGCGCATTCGAGCCGCCGACCGGAATCACATATGGGCGAAAGCCCTGCGCTTCCACGCGCGTGGCAAGCTCTTCCAGTTGGCGGTTTGGATCGGTCAGCGCATCGCACATTTCGATTTGCGTACTGAAATAGTCCAGCAACAGGCGGTTGCCGTTGCTCAGATAGTTCTCAGCTTTTGTGCCAATCGGATTTTCCAGCAGCGCCACACAGTGCAGGCCCAGCTTCGCCGCCACAGCAGCCGTCTGGCGCACGTGGTTAGACTGAATCGCGCCTGCGGTGATCAGCGTATCTGCACCTTCGCGCAGCGCATCAGCCGCCAGAAACTCAAGCTTACGCAGCTTATTACCGCCCATCGCCATCGGCGTGACGTCGTCGCGTTTGATAAAGATGTCGCGCCCCAGATAGTCGGAGAAACGAGGCAGGTACTCCAGAGGCGTCGGTGCGCCAATAAATTCCAGCCGAGGGAAACGTGTGAGATTCTGCAGTGACATAGCACCTCCTGATTTTCTTTTTATTATGCACACAGTTGCGGGTGAAATGAAAAAAGGCGCTGGGTTAGCGCCTTTTGATTTTTTATGGGGCAACAGCATTGTCTGCTCCCCCTCTCCCCGACCCTCTCCCTGAATGGAGAGGGAGAAAGTCAAAACCCGCTCCGGCCAATTCCCTCTCCCATTGGGAGAGGGTTAGGGAGAGGGATATTACCGATGTTTATTTGGTTACGTCAGCCCCGAACCACTTCTCGGACAGCGCTTTCAGGCTACCGTCTTTCTGCATATCGGCGATAGCACCCTCGATAGCTTTCAGCAGGTCATCGTTGCCTTTACGCAGCGCCACGCCAGATTCCTGACGGGAGAATGCTTCACCGGTGACGGCCAGCGTGTTGTTGGTTTTCTTCACCAGATCCAGTGCGGCAAGACGGTCAACCAGAATGGCATCAATACGGCCTACGCGCAGATCCTGGTATTTGGTCGGATCGTCATCATAGGTACGCACGTCCACACCCTGCACGTTCTGACGCAGCCACTCTTCGTAGTTGGTGCCCAGACCCACGCCGACTTTTTTGCCCTTCAGGTCCGCGGCGGTTTTAATGGTGCCTTCATTGCCTTTTTTCACCAGCGCCTGAATACCGGACACGGTATAAGGCATGGAGAAGTCATATTTCTTTTTACGCTCGTCGGAGATGGTGACCTGGTTAATCACCACATCAATGCGTTTAGAATCCAGCGACGCCAGCATGCCGTCCCATTTGGTCGGCTTGAGGTCTGCTTTTACGCCCAGATGCTTTGCCAGCTCCTGGGCAAACTCCACTTCGAAGCCGGTCAGCTTGCCGTCATCGCCCTGGAAACTGAACGGCGGATAGGTGCCTTCCAGGCCCACACGCAGGGAACCACGCTCTTTCACCTGACTCAGCAGATTTTCTGCCGCGAAGGTTTTCACACTTGCCCCGGCGACCAGCGCCACGGCCATCATGCCCATCAGAGCCTGACGGCCCAGAAATGCTAGTTTCATTCTTTCCCCCAACATTTGAATTTTTTTGCAGTGTAAGGCGTTTGGGAAAAACAGCTAATACCCGTCCGCTATAAGCCATTCAAATTTAATATAACTCAGAGGTTGCCTGCATGCCGAACTTCTGCTGATCGCCCACCGGGCGCAGGCTTTTGAATTGCGAATACTTTCGTAGCGCAATGCGGTAGTTGTTGGTACTGGTTTGCGGCAGCCACGGCGCGAGATTTTCGTCCGCTTCACCCGCAAGCAATGCGCGGTCGATTTTCAGCGCGCTCAGATGATTGCCCAGACGACGCAGGCGCACAACGTATTCACGCACGGTGCCTGGACTCATGTCGGTTTGCTCGAAGAGATACTGCTTAAAGCCGAGGATATCGAAGAAGTCGCTCTGCTCTTTGCAGTGCAGATCGCCGCAGAAACGGCACAGCGCCACCCACTCGCGGCGCTCCTGCTGCCAGTCGGCTTCGTCCATCAGCATATCAAGGCGGGAAATAGCGATTTTGTTGACGATTTCGCCCCGACGCACAAGCGTGATGCGGTCGAGCATTTTATGGCAGTGGGCGCAATGCGTCTGGCTGTGTTTAAAGTCTTTGAGATAGCGGCTTAAAGGCCGTCTTTTTACCTGCTGCACCGTCATGATAACTCCTGGTAGTCAATGCTATGTGCGGCATTTCTCCAGGCATGACAGCTTAGCCGCCCTCCTGGTACCGACCCAGTTTTGTTCGCAAACGCTTAATGGCCTGGCTATGAAGCTGGCTGACGCGCGACTCTCCTACCTCAAGTACTGCGCCAATCTCCTTAAGATTGAGCTCTTCCTGGTAGTAGAGCGTCAGCACCAGCTGTTCACGTTCCGGCAAGGCTTCAATCGCCTCCATCACGCGCTGGCGCAGGTTGCCCTCCATCAGCAGATGAAGCGGGTTCTCCTGCTGATTCTCTTCAGTCACCAGCTCGATACTGTCGCCGTGCTCTTCCCGCCACTCGTCGTAGGAGAAAAGCTGGCTGTTGTTGGTATCGAGCAGCATCTGTCGATACTCCTCAACGGCAATGCCCAGGCGCTGCGCGACCTCCGTTTCGGTGGCGTTGCGTCCCAGCTCCTGCTCCAGTTGCCCCATCGCCAGCGCCACTTCTCGGGCGTTACGACGAACGCTTCTGGGCACCCAGTCCCGGCTGCGCAGTTCGTCGAGCATCGCGCCGCGTATGCGTTGTACTGCGTAAGTGGTAAATGCCGTGCCTTGCAGTGCATCGTATCGTTCGACGGCATTCAGTAACCCAATGCCGCCCGCCTGAAGCAGATCGTCCAGTTCAACGCTCGCGGGCAGTCGCACCTGAAGGCGCAATGCTTCGTGTCGCACCAAAGGTACATAACGCTGCCACAGCGAGTGTTTATCCATTACACCTTCAGCGGTATAGAGTGAATTCACGATAAACAGCCCTGCAATAGTTGAGTTATCGGCATGATTATCCGTTTCTGGAGGGGTTTTAATCGACGGAATAGTGGCTAAAAGGAGGGGTTATTTGAGGAGTTAAGTGAAACTCTAAAACAGGAAAACCCCGCCGAGGCGGGGTTTGTTAAGCGAATCAGGATTAGCCCTGCAGCAGAGACAGAACCTGCTGTGGAACCTGGTTTGCTTTAGCCAGCACGGAGTTACCGGCCTGCTGAATGATCTGCGCTTTAGACATGTTGGACACTTCGGTCGCATAGTCGGCGTCCTGAATACGGGACTGCGCTTCAGACAGGTTGGTAGTGGTGTTGTTCAGGTTGGTGACCGCAGAGTCCAGACGGTTCTGGATAGCACCCAGAGAAGAACGGAATTTGTCTACGGAAGCAATTGCTGAGTCCAGTTTGTCCAGTGGGTTAGAAGTAGAACCCGTGGTCAGGCTGGAGAGACTCAGGCTTGAAGTATCAATCTTGAATGCTGCTGTTGTACCAGCTGTCGTTGCTGACTGCGGATCCAATGCAACATAGTAGTCTTTCGGAGTACCAGTAGTTGTAGCAGTGTCGTATTCGCTTTCAAAGCCATTTGCTTTAAGGTTATTTACTTCTGCAGCACTGCCTGGAGTGATGGTGACCTTAGCAAACATATTGCCATTGGCGTCTGAGTAAACTTTTGTACCATCAACAACAACACTGGCAGCATCAACACCGAGACGTGTTGCCAGGTCACCACCATTGTTTTCAGCAACGGTTGCCCCAGTAATGCTCGTGGTTGCGCCATAGTAAGATTTGAAATCAGTAACCTGAGCTGGGGTGCCGCCCTGTGGACCATTCACGTTAAAGCTATCCAGACCCAGAGTCTGTGAGTCGATTTTTTTCAGGTCAATAGTGATAGTTTCACCATCGTTTGCACCCACCTGGATGTTCATTTTGCCGTCTTTGGCCAGTACGTTCACGCCGTTGAACTGAGTTTGACCGGATACGCGGTCAATTTCGTCCAGACGGGATTTGATTTCGTCCTGGATGGAAGAGAGGTCAGAATCGGAGTTAGTACCGGTAGAGGCCTGAACGGTCAGCTCACGGATACGCTGTAAGTTGTTGTTGATTTCAGACAGCGCGCCTTCAGTAGTCTGCGCAACGGAGATACCGTCGTTGGCGTTACGCGCAGCCTGAGTCAGGCCCTTAATGTTAGAGGTGAAGCGGTTAGCAATCGCCTGGCCAGCAGCGTCATCTTTTGCACTGTTGATACGCAGACCGGAAGACAGACGCTCAATGGAAGTCGACAGAGCAGACTGGTTCTTGTTGATGTTGTTCTGAGTGATCAGCGAGAGGCTGTTGGTATTAATGACTTGTGCCATGATTTGGTTTCCTGTTGTTCATCAAATCTGTTAGTAGATTTGGGTTTCCACCCGTCGGCTCAATCGCCGTCAATGTGGTTATCGTCGCCCTCCATCCAACCTTTAGATTTTTTTTCACAAACCCCTGAATAATTTTTTAGCCGCCGAAATAGTCCGCCCTCGTGCCTTTATTCCCGCCATTAAAAAAAGCAAATTAAACGTAAACTTTGCGCCAATCCCGCCGATAACCCCGGTATTCATTCTACGTGTCGATAAATTTAAGGAATAAATATGGCAAGTATCTCTACACTGGGAATCGGTTCGGGTCTTGATTTGAGCACCATCCTGGATAACCTGGAAACGGCTGAAAAAGCGGGTCTGAAGCCTATTTCAACTCAGCAATCTTCCTACACCGCCAAGCTGAGCGCCTACGGCACGCTAAAAAGTGCACTGGTCGCATTCCAGACGGCCAATACCGCCTTAAACAAAGCAGGTCTGTTTACCGCCACCAGCGCCAACAGTAGCTCTTCAGCATTCAGCGCCACCACCACCGGTAACGCCGTGGCGGGAAAATACACGATTAGCGTCTCCCAATTGGCACAGGCGCAAACGCTGACCTCCAAAACCGCGCAGGCCGACAGCAAAACCGCGATCGCAAGTAGCGACAGCACCATTACCATTCAGCAGGGCGGCGGTAAAAAACCGGTCACGATTGATATCAGCGCCGCAAACTCCTCCCTGAGCGGCATTCGCGATGCGATTAACAAAGCCGATGCGGGCGTCAGCGCCAGTATTATTAACGTCGGGAACGGCCAGTATCGCCTTTCGGTCACCTCGAACGACACAGGCTCTGACAATGCGATGACCATCGCCGTCAGCGGTGACAGCGCCCTGCAAAGCTTTATGGGTTATGACGCCTCCGGCAACGGCGGCATGCAGGAGAGCGTGACGGCGCAAAACGCCAAACTCAAAGTCAACAATATCGACATTGAGAACAGTAGTAATACCATCAGCGACGCGCTGGAAGACATTACTCTGAACCTGAACGACACCACCACAGGTAATCAGACGTTAACCATCACCAAAGACAACTCACAGTCTGAAACAGCGATTACCACTTGGGTCAATGCCTATAACTCGTTGCAGGATACTTTCGCCTCACTCACCAAGTACACCGCGGTGGATGCAGGTACCGATTCGCAGGATACCACCAACGGCGCTCTGCTCGGCGATAGCACCCTGCGCACCATTCAGACCCAGCTGAAAAGTATGCTGACAAGCTCCGGCAGTTCGACCCTGAAAACGCTTTCCCAGATTGGTATCACCTCCGACGCCAGCACCGGCAAGCTGAGTATCGACAGCACCAAGCTGGAAACTGCACTGAAAACCGGTTCTGCGAACATCAAAGACCTGTTTATGGGGGACGGAAAAGCCACCGGCATCACCACCACCATGGACAAGAGTCTGAGCAGCTGGCTCTCCAGCACCGGGATCGTCCAAGCGGCCACCGACGGCGTGAGCAAAACCTTAAAAAATCTGACCGACCAGTACAACGCCGCCAGCGACCGCATTGATACGCTGATGGCACGTTACAAAGCCCAGTTCACCCAGTTGGACGTGATGATGAGTTCGCTGAACTCCACCAGCAGCTATCTGACCCAGCAGTTCGAATCGTCTTCCAGCAGCAAAAGCTAATTAATCAAGCTCAGGAGCTAACATGTACGGCGCAAAAGGCACGCAGGCCTACGCAAAAATCGGAGTCGAAAGCGCGGTGATGAGCGCCAGCCAGCAGCAGCTGGTGATCATGCTGTTTGATGGCGCCCTCAGCGCACTGGTGCGCGCGCGCCTGTTTATGCAGGATAACAACCTGGAGGGGAAAGGCCTCTCCCTCTCAAAAGCCATCAACATCATTGAAAACGGCCTGAAGGTAGGTCTGGATGAAGAGAGCGAAGATGAGCTGACGCAAAATCTGATCGCGCTGTACGCCTACATGGTAAGGCGTCTCCTGCAGGCGAACCTGCGCAATGACGTTTCCGCTATCGAAGAGGTGGAAATCCTGCTGCGCGAGATCGCCGATGCCTGGAAGGACGTTGCCACCCCGACCAACCTGATTCAGGACGCCGTCTAATGAGTACTGCACCGCACCTGTATAGCCTGTACCAGCAGCTGCTTGAGCAAAGCCTTGCCATGCTGCGCCTTGCCAGCGAAGGACAATGGGATGATTTGATCGCCTGTGAAATGGAGTACGTCAACGCGGTGCAAAAACTGGCAGAACTGACGCGTCAGTCGGAGCCATCGGGCGTGGTACAAGAGCAGCTGCGTCCGGTACTGCGGGCGATTCTGGAAAACGAGACGGAAGTGAAGCGTCTGTTACAGGCAAGAATGGACGAGCTGGCGAAGCTCGTCGGGCAGTCAACCATCCAGAAATCGGTCCTCACCGCCTACGGCAAACAGGGCGGCCACGTTCTGGTTCCGCAGGAAACCCGCGATACTCCAACCAACTGATCCGCAGGCGCGCACTGCGCGCCAGGCGTTTTTCCGCTTCGTATTCCATACTAGAGTCTCCTTCCCTTCGGAGTCTGTGTATGCGCAATCCTACCCTGTTGCAGTGTTTTCACTGGTATTACCCCGCTGGCGGTGAATTGTGGCGAGAGGTTGAAGCGCTTGCGCCCAATCTGAACGAAATCGGTGTCAACATGATCTGGCTGCCTCCCGCCTACAAAGGCGCATCCGGCGGCTATTCCGTCGGGTATGACAGCTACGATCTGTTCGATCTGGGCGAGTTTGACCAAAAAGGATCAGTGGCCACCAAATATGGCGACAAAGGCCAGCTGCTGGCGGCTCTGGATGCGTTGAAAAAAAACGACATCGCCGTGCTGCTCGACGTGGTGGTGAACCACAAAATGGGTGCCGATGAAAAAGAGCACGTCCGCGTACAACGAGTCAACGAGCAGGACCGCAACCAGATCGACGATGAAATCATCGAGTGCGAAGCCTGGACGAAATACACCTATCCGGTACGCAACGGCCAATATTCTCAGTTCGTCTGGGATTACAAATGCTTCAGCGGTATCGACCATATTGAGAACCCCGACGAGAACGGCATCTTTAAAATCGTCAACGACTACACGGGCGAAGGCTGGAACGACCAGGTCGACGGCGAAATGGGCAACTTTGATTACCTGATGGGCGAGAATATCGACTTCCGTAACCATGCGGTCACCGAAGAGCTGAAATACTGGGCGCGCTGGGTGATGGAACAAACTCACTGCGACGGTTTCCGCCTGGATGCGGTGAAACATATTCCGGCCTGGTTCTACAAAGAGTGGATTGAGCACGTTCAGGAAGTGGCACCAAAACCGCTGTTTATCGTGGCGGAATACTGGTCACACGAAGTCGATACGCTGCAAAACTACATCAATCAGGTCGATGGCCAGACGCTGCTGTTTGACGCCCCGCTACAGATGAAATTCCACGAGGCCTCGAGGCTTGGCCGCGACTACGACATGAGCCAGATATTCACCGGCACGCTGGTGGAAGCCGATCCGTTTCATGCCGTGACGCTGGTCGCTAATCACGACACCCAGCCGCTACAGGCGCTGGAAGCGCCGGTCGACCCCTGGTTTAAGCCACTGGCCTATGCGCTGATTTTACTGCGTGAGAACGGCGTGCCATCGGTGTTTTATCCGGATTTGTTTGGCGCGGTCTATGAAGATACCGGCGGTGATGGCAACACCTACAAAATCGAGATGCCGGTCATCGAACAACTTCACGAGCTTATCGATGCCCGACAGCGGTTTGCGCACGGTGTGCAAACGCTCTATTTCGATCACCCCAACTGCATCGCCTTCAGCCGCAGCGGCACCGACGAAGCGCCCGGCTGTGTGGTGGTGCTCTCAAACGGCGACGACGGTGAGAAGACGCTCACGCTCGGTGAAAACTACGGCCAGAAGCGCTGGAAAGATTTTCTCAATAATCGCGAGGAAATTGTTGAAACAGACGACGATGGCAAAGGCGTCTTTACCTGTAAAGGCGGCAGCGTCAGCGTGTGGGTGATGGAGGATGTTCTGTAGGGCTGTTTGTCACGAACCGCATTGAGTGGTGAAATGCCCGGTGGCGCTGCGCTGACCGGGCCTACGATTTCGCACCGTTTTTTATGTCCGGTTTGTAGGCCCGGTAAGGCATATCCGCCACCGGGCAATCGCAAACGGGCACATTTTTTAAGGCAATGGCGAAAGCAAAGGATTCTTCTGCAGATAGTCTGCACATTCCTGCGTCGGGCGGTCGACACGTTTTAGCGTCATGCGATCGTAGTCAAGACGATCGCCGTCGCGCTCGATGGCGTAAACATCTTTCTTGCCAGTGACGTTATACACGTCGTCGCTACGCAGCATCAGTTTACCCGGCAGCGCAATCACGCGCTGCCACTGGCGACAGTCCAGCGTATCGCCGTCTTTGGTCACCACAAGCGTGGCAATGGCTTCCGGACTGACCATCGCGCTTTGCGGCCCTTCCGACTGCCAGTAACCCGCAAGGCCTGCCGGCGCAGGCGCTTTAACCACATCGTTGTAATTATCAACCTGAACACATCCGCTCAGCACCAGCATTGCGCCGAAAATTGCAATTTTTTTCATCACTCATCCTGCAAACCGTGAAAAAAATATTGTGGCATTAAAGCGTTAACGCTTCCAGCCTTTACTTCTGCGGGATAATCGAGATATGGCCGTTGCTCTCGAGGATGGCAAACTTGATCTCCGCAAGCTCCGTCAGCCCCTGATTGTTGCGGGCCGACACCATAATATCCTCCTCGGAGATATCGGCCATTTTCATTTTCTTGCGCATCAGCACGCCGTTTTCCACCAGAACCACCGCCGTACCGTCAATCATCTCCTCCGCGCCGGGCAGGTATTTTTTGATTTTGCCAAACAGCATATCCATTACGATGAGGGTAATGATGCACAGTGCGGCCCCGGTGACAGAAAAATCATTGCCGAGCAGCCCCTGCTGCGTCGCCTCGCTGATGATCAGCAGCAGAATCAAATCAAACGAGGTCATCTGCAACAGCGCCCGACGCCCGGCAATTTTGAAGACGACCACCAGAATCAGGTAAATCGCGACGGCACGAAGGATCATATCCATATACAAATCCTAAGGATAAATATACTGGGTCAAAGTGACAGCGGGCTGCTGGTTAGCCCTTAGCGTGGATACAACCTTACCGGAATGCCGGGGTTGCACGCTGAGCCAGAGCGTATGCGAGCCCCCTTCCGGCTGGTCATGAAACTCGAGCGTCATATCGCCGTTATGGCTGCTGAATCGCCACGGCTGCGGGTAGAGAGCTTCGATTTCAAACGTATCCATAAACTGCCCGCCAAGCGTCACGGTATAGCTATCTCCCGGCGGCACGTTGAGCGTGACTTTCAGATCCATATCGCTTTGGTTGCGACCAAAACGCTCATAGTCAACCTTCAGAGTGCGATCGGCATTGGTCAGGCTACCGTTGCTGAACATCCCTTTTGAGAACAGGCCGCAGAACCCGGCCAGCAGCACTAAAATCAGCAACACAAAGCCGTACTGTCGTGCCGCATTCTCCACCCGTAGCCAGAAGGGGTGCTCTGCTACAGGCGCTGATGAAGACGATGAGGGTTTACTGTCAGCCATAATGACCCCGACGCGTAAGCGAACCGTAGAGGAAAGTATGGTCGCTTCCGGGCAGACCGTAAGTGACTGATGAAAAAATAGTGACAGGAAGTTATAGAGATATATCCCGACCAGCCCGGGCCGGGTTTCACATTTTATTAAACCTGCATCCCCATCACTTCCTGGTACGCCGACACCAGTTTGTTACGCACCTGAACACCCATCTGCAAAGAGACGGACGATTTTTGCAGGTCGGTCATCACATCGTTCAATGCCACGCCCGGCTCGCCTAAGGCAAATTTCTCCGCCTGCGCTTTGGCGCTGTTTTGCGTTTCGCTGATGCGGTCCAGCGCGGCGTTGAGCTGCCCGGCGAAGCTGATAGTTGGCTGTTCTTCCACCTGCTGATTGCGGGCGACGCTGGCAGCAGCCTGCATTTGCGTCAGAACCCCTTCGATGCCTGTAATGGCCATTTTGATCCCCTGGTTGATGTCATGGGTGATGAGATTATCAGTTTGTCAATGAGATAAAGGCGCTAATTAACGTTAAAAAACCCGACTATTTGAGCGATGGAAAATTCGCGGAGGGCAAATAATGGCATCAGTACCACTTTGCCTTTGCCGACCGGGAGTCAGCCTTGCTTTTGTACACGTTTAACGCCATCGACCTGGATTTACGAGGTGCGCAATGAGCGCGACCGCGGCCACGCCACAATCTAAAATGCCAGAGTGGGTCGCTCGCCTGCGCGCTAACCCGAAAATTCCTCTTATGGTTGCCAGCGCTGCCGCAGTGGCAATCATCGTTGCGCTGGTGCTGTGGGCAAAGCAGCCTGACTACCGGACGCTGTTCAGCAATCTGACCGATCAGGACGGCGGCGCCATCGTCACTCAGCTCCAGCAGATGAACATTCCCTATCGCTTTGCCGACAGCGGCGGCGCGATCGAAGTGCCTGCTGACAAAGTCCACGAGCTACGCTTGCGTCTGGCGCAGGCCGGGCTGCCGAAGGGCGGTGCGGTCGGCTTTGAGCTGCTGGATCAGGAAAAATTCGGCATCAGCCAGTTCAGCGAGCAGGTGAACTACCAGCGTGCGCTGGAAGGCGAACTGGCCCGCACTATTGAAACCCTCGGTCCGGTGAAAAGCGCCCGCGTGCATCTCGCGATGCCAAAACCATCGCTGTTCGTGCGTGAGCAAAAACTCCCTTCTGCCTCCGTGACCCTGAACCTTGAGCCTGGCCGCGCGCTGGACGAAGGTCAAATCGCGGCGGTGGTGCATTTGGTTTCCAGCGCCGTGGCAGGCCTGCCGCCGGGTAACGTGACCCTGGTCGATCAGGGTGGCCATCTGCTGACCCAGTCGCAGACCGGCGATCGTGACCTCAACGACGCGCAGCTGAAATACGCCTCCGATGTGGAAGGACGCGTGCAGCGTCGTATCGAATCAATTCTGTCGCCGATTGTTGGCAACGGCAACGTCCATGCGCAGGTCACCGCCCAGATCAACTTCGACAATAAAGAACAGACCGAAGAGCAGTATCGCCCGAACGGCGATACCAGCCAGGCGGTAATGCGTTCGCGTCAGGTGAACGAAAGCGAGCAGGTTGGCAGCCCGAATCCGGGTGGCGTGCCGGGTGCGCTCTCCAACTCCCCTGCTCCGGCGCCGAATGCGCCAATCTCCACGCCACCGGCAAACCAGCAGGCAGGCGCGCAGGGGCAGCAGCGTACGACCAGCACCAATAACCAGAGCGGACCGCGCAATAGCTCCCGCAACGAAACCACTAACTACGAAGTCGACCGCACCATTCGCCACACCAAAATGAACGTCGGCGACATTCAGCGCCTGTCGGTAGCGGTAGTGGTGAACTACAAGAATCTGCCCGACGGTAAGCCGCTGCCGCTGACCGCCGATCAGATGAAGCAGATTGAAGATCTGACCCGCGAAGCGATGGGCTATAACACGACCCGTGGCGACACCCTGAACGTGGTCAACTCGCCGTTTACCGCGGGTGATGAAACCGGTGGCGAACTGCCGTTCTGGCAGCAGCAGTCGTTTATCGATCAGCTGATGTCCGCCGGACGCTGGCTGCTGATTGCCCTGGTGGCGTGGATCCTGTGGCGCAAAGCGGTTCGTCCGCAGCTGCTGCGCCGCGAAGAGGAAGCCAAAGCCGCGCGCGAAGAAGCGAAGGTCGAGCGTGAAATCGCCGAGGCCGTGCAGGTTAACCTCAGCAAAGATGAACAGCAGCAGAGCCGTCGCGCCAACCAGCGCCTGAGTGCCGAAGTGATGAGTCAGCGTATTCGCGAAATGTCAGACAACGATCCGCGCGTCGTCGCGCTGGTCATTCGCCAGTGGATGAGTAACGACCATGAGTAATGCAGCCCTTAGCGGTACCGATAAAAGCGTCATCCTGCTGATGACCATTGGCGAAGACCGCGCGGCGGAGGTGTTCAAGCATCTCAACACGCGCGAAGTACAGACGCTCAGCGCGGCAATGGCCAACGTGCGCCAGATTTCCAACAAGCAGTTGACCGACGTGCTGGCAGAGTTTGAGCAGGAAGCCGAACAGTACGCGGCGCTGAACGTCAACGCCAACGAATACCTGCGTACCGTGCTGGTGAAAGCGCTGGGTGAAGAGCGCGCGGCAAGCCTGCTGGAAGATATTCTCGAAACCCGCGAAACCACCAGCGGCATCGAAACGCTCAACTTTATGGAGCCGCAGAGCGCCGCCGACCTTATCCGCGACGAGCATCCGCAGATCATCGCCACCATTCTGGTTCACCTTAAGCGCGGCCAGGCGGCGGATATTCTGGCGCTGTTCGACGAACGCCTGCGTCACGACGTGATGCTGCGTATCGCCACCTTCGGCGGCGTGCAGCCGGCGGCGCTGGCGGAGCTGACCGAAGTGCTGAACAACCTGCTCGACGGCCAGAACCTCAAGCGTAGCAAAATGGGCGGCGTGAGAACGGCAGCCGAAATCATCAACCTGATGAAAACTCATCAGGAAGAAGCAGTCATCACCGCCGTGCGCGAATTCGACGGCGAGCTGGCACAAAAGATCATCGACGAGATGTTCCTGTTCGAAAACCTGGTCGAAGTGGACGACCGCAGCATTCAGCGCCTGCTGCAGGAAGTGGATTCCGAATCGCTGCTTATCGCCCTCAAAGGCGCCGAGCATCCGCTGCGCGAGAAATTCCTGCGCAATATGTCGCAGCGTGCGGCGGATATCCTGCGCGACGACCTCGCCAACCGTGGCCCGGTGCGCCTGTCTCAGGTGGAAAACGAGCAGAAAGCGATTCTGCTTATTGTGCGTCGTCTGGCGGAAACCGGCGAGATGGTGATTGGCAGCGGAGACGATACCTATGTCTGATGCCACGCCGTGGAAAGTCTGGTTGCCTGATGACCTGGCCCCGCCGGTACAGGCTTTTGTACCGGAATTTACCGAACACACCGACGGTGAACCGGTAGATGAAATATCAGAAGAACAAAAGCTGCAGCAGCAGCTCGCGCAGATTCAGATGCAGGCTCATGAACAGGGCTATAGCGCCGGTCTGGCCGAAGGACGTGCCGCCGGGCAGTCTCAGGGCTATCAGGAAGGCTTAGCGCAGGGTCTGGAGCAGGGCCAGATGCAGGCTCAGCAGCAGCAGATACCTCTGCACGCGCGGATGCAGCAGCTGGTGAGTGAATTTCAGCATACGCTGGACGCACTCGACAGCGTTATCGCCTCGCGTCTGATGCAGATGGCGCTGGAAGCCGCCCGCCAGGTGATCGGCCAGGCGCCGGTTGTCGATAACTCGGCGCTGATCAAACAGATTCAGGCCCTGCTGCAACAGGAACCGCTGTTCAGCGGTAAACCGCAGCTGCGCGTGCATCCGGATGATTTACAGCGCGTGGAAGAGATGGTTGGCGCCACGCTTAACCTGCACGGCTGGCGGCTGCGGGGCGATCCTTCCCTGCATCACGGCGGCTGCAAAGTGTCTGCCGATGAGGGCGATCTTGACGCCAGCGTAGCCACCCGCTGGCAGGAGCTGTGCCGCCTGGCCGCTCCGGGAGTCATCTGATGACCGCCCGTCTGACGCGCTGGCTCACCACGCTCGATAACTTCGAGACAAAAATGGCGCAGCTCCCATCGGTGCGCCGCTACGGACGGCTGACCCGCGCCACCGGGCTGGTGCTGGAGGCCACCGGGCTGCAGCTGCCGCTCGGCGCGACCTGCGTGATTGAGCGTCTGGAAAACGGCGAAGTGCACGAAGTGGAGAGCGAAGTGGTCGGCTTTAACGGTCATCGCCTGTTTCTGATGCCGCTGGAAGAAGTGGAAGGCATTCTGCCCGGTGCTCGTGTCTATGCGCGCAATGCATCCGGCGACGGTTTGCAGAGCGGAAAGCAGCTTCCGCTTGGCCCGGCGCTGCTGGGACGCGTACTCGACGGCGCAGGAAAGCCGCTCGACGGCCTGCCCGCTCCGGACACAACCGAAACCGGCGCGCTGATCACCCAGCCGTTCAACCCCTTGCAGCGAACCCCGATTGAACACGTGCTGGACACTGGTGTGCGTCCCATTAACGCCCTGCTGACCGTGGGACGCGGCCAGCGCATGGGCCTGTTTGCGGGCTCCGGCGTAGGGAAATCGGTACTGCTCGGCATGATGGCGCGCTACACCCAGGCCGATGTGATCGTGGTCGGGCTGATCGGTGAACGTGGCCGTGAAGTAAAAGATTTTATCGAGAACATTCTTGGAGCAGATGGGCGCGCGCGTTCGGTGGTGATCGCCGCCCCGGCGGACGTCTCTCCCCTGCTCCGCATGCAGGGCGCGGCCTATGCCACGCGTATCGCCGAAGATTTTCGCGACCGCGGCCAGCACGTTTTGCTGATCATGGATTCTCTTACCCGTTACGCGATGGCCCAGCGTGAAATCGCACTCGCCATCGGTGAACCGCCCGCCACCAAAGGTTATCCGCCTTCGGTGTTTGCGAAGCTGCCCGCACTGGTGGAACGCGCCGGGAACGGCATCAGCGGCGGCGGTTCGGTCACCGCCTTTTATACAGTGCTCACCGAGGGCGACGATCAGCAGGATCCGATCGCCGACTCAGCGCGTGCCATTCTCGACGGCCACATTGTGCTGTCCCGCCGTCTGGCGGAAGCGGGCCACTATCCGGCCATCGATATCGAAGCCTCCATCAGCCGCGCCATGACTGCGCTCATCACCGAGAAGCACTACGCGCGGGTGAGAAACTTCAAACAACTGCTCTCAAGCTTCCAGCGCAACCGCGACCTGGTGAGCGTCGGTGCGTACGCAAAGGGCAGCGACCCGATGCTCGACAAGGCCATTGCGCTGTGGCCACAGCTGGAGGGCTTTCTGCAACAGGGTATTTTCGAAAAAGCGGACTGGAATGATTCCCTCCAGGCTCTGGACATCATCTTCCCGGCCGCTTAACAGGAGACCGATATGGCAGAACACGGTGCCTTAGCCACGCTGAAAGAGCTGGCGGAGAAGGAAGTCGACAATGCCGCCCTGCAGTTGGGTGAGATGCGACGCGGCTGCCAGCAGGCAGAAGAGCAGTTGAAGATGCTGATGGATTACCAGCTTGAGTATCAGACCAGCCTGAACGACACCCTGTCCCAGGGGATGGCAAGCCTGCGCTGGCAGAACTACCAGCAGTTTATTCAGACTCTGGAGAAGGCTATCGATCAGCATCGCCAGCAGCTGCTGCAGTGGAACCGCAGAGTCGAACAGGCGCTCAGCGCCTGGCGTGAAAAAAAACAGCGTTTGCAGGCATGGCAGACGCTCCAGGACAGACAGGCCGCCGCCGAGCTGCTGGCGGAAAACCGTCTGGATCAGAAAAAAATGGATGAGTTCGCCCAGCGTGCCACCTTAAGGAAACCCGAATGATTACTCTGCCGAAACTTCTCGTCAGTGACGCCGATATTCCAGGCGCGCAAACCGGCGTCACCGCCGGTGCCGATGCCGGGGACGCTCAGGACTTTTTTGCTCTGCTGGCCGGGGCGATGTCTGGCAAAACCGCGAAAGAGGGCAAGCTGACGCTCGCCGACCTGCAGGCCGCCAGTCAAAAGCTCCCTCAGGGAGAGGCAAAAGCCACACTCAACCAGCTTCTCACACAGCAGGACGAAGGCGATACGCAGAAAATCGATCTGACCACCCTCACGGATGCTCAATCGGTGCTGAGTGCACTGACGCCGGAAGCCAAAAGCGACGTGGTGAAACAGCTGACCAAAGATCTGCAAAAAACCGAAGACAAACCGACGCTGAGCGAAGAAGAGCTGGCGGGCATCAGCGCACTGATGGCGATGCTGCCGCATACTGCTACGGCTACCACAACAGCCGCACCAGCCGCTTCAGGTGATGCCGTTACCCAGACGGCAGGCGCAGGCGTCAAAGGCTTTGCGGATCTCGCAACTGCGGCAACCGCCGTGGGCAGTACCGCCGGACACGCAGTCGGGAAAGAATTCACCCTCACGCAAACGGGTCATGGGGTGCAGGCCGTTCATACAGAGGATGCCGCCAGCCAGGCCACGCCGCTGGTCGCGTCTGTTGCCGCAAAAGCGGATGCAGACAGTTCCCTTTCTGCCGCAGTGCCTGCGGCGACCGCCGCACCGGTCATCAGCAACGCCACCGCCACGGTCAATACCCACCCGGTGGTGACCGTCAATACTCAGCTCGGCACACCGGAATGGCAGCAAAACGTCAGCCAGCACATTACGCTGTTTACCCGCCAGGGCCAGCAAACGGCCGAGCTGAAGCTGCACCCGGGGAACCTGGGCCAGGTCAATATCACCCTGAAAATTGACGACAATCAGGCGCAAATCCAGATGGTTTCCCCGCACAGCCACGTGCGCGCGGCGCTGGAAGCGGCAATTCCGACCCTGCGCACTCAGCTTGCAGACAACGGCATTCAGCTGTCGCAGAGCAACGTCAGCAGCGAAAGCTTTGCGGGACAGCAACAGCAATCTGCTTTCGGACAATCTTCATCGCAACGTTCTGCTGAAGGTCGGGCAAATCCTTCCGATAACGAAGAGACGCTGAGCGTTCCCGTCAGCCTGCAGGCGCAGGCTCGGGGCAACGGCACAGTTGACACGTTCGCCTAACGCCAGAGGTAGCACGATTATTCCCGTCTTTTCCGCCCTTTGAGCCGGACTTAAGTCGGGATAATCATCGGATAAGCAGTACCCATTAAAGGAAAGCCGTAACAGATGACTGACACCGCGATCGCAAAGAAAAGCAAGCGCTCAATCTGGATCCCGCTGCTGGTGCTGGTGACGCTCGCGGCCTGCGCAACCGCAGGCTATAGCTACTGGCGTCTGCAGCAGCAACCTTCAGCGGAGGCGAAGAAAGAGGCTCCCCCGCCACCTGCCCCGGTATTCTGGGCGCTGGACACCTTCACGGTGAACCTGGGCGACGCCGATCGCGTGCTCTACATTGGTATTACGCTGCGCCTGAAGGACGAGGCGACCCGCACGCGTCTGAACGACTATCTGCCGGAAGTACGCAGCCGCCTGCTGCTGCTGTTCTCCCGTCAGGACGCCGCGAAGCTTGCGACCGACACCGGAAAACAGGATCTGGTGAACGCGATTAAACAGACACTTGCCCCACCGCTGGTCGCGGGTCAGCCGAAGCAGGAAGTGACTGACGTGCTGTATACAGCTTTCATTCTGCGGTAATCCCATGGGCGACAGTATTCTTTCTCAGGCCGAAATTGATGCGCTGCTGAACGGCGACAGCGACAAGAGCGACGAACCTCAGGCGGGCGCATCCGGCGACAGCGACATTCGTCCCTACGATCCCAATACCCAGCGTCGCGTGGTGCGCGAGCGTTTACAGGCGCTGGAAATTATCAACGAGCGTTTTGCGCGCCAGTTCCGTATGGGACTGTTTAACCTGCTGCGTCGCAGCCCGGATATTACCGTCGGGGCAATCCGCATTCAGCCGTATCACGAGTTTGCCCGCAACCTGCCGGTGCCGACCAACCTGAACCTGATCCACCTGAAGCCGCTGCGCGGCACGGGCCTGTTCGTGTTTTCGCCAAGCCTGGTGTTTATTGCCGTCGATAACCTGTTCGGCGGCGATGGACGCTTCCCGACGAAAGTGGAAGGCCGCGAATTCACCCACACCGAGCAGCGCGTCATCAACCGTATGCTGAAGCTGGCGCTGGAAGGCTACAGCGACGCATGGAAGGCGATTAACCCGCTGGAGGTCGAGTACGTGCGTTCGGAGATGCAGGTGAAATTCACCAATATCACCACCTCGCCGAACGACATCGTGGTGAATACGCCGTTCCATGTGGAAATTGGCAACCTGACCGGCGAGTTCAATATCTGCCTGCCGTTCAGCATGATCGAGCCGCTGCGCGAGCTGCTGGTCAACCCGCCGCTCGAGAACTCCCGCAGCGAAGATCAGAACTGGCGTGAAAACCTGGTTCGTCAGGTTCAGCACTCCGAACTGGAGCTGGTGGCGAACTTCGCCGACATCTCCCTGCGCCTGTCGCAAATATTAAAACTACAGCCCGGCGATGTACTGCCGATCGACAAACCGGATCGCATTATCGCCCACGTGGACGGCGTGCCGGTGCTGACCAGCCAGTACGGCACGATAAACGGTCAGTACGCGCTGCGCGTTGAGCATTTGATTAACCCGATTTTGAACTCGCTGAACGAGGAACAGCCCAAATGAGTGATATGAATAATCCGTCCGATGGCAACGCTGGCGATATGGACGATCTGTGGGCTGAAGCGTTGGGCGAACAGAAATCCGCTGGCGGCAAAAGCGCCGCCGATGCCGTGTTCCAGCAGTTAGGCGGCGGTGACGTCAGCGGCACATTGCAGGACATCGACCTGATTATGGATATTCCGGTCAAACTGACCGTTGAACTGGGCCGCACTCGTATGACCATCAAAGAGCTGCTGCGCCTGACGCAGGGTTCCGTGGTGTCGCTGGACGGCCTCGCGGGCGAGCCGCTGGATATCCTTATCAACGGCTATCTGATTGCCCAGGGCGAAGTGGTGGTGGTGGCCGATAAATACGGCGTACGCATCACGGATATCATTACGCCGTCTGAGCGTATGCGTCGTCTGAGCCGCTGATATGAAACCCCAGGTCGTCGTTTCACAATCGGCTCCCGCAGCAGCGCCCTCTTCCCCGCTGATTGCCGTCAGCGGTGCGCTGCTCGGCATTATTCTGCTGATCCTCGCTGCGGCGTGGCTCGCGAAGCGCTTTGGCTTTAACGGGGTGAAAAATAGCGCCACCAAAGAGCTGAAGGTCAGCGCCAGCGCGGCGCTGGGCCAGCGTGAGCGGGTGGTGATTGTCGATGTTGAAGATGCTCGCCTGGTGCTGGGCGTGACCGCAAATCAGGTGTCACTGCTGCATAAGCTGCCGCCGAAAACCGTTGACCCTGAAGCCCCGAATCCTGACGCCCCCGATTTTGCCTCACTGATGAAATCCGTGATTAAGCGTCCAGGGAGACTTTGATGCGCCGTCTGTTATCCCTTTCGCTTGTTACGCTGTTGCTGATCTCCCCGGCAGCGTTCGCCCAGTTGCCAGGGCTGGTGAGCCAGCCGCTGCCAAACGGCGGCCAGAGCTGGTCTCTACCGGTGCAGACGCTGGTATTTATCACCTCGCTGACCTTCCTGCCTGCCATTTTACTGATGATGACCAGCTTCACGCGCATCATCATCGTGTTTGGCCTGTTGCGCAGCGCACTCGGCACCGCCTCCGCACCGCCAAACCAGGTGCTGCTGGGCCTGGCGCTGTTTCTGACGTTTTTCATTATGTCGCCGGTGATCGACAAGATTTATAACGACGCTTATCAGCCGTTCAGCGAAGACAAAATCACGCTTGAGCAGGCCATTGATAAGGGCTCGCAGCCGCTGCGGGAGTTTATGCTGCGCCAGACGCGCGAGGCAGATCTTGCGCTGTTCGCCAGGCTTGCCAATACGCCCCCGATTCAGGGCCCGGAGGCCGTGCCGATGCGCATCCTGCTGCCCGCCTACGTCACCAGCGAGCTGAAAACGGCCTTCCAGATTGGCTTTACCATTTTCATTCCGTTCCTGATTATCGATCTGGTGGTCGCCAGCGTGCTGATGGCGCTGGGGATGATGATGGTCCCCCCGGCCACCATCGCCCTGCCGTTCAAGCTGATGCTGTTCGTGCTGGTTGACGGCTGGCAGCTGCTGGTTGGTTCGCTAGCACAAAGTTTCTACAGTTAAGGAGTGCCGCGATGACCCCTGAATCGGTAATGATGCTCGGCACTGAAGCGATGAAAGTGGCCCTGGCTCTCGCCGCCCCACTGCTGCTGGTGGCGCTGGTTACCGGGCTGCTGATCAGTATTTTGCAGGCCGCGACGCAGATTAACGAAATGACCCTGTCGTTCATTCCGAAAATCATCGCCGTGTTCGTGGCGATGATCGTGGCCGGTCCGTGGATGCTGAACCTGCTGCTCGACTATGTGCGCACGCTGTTTAATAACCTGCCCTATATCATCGGGTAAGCGGGATGTTACACGTCTCAAGCGATCAGTGGCTCCACTGGCTTAGCCTCTATTTCTGGCCGCTTTTGCGCGTGCTGGCGCTGATCATGACGGCGCCGCTCCTGAGTGAAAAATCGGTGCCTAAGCGGGTGAAACTCGGGCTTGGCGTCATCATCACCTTTATCATCGCCCCAACGCTTCCCGCCACTGACGTGACGCTGTTTTCCCCCAACGCGCTGTGGCTGGCGCTGCAACAAATCCTGATTGGCATTGCCCTTGGCTTTACCATGCAGTTTGCCTTTGCAGCGGTGCGCTTCGCGGGTGAAGTGATTGGCCTGCAGATGGGGCTTTCCTTTGCTACTTTCGTTGACCCCAGCAGCCACCTCAGTATGCCGGTGCTGGCCCGCATTATGGATATGCTGGCGATGCTGCTGTTTCTGGTGTTTAACGGCCACCTGTGGCTGATTTCCCTGCTGGTTGACACGTTCCATACGCTGCCCATTGGCGGACACCCGCTCAACAGCAACGCCTTTATGGCACTGAGCCGGGCGGGAGGGCTCATTTTCCTCAATGGACTGATGCTGGCGCTGCCGATCATCACCCTGCTGTTGACCATCAACCTGGCGCTGGGAATGCTCAACCGCATGGCGCCGCAGCTTTCGGTGTTTGTTATCGGTTTCCCGATTACGCTCACCGTCGGTATTATTTTGATGGCGGCATTAATGCCCTTAATTGCTCCTTTCTGTGAGCATTTATTCAGCGAAATATTCGATCTATTAGCAGATATTATCAGTGAGTTACCAAAGATAAGTTCTCCATAATATAAAAAGGGTTATCCTAAGGATATTCTTAAAACAGACCTGCGAAAACATCTACCAGGATAACTCTGGCGCGGGTTAATTGTTTTTACCCCCCTCACAGTTCATAACATTTACTTTACTTTAAGATGTTTCCTGGCAAATTATACGTAACTTTACGGGATAGTTGTGGTCACCCGATTGTCTTACTTGCTCTTTGCTATGACAGGTATGGCGCGCTCTGACAAATAAAAAACAATCGGGTTATGGGTTAATTATCGTTATGCATTGAGTGAGGGTAACCATGTCAACGATTATTATGGATCTGTGCAGTTACACCCGGCTGGGTTTAACCGGGTATTTGACCAGCCGGGGGATAAAGAAGCGTGATATCGGCGACGTCGACAGCATCAGTGAGCTTGAAGAGGCCTGCGGTGCGCTAAGCCCGTCTGTCGTGTTCATTAATGAAGACTGTTTCATTCACGATCCACAAAACAGTCAGCATATAAAGCAGATCATTAATCAACACCCCAGGACACTGTTTATCGTCTTTATGGCTATTGCCAATATTCATTTCGATGAATATTTGCTGGTCAGAGATAATTTGCTGATCAGTTCGAAATCGATTAAGCCAGAATCCCTGGACGGTATTCTTGCCGATTATCTGCAAAAGATCGGCGAGGATGTTAGTAAGATTAAAATCCCAACATTATCATTAAGCCGGACTGAATCCAGCATGCTGAAAATGTGGATGTCGGGCCAGGATACGATTCAAATATCCGACCAGATGAATATTAAGGCTAAAACGGTATCATCACATAAAGGTAATATTAAAAAGAAAATAAAAACCCACAATAAGCAGGTTATTTATCATGTTGTCCGATTGACAGATAACGTGACCAGCGGGATCTACGTCAATATGCGATGAATAAAAGTGCAGACGATTCCGTCTGCACTATTTCATTGCCCGGCGGCGCTATGCTTGCCAGGCCTACAAAGCCAGCTTGCCTCGCAGGCTGGCGTAAGGCGTAGCCGCCACCCGGCAAGTGTTTACTGCACATCCCTGCCCCGGCAGAAAGACGCTCAGTCGACTTTTTCGACGAAGATACCGTCGTCGTGGCCGATTTCATTAAAGAACCAGATGCCCATCGGGTAATCTTCCAGCGACACCAGATACATCGTTCCTTCGTTAAACTGCTCTACGGCCAGTACAACGCCCGGCCGACGCGGCCCACCGTCCGTTTTGACCGTGACGCGATCGTTCACCTGCATACGTTCTCTCCTGTCTTTTCCTTTGAGCCAGTGTAGAACAAAACGTCCCCGCTGACAGCGTCTCACGTACCGATGGCTGTTTTTTTCGACGGTCTATACTTAAGGGTGGGTTACTGGATGAGGAGCCTTGAATGAAAACTGTCAAAGAGTATAGCGAGACGGCCAAACGCGAGGTCAATGTGGACGTCGACGCCTTGCTGGACGCTATCAATGAAATCAGCGAGAGCGAGGTCCATCGCGCCGGTGATTCTCCGCATCACGTCAGCATCAACGGGCGTGATTACCATACGTGGCGAGAGCTGGCCGAGGCCTTTGAGCTTGATATTCACGACTTCAGCATTACTGAAGTGAACCGCTGATCGCAATAAAAAAAACCCGGCCATGGCATGGCCGGGTGGAAACAAGCTTTCGCAAGAAGCACTTGAAAATTCGTTACACCAGGAAATCCGATGCGGGGAAAACATTATCCTCAATTTTTCCATCAGACAAGCACCATTCATAAATAATGTGAATGTCTTTAAGATTTTTCCTGCATGAATTTACGTTTAAGGAGCGCGAATGCCCACCCTGCAACAGCCGCTGATCCTCTTTACCGACGTCGAAGGTACTCTGCTTGATATCCATACTCAGGAATGGCAGCCCGCCAGCGACTGGCTACTGCGCCTTAAACAGCAGCAAATCCCCGTTATACTGTGCAGCAGCAAAACGGCGGCTGAGATGATGCTGCTGCAAAAAGAGCTGGGACTGGAAGCGCTGCCGCTGATTGCTGAGAACGGTGCGGTTATTCATCTGGCGGATGAATGGCAGGACGATGAGGCGTTTCCTCGCCTGATCAGCGGATCGCCGCACGAAGAGATTCGGCATGTGCTAAACCAGCTTCGCGACAGCGACGGATATAAGTTCACCACGTTCTCTGACGTCAGCGAACCAACCATCGTCGACTGGACAGGAATGACGCCCCGGCATGCGGCGCTGGCGAAGCTGCATGAGGCTTCAGAAACGCTTATCTGGCGGGACAGTGATGAAAAGATGCTGGAATTCCGCGCCGCGCTTGCCTCACTTGGTCTGCAATTTGTGCAGGGTGCCCGCTTCTGGCACGTACTGGATGAACGCGGTGGCAAAGCGCAGGCGGTAAACTGGCTGCTGCACCGCTATCAGCAGCGGGAAGGCTTTCGGCGGACGTCGATAGGCCTTGGCGACGGACCCAACGACGCATCGCTGCTTGATACCACCGATTATGCCGTGGTCGTCAAAGGGTTGAACCGCGACGGTGTCAGGCTCTCCCGCGATACGCCAGAGCGCGTCTATCATACCAGGGAAAGCGGGCCTGCGGGCTGGCGCGAAGGGCTGGACTACTGGCTAGCACCACCCTGACAGCACACCTGGTTACGCCCGTTCTGCTTGGCCAGATAGAGCCTGCCATCGGCAACGGACTGCAAATGCTCAATATCATAGATCCCTTTTTCATCACTGCTGCTGACGCCAAACGAGGCGCTGATGCGAAGCGTAGTGCCTTTGCCGATGAGCATTTCCCGGTTGTTGATTTTGGCGCGGATGCGTTCGGCCATCGCGCAGGCATCTTTCCGGGAAGCACCCGGCATGACCAGGCAGAACTCTTCTCCGCCAACGCGCCCGGCTAAATCGTCCTTGCGGATCTGCGAGACAATCGTGCTGGAGACATGGCTCAGCACACGATCGCCAGCCTGGTGACCAAACCGGTCATTGATGCCCTTAAAGTAATCCAGGTCAAGCTGAATCACCGACAGCGACTCGCCGTGCAGCTCACACTCGCGCGCCGCTTTAGCGGCCAGGTCAAACAGCGTGCTGCGGTTGTACAGGCGCGTCAGTCCGTCATGCCACGCCTGCCATTGTAGCGAGCTTTGCAAAGTACTCATGTTGCGGACCATACGACGAATCACAACCCAGGAGATGATGAGCATGGTGGTAAACAGCGCCCAGACCAAGCTCAACGCCACGGAAATAGTGCCGAAATCGCCCCGAATGCCCTCATTCAGAGGGTGAATACGCACCAGCACGCCGTCAAAGTTGCGCATTTTTTCCCAGTTAACGTAACGTGTCGCAAAGCGCATGCCGCCGTGGTTGTCATACTCAAGCGCCCTTGCGAGTTGGGCTTTTTCACTATTACTCAGCGGCTGCGGCGTGGCTTCAACGGAGAGGGAGCTGGCAAGCAAGTTCATTTGCCGATCGTAAAGACGGTATTCGCCTTCCTTTTCACCCTGCATAGCTGTCGACAGCAGGTGCTTCATCTGTGCGAGAGAGAAATCAATCGCCAGCACGCCATGCCAGTAATGCTGATAATCCACCGGGAGCGAGACGGCAATCCGGCGTTTCGGCCCTTCCGGCGTATCCAGCATCCAGCTCACCCAGCGAATGCCGCGATTTGGATTAGTGCGCTCAGACTGATCGACAAACCAGGGGCTGGTCACCAGCGCGTAATACTGCCCAACGACGTCATTGCTGAGCATCGTCGGATTGCTGGCGATAAAAAAACCCGCGCGGGAAACGTAGAGCATCTGCTGCGAGTCGCCTTTAAGCGTGGTGGACAGCCTCAGCAGGTAACCCACCTCCAGCGTGGCGGTCAGTTCGTTGCCGAGCAGCAAACTGTCGCGAGAAAGAATGGTGGTATCGTCGACAAACGCATCGGAGACGCCGTGCACCGGCAACGTGCGCTGGTTGTCGAGCAGAATGGACCACTGATGCTGCGTGCGCTTGCGCTCGAACTCTTCGCCTGCATTATGCAGCACGTCGAACGCCAGCGGCCTTTCAAGCGCCGCCTGCATCCCGTTGCGGTAAAATATCAGCCGCTCAATGCTGACCTGCAGCTGATTGTTAAACTCGTGGGTCACGTTCTCCAGCGAGTTGCGCTGGCTGGAGATGTAGGCATCTTCAAGGACGACCACTTCACGCCAGGTAAGCAGGGTTGAAAACAGCAGGACGACACAAAAACAGACGTTAACCACCCGGTCCGGGCTGGAACGATGGCTGAGTCTCTTTAGCCAGCGCGGATTTTCCACTCGTGATAGGTGGGGCACACAAACTCCCTGAACATGATCTGGGGCGATGACTACAGTTAAAACGCCCGGCTAAGAATGCCGGGCGTTGTCACTATGCTTCGTTTTGGGCTCGCCCGTCTCCCGGCATGAGTTCGTCTTCACGGAATGCTTCCCGCTTTACGCCAAACCCATCATACCAACGGCATTCGACCATGCCACTGGCGTACCCGGTGACGACCATACGCGGCCCGCCACTTTTTGGCTTAACTTCATCACTGACCAAAAAGACCATAACTGCCTCCGGTATCAGAGTGAAACTGTTTCACGATAGCCGAAAATAGTCAGGTTTGCGTAGTCGCTGAAAAACTTTTACGTTGCCGAACGCAGCCGCGAGATAAGGTTCACGCCAGCCAGCACAACGGCGCCCACCACGAAACCAAACAGCAGATTGAACAGCGTTGGTGAAAGCATGCCAACGATCCCGCCCTGCCCCGCGGCAAAAGCTTCAACCGCGTGATGTAGCGGCGCGATACCGTGCACCACAATGCCACCACCCACTAAAAACATTGCCAGCGTTCCCACCACGGAAAGCACCTTCATCAGCCACGGCGCCACAAACAGCAGGAATTTGCCAACCGCCTGAGAAAGTGCGCCGCGCTTCTCCACCAGCCAGTAGCCCATGTCGTCAAGCTTCACGATCACACCGACCAGACCGTAAACGCCGATGGTCACGAGAACAGCAATGCCAGAGAGGATCAGAATCTGATTAAGCAGCGGCGCGTCAGCCACGATCCCGAGGGTGATCGCCACAATTTCTGCCGACAGAATAAAATCGGTGCGTACCGCGCCTTTTACTTTGTCGCGCTCGAACGCCTGCGGGTCCTGATTCGCAATAGCTTCCAGACGCTGCTGGCGCGCCTTTGGATCTTCTTTATGCTTGCGTGAGTGTAGCGTATGCAGCACTTTCTCCACGCCCTCAAAGCAGAGGAATGCGCCACCCAGCATTAACAACGGTGTGATAGCCCAGGGCAAAAACGCACTGATGAGCAGCGCCAGCGGCACCAGGATCACTTTGTTAATAAACGACCCTTTCGCCACGCTCCATACCACGGGCAGCTCGCGGTTGGCCCGCACGCCCGTGACCTGCTGTGCGTTTAGCGACAAATCATCCCCGAGCACGCCAGCGGTTTTCTTCGCCGCCAGCTTACCCATCATGGAAATATCATCCAGCAGCGTGGCAATATCATCCAGTAACGTTAAAAGACTGCTTCCGGCCAAAAGGGACTCCTGTGTTTTGTTGTTATTTCTGAGTCTTATAGTATGAAGCAAAAGTCCTTTCCCGCCCATTGGCTCACGCTGTCAATCAAAAAGAGTTCGTCTGGTGCCAATTAAAGCGCTCGCCAGAAGGATAGTTTTCCCGTTAACTATACGCGCCCTTCCTAATTCTCTGTCGCCGTGAGGACTCATGCAGGTCAGACATCTTTTACCGCTCATCGGAGCGCTTTTCGCCCTCTATATCATCTGGGGATCGACCTATTTTGCCATCAGCATTGGCGTAGAGAGCTGGCCGCCGATGATGATGGCCGGCGTGCGCTTCCTTTCTGCGGGCGTGCTGCTGATGGGCTACCTGCTATTGACCGGGCATAAGCTGCCAGCCCGCCGTCCCTTGCTGAACGCCGCCCTGATTGGCGTACTGCTGCTGGCGATTGGCAACGGTTTTGTCACTATCGCTGAACATCAGCGCGTTGCCTCCGGCATTGCCGCCGTCGTGGTGGCGACCGTACCGCTTTTTGCCCTGTGCTTCAGCCGCCTGTTTGGCATCACCACCCGCAAGCTTGAGTGGCTCGGCGTGGCGATTGGGCTTGCGGGGATTGTGCTACTGAACAGCGGCGGCAACCTCAGCGGCAATCCGTGGGGGGCAGTGCTGATTCTGATAGGCTCTCTGAGCTGGGCGTTTGGCTCGGTTTACGGCTCGCGTATTGAATTGCCAACCGGGATGATGGCGGGTGCGATTGAAATGTTAGCGGCAGGCATCGTGCTGATGTGCGGCTCGTGGCTGACCGGGGAAAAGTTGACGCAGATGCCGACGCTCTCCGGCTTCCTGGCGGTGGGCTATCTGGCTGTTTTTGGTTCACTGATTGCCATTAACGCCTACATGTATCTGATTCGCAATGTTTCACCGGCAGTGGCCACCAGCTATGCCTACGTCAACCCGGTGGTTGCGGTGCTGCTCGGCACCAGCTTCGGCGGAGAGTCGCTTTCTTCTGTTGAATGGCTGGCGCTGGGGATAATCATCTTCGCCGTGGTGCTCGTCACGCTCGGCAAAACGCTGTTCCCGGTAAGGGCTACCGTGAAGTCGTGCGAGGCGGAGAAGTAACGGACAGCGGCGCAATGCCCTGAGTGTCGATCTGCGCGCTGTCGGTGCTGGCGCAGATCCACTCCTCCAGCCGCTCCCTGAGCGCCACATCGCTGAGCTTTTGTTTCCCCCGCAGAGCGCATTCCCAGACGACCATCACCCGCCAGCCCTGCGCTTCCAGCTGTGCAATATCCCGCGCGTCGCGTTCAACATTTTTACCAATTTTGTTCAGCCAGAATGCCGTGCGGGTTTCGGGCACTTTAAATAAATAGCAGTCGTGATGATGCCAGAAACAGCCGTGAGTAAAGAGGATGCAGCGGTACGCCTCCAGCACAAAATCAGGTTTTCCCGGCAGCGTGGCATCCTGCACGGTGAAAGGAAAACCTGCGTCATTCAGTAATGTGGCGAGACGTTTTTCAATAGCGGTATTCTGCGTGCCGATGGCACGCATATTTTTACTGCGCGTGGCCGGACTATGAACGTCCGCCATCGGCTTTTTCATTAGTGCGGCATGCCACCGCCTGGAGAATACGGGACTTCAGCAGCTTCGCGACGGCCGCAAAGGCCGGAACCACTACGGAGTTGCCGAACTGACGGTAGGCCTGGGTGTCTGACACCGGAATCCGGAACTGATAGCCCTGCGGCGATTCGAAGCCCATCAGTCTTGCGCATTCGCGAGGGGTTAAGCGGCGCGGGCGGCGCTGCTGATTCTGCGGATCGTCAAAGTCTTTCTCACCGAGCGCTTTGTCCCAGCCGCGATCGACCAGGATCTCCGCGCCGTCTTTGTAATAGCGGGCAGAGAGCGTTCGCGCCACGCTACTGGCCCGTGTCGGGTCAACCAGCCCATAGCCAAAGCCGTTGCCGCGTGCCTGATGTTTTTTGGCGTAGCGGTAGAGATACTTCCACAGCACCGGCGTCAGAATAAATTTCGCATCGACGCCAGGCTCCAGCAGTTCGCCGAACGTCGGGCGACGCTCAGGATAAAGCGCAGGCAGATCGCGCAGGGTAAAGCCCTGCTGAAGATTCAGATCGCGGCGGAACCCCACCAGCACGATACGTTCCCGGTGCTGGGGCAGGAAGTGCTGTCCGTCGATGATTTTTGGATCGTCCGCGCCCATCTCCGCGGAGTCGGCGATGTCGTAGCCGAGTGCGTCCAGCGTCTGCATGATGATGCGGAAGGTTTTCCCGCCGTCGTGGCTTTTCAGGTTCTTGACGTTTTCCAGCACGAATATGGCCGGGCGACAGGCGTCAATGATGCGCGCCACGTCGAAAAACAGCGTGCCCTGCGTATCACAGGCAAAGCCATGCGCGCGGCCCAGCGCATTTTTCTTCGACACGCCAGCCAACGAAAACGGCTGACACGGGAAGCCCGCGAGCAGCACGTCATGCTGAGGGATGATAGTGCGAATATGCGTAGCAGCCTCGCCGTCGCTGACGTCCGGTTTATTGCTGAGGGTCACATCGCGAATATCTTCATTAAACTGATGTTCTACCGGATCGCAGTACCAGTTGGCTTTGTAGGTCCGAACCGCGTGCTTGTTCCATTCGCTGGTAAAAACGCACTTTCCGCCGATGGCTTCAAAACCATGGCGGATGCCACCTATTCCGGCAAAGAGATCGATAAAGCGAAACTGCTCCGGCTGGCCTGACGGCTGAGGTAAGAGTGCCGCAAGCCTTGCAAACTCACGCTCGCCCAGACGACGGTTGATTTTCCCGTTCTCCGCTGCGCGTTTGAGAATAGCCGGGCTCCAGTGCTGTTCGCCAACGGCGTTGAGCGTGGCAACCAGCGTCTTCACGTCGTAAATGGTGAGCAGTTGGGTAACTAAAGCCTGTGCGTCTGGCCCGGAAAATTCCGCGTCCTGCGCTGGGAGAGTGCGAGTAAGTATGTGCTGCATATCAGTAACCGGGGCAGACTATTTTCGCTGAGAGTAACACAGTTTCCCGATCCCGGCTCAGGCTGGCGGCGCAAAACGCGCCAGAATCGCCCGATCGTACTCCAGATAATCGCCCTGCAGCTCAGCGCTGATTTTTGCCATAAACTCGACCAGATAGCGGGCATTGTGATTTGCCAGCGCTTTCCCCTTCACCGTTTGCATTGTGACAGGCAGGCCAAGAAGCTTATTCTGGAAGTGATCGAGGGCATAACGCTTATCGTTTAGCGGGCGCGAATCCGCAAAAGGATCGTCGGCGTTGAACAACGAAAAATTGAGTTTTCCCGCCACCGCAAACACGCGGGCGAGCCCAATCGCGCCTAATGATTCCAGCCGATCGGCATCCTGAACGATCTTCGCTTCCAGCGTTTCAGGGGGTATATTTGCGCTGTGGCTGTGTGCTTCGATGGCGTGCATTACCGCGGGGAGAAGCGATTCCGGGAAGTCAGGAAAATCTTCATGCAGAATCGTCCGCGTTTTTTGGGCCGCCAGGCGTGAAGAGCTGCTGCGCTCCGGGTGATTTTTCGGCAGGCTGACGATGTCATGGAAATAGCAGGCGGTGAGAATCACAAGCTCGTCGACATCTTCATCGACGGACAAGCGTTGAGCCGTGGCCCAAACGCGGCGAAAGTGAGAAATATCATGTGCCGCATCATCATCCATGTGGTGCGCCATCAACCACTCTTCAAAACGCTGTTGCCAGGAGTGCACGGGGATTCGCCTCTCTACATTATCGGAACGAAGAGGCGAGCATAGCAGCTTTTTATGTCAGCTTCCCGATGGCTCAGAACGACGGGGCCGGGTGTACCAGGCGATTCCACCGAGGATAGCTCCCACCACGCTCAGCACCAGAAAACCGAACAGCGCGCCCAGCCATTTCCCCATGGTCAAACCGAGCTCCCCTTCAGGCATGGCACCGGGATTGGGATCGATCTGACTGACCACCCAGAAGTAGCGCAGCATAGCCCAGATAAAATAGCCACAAAACGCATAAAAAACCCACAGCGCCAGCATACCGCCGGGACCACGCGAAGCTCTTTCTTCCATTAAGAGAAGCCCTTCCTTTTCACAGAGAAATGTTTCATTTTTCACTTACCATTGCCACAAATGTGATTCTCGTCACATTATAACCCTGTTGTGCCGCCAGAAAAGCCTACGGAGACCTCGTCAGGGAATGACTTATCGTTCATTTGATCTCTGGCAATGTTCACCGGAGCTGTCGCTCACGATTGTGGCGTGGATTTCTCATTGGATTGTTCAGAATAAATGCTGCGACATGCAGGATTTTGTCAACGTTTTCAGGCACGAAAGAGTCTCTTGTGACTGAAGAGAAACGTATCGAAGCAGCAATCAAGGCTGCTCCAGCGAGGAATATCTATGCTGCAGGCCACTAAAATGCTGTAGGATCTGCTGCTGTGTAGCCAACGCTGCGTCGCCTTCCTGAGTTTGCAGAAGGCGTAACTGTTCCTCCAGCGGAATCGACTGACCGAAGCTGTTTATCATCCCGTATACGCTCGACTTCAGCTCACTGACGGTAATGTATTTGCCCTTTTGACCATCCAGCGCGTTGAGGCGGTCTGCCAGCTGCTGCAGCTGCTGCATCCCGGTATACCAGCCAGTCAGAGAAGCATCGGAAATTGCGCTGGCGGCCATTCGTTGTTGCCACTGCCTGCTCATTCCTGCCACTTCAGGGTCATCGGGCCACAGAACCTTTGCCTGAGCCAGCAGCCCGTTGCCATACCGGTATGCCCAGTCGGGCGGCAGCGAAGCCAGCCTGTCCAGCTGTGATGATGCCCTTTTTAGCCAGGCTGCCGGGTCAGGTTTGACTTTGCTCGATTGCTGTAATGCCTGGATTTGTGTCGTGCTCAGCGGCTGAGGAAGCGGTGCCACCGAAGCAACAAGCGCATCAGCGGCTTCGTCCACACTGTGTGCATAATGCCAGCCGGTTAATGCGATGGCACCGGCAACCAGTGCGGAACAGGCTCCCGCCAAAAACACCGGCCAGCGCTTCGGCGCCGGTGGCGTTTCCTGTACAACCTGCACGTTTACCTCCGGTTCAGGGCGTATGACGTACACGAGGCGGCTAACGGGTGAGGCCTCCTCTTCCGCGGGCACCGCAGCCAGCGCCTGTGGCGGAAGCGTTACTGCTGGTTGCGTATCGTTCGGCGAAGCGCTGTTTTCCAGCCGGGTTAATGTGCTGTTTATTTGCTGCATCAGCGGAGTCGTCTGACAGGCATGCTTCAGCTCCTGACGCGCCAGAATATCGTACATGCTCTGCAACAGCCCTTGCGCCTGTATCAGCGCCGGTAAATCCCCATGGCTAAGTGAAAAGGTGCGAAACAGCTTCTGTAAGCGCTGAAAAAGGCCATTGAGGATTTCCGCGCGGGCATGAACCGGCTGCGGCCAGAGCTGCGCCCACTGGTGGCTCAGCAGCGCATTCAGGATAGTCAGCCCTTCATTCAGACCATTTATGCGGGCCAGATGGCTGCGGGCGAGCGTATACCACGCCCCGGTCTGGAGCTCGACGCCGTTCAGTTCAAACAACGAGAGCGACAGCGCTTCCACCTGCTGCCAGTTCACGTCCGGGCGCGCCGGATGCGTCAGCTTTGCCATCTCCTCGCGAAGCGCAATAAAGTCAGAAAGCGCGCGCGGGTCACTGCCGGTTTTCACCGGGCGGGGTTGTACATCGTGCATAGTGATTTCATCCCTGAGGATAAGAAAAAGGCGGGGCTTAATCGGGCAACAGCGCGCCGATCATCTCAAAAAAGGCATCTTCGTTAAAAGCGACGCGGGGTGCTGCCCTGTTGCCGCTGACGCTCCAGGTCCAGCTCACATCGTTGCTTGAGCGCATAAACAGCCGGTAAAGCGAGGCTATCTGCCCCTGCATACAGAGCGTCACTTCTACACAGCCGACAACGCCCTGCCCGTACAAAAATACCGGCGTGAACTTCACCACCCGGTTTTCATAACGCAAATGGATACCCGGCACGCTGAACGTATTGCCGCTAATCAGAAACTCAACCAGCGATACGGAGACCGCCTCTACGGAAATTCCCGTGTCGGCCAGCCAGTTTTCCATTGTTTCCTGAAGCTTGCCCATTCGCTCACAAAACTCGGCGATATCGGCCTGGCTTTTATTGTCGTACGCCCGGCTGCGGGTCTGCTGCTGGAGTTTTTTCATGAATCGTGCTTTGGCTGACATGCTGTCCCTGTGGTTTTCATCCAATGAACAAGATTTATAAATGGGCTTTGGTATCGAGGTAGTTCTGCTGTTTGAGGTGACGAATAAGCACCCGCCCCTCCGGCATAAAATCGGTGCCGTAGCGAACAAGGCCGATGCCTTTCAGCTCGGCGTCAATGGCGTAGCGCAGCTCGCCGGGGATGTGCTGGTCGAGCAGGATGACGTTGATGCTTTTCAGGCGCGGCTCGTATTTGAGCAACACGTCGGAAAACGTCTTCAGTAACTGATGCGCGGTGCCCGGCATGCCTTGCAGGATTTTGGTCATATCCGGCAGGCCATAATCCGGCAAATGCGCCAGCGTCCCGGCGCGGCAGTTGAGGATCCGCTGCATGTTGTCGAGCACGGACAAAATCACCTGGTTTTGTTCGCTGACCTGATGGAGATCGAGGCCGCCGGTGAAGTTGCCCGCCAGCAGTTCATACAGCGAAGGGGTATTGTGTCCCTGGGCCATCACTTATCCTTAACAGACTGTAGCGTCAGATGGTTGTTTCCGGCTTCCAGAATGCGTGGTTTATCAGGGTCCAATTCCTCCCGCTCAATGACCAGCTTCCAGGTGTTATTCTCCATATCCGGATGACGGAACAACCCGACCACGGCCACGAACTGCGCATCGGCTTCCATCGGCATATCGAGGCTGGCATCACCGCCCGGTTTCACCACCACATCCCGGCTGGATAACAGATCGGCTTTCAGTACGGTTTCACCTTCTTTCAGTAGCTGCTGATACCTGGTCAACATCCTGATTTTCTTCAACGCGGATCCAGCAGCCATGCGTCACGGTCAGCACCTGCGATGCTTCTGGCCACGCCTGGGGTAAATCGCCACAAACAAGCACAACAGGCTGACGATATGCCGCCTCCGGCAGATTATCGAGACGCGCTGTGAGGTTTTGTTCTGAATGGCGGGAGGCCACGTACAGAAGCGTAGCGATTCCACCCCAGGCGATCAGCAGGATAAGGACCGAAACCAGTCGTGGCACGGGCAGAAAGCCCAGGCAGATCGTCCCCGTCAAAAGAGCCGCCCAGAGTGCAAGCCAACGCTGTTGCGCAGGACTCATTTCACCGCCCCAGGCAACAGAGTTACCAGCATCTGATCCAGCCAGTGGTTCAGCCCCCACCACAGTGCAGTGACCACTAAGGCACTAACGACAATGCGAACAGGCCAGGAGGAAAACCAGTTACCGACCCCTCGCCCGCTGCGGCTTTCCGCGAGAATCGGATGCGTTTGCGGATATGAAAAAGGCACCACGTGTTCACTGAGCGCGTTCACCAGCTTTTGCCGTTCCGGATCGTTCAGCGAGCGGAAGCTACCGAGGAACCCCAGCATCATGACACGCTGGAAACAGGTCACTACGGCACTCTCTGGTGCAAGTTCATGCAATACGTCACGCATGCGGTCACAGAGCGTATCTCCCGCTTCCATCGTGCCCAGGAAATGGCCCTGCAGGGGAATGTCATACCACTGGACGCAGGCATCATCCTGCAGGCCACGGTTTTTCACCGCTTCATCGATCAACGCACACTGGGCGGTAAGAATGTGCAGGCAGCTGGCGTCATCCAGCCCCTTCTCCTTCAACGCCAGTTGCACGCGTTCAACATCTGCAACGCAGCGTTCCCACAGCACCCGGCCTTCGCCCTCCTGAAACGTTGGACCGTGGCGCAGGCTGATGACCTGCAGCCAGGTGTCCTGCAACAGTGCATCTATATCGATGGGCGCGGTCATTCCACGCTTGTTTTCACTCATGTTCTCAGTACCGCGAAGAGTTCAAGTTCAGGTTCACCGAGCGTGCCTGGGGTGTAGAACATACAGCTGCCGCTCTCCAGCATTTCCTGTGCGGCCGGGTGGGACAGGTCCAGAGAGAAATACTGGTTCTCCAGGCGCAGCGGAATGGCCGCCGGGACATGGCGTAAGGGTTTTAGTGGAATACCCTGCCGGGAGGCATTCACCAGGCTTGTAACGTAATCCGGGCTGCCGACTTTACATTGACGGGGGAACTGCTCCTGCAGCTGCGCCACCGGAACAGGTGAACGTACGGACAGGTAATAGTCCGCCCCTTCCAGCAGGCGTGGATCCTGCAACCGAGCCAGCCACTGACGCAGGCGCTTGTCATGCGTGAGCTCAATGGACACCACGCGGGAGGGAAGACTGGCTTCCAGTAAATCGCTTAACAGGTCGAACAGCGGCGGGAAAACCGCATTCAGATGCTCGTGCTGATAAACCGGAATAGCGCTGACCTGGTGCTCAAGGGAGAACGTCAGAAGGCTACCCGCCAGACGAGCCAGCTCCGGGAACAGCCGCTCAACGGCGCTTTGCGGAAAACGTTGAAATTGCCCCAGCACGGGCTCCGCGCTGTTGAGCGCATTGAGTAGCCAGAACAGGGAGACATCGGCCACCGCAAAGTCAGCCATTCGCTCGTTGCTCTCACGACGCATAGACATCAGCCTCGTCAGACGCGCCCGAAGCTGCGTCATCAGTTGTTCAAGCTGTGTGGTTAACCAGCGGCTGCTCCGTACCGTCAAGAGTGGAGGAAGGAAGGTATCATCCAGCGTCCAGACACCCTGAGAATCCTGCTGCAGGCGCGCCACCGGGCAGGTCAGATAATCGCTGTTATTCTGGTGGGCAAAGCGCAAGCTGAGCTCAGGTTGCAGGACCGCAATCTGGCGATTGTCATCGCCAAACTGATTGCGAACATCATGCCAGCGCTGGCGATAGCGAACCGGACGTTCAGCCACTTCATCGGTTTTCAGGCAGTTGCCGCCATTGGCACGCCACAGCGGCAGCGCCAGTACCACAACGGTTTCATGCGATTCGCCGTCAAGCGAAAGTACCGACGGAAGACCGTCGGCATTATCACTATCAACAAGCGTGCCATCCTGAAAACGAATATGCAGCCTGCGGGCCTGTAGGCGGCCAAGCTTTAGCGTCTCCGGTTCAAATGCCGCCTCAATCACCCCCCAGGGATGGCTCAGGCCCATTTGCGCGATGCATTCCGCAGACCAGGCCGCATATGCGGCCTGTTGCTGGAAGTGCTGGGGCGAGACCATAATCCCTCTGCCCCATAACGGTTGTTCCGTTTTCATCGGCTTCCTGCCTTAGTTACGATTTCGCCTTCGGCATCTGGGAAACCAGAGACAGATTGACGTCCATCCCTTCCACCTGGAAGTGCGGCACGGCGTACAGCTTCACGCGGAAGAAGCCCGGGTTATGAATCGCCACGGATAATCTAGACACTTCCGAGCCGTTGATAATACTGGTTTTCATATTCTGTCGGTGACATCTGATTGCTCGAACCATGCCGACGCTTACTGTTATAAAACATTT
>NZ_JBFLVD010000026.1:0-71429 GCF_040750395.1 Scandinavium sp. UTDF21-P1B
GGTCATGTATTCAATGAGTTGATCGTGGTGTAAAATCCCCGTTTTTCTTTGAGGGATATGATGGCTAAAGTTGATGTAAGGTGTCCGTTCTGTGGGTTGACTGGCCCCGTGAGGAAACACGGTTACGGTAAAGGTAAGCATCAGCGTTACCGGTGCCAGACGTGCACACGCACTTTCCAGCTCGATTACACGTATCGTGCCTGCCTGCACGGTATGAAAGTGCAGATCGTCGGCCTTGCCATGAATAATGCCGGTATCCGCGATACCGCGCGTGCACTGAATATCAGCATTAACGCTGTTGTCCGCACCTTAAAAAACTCTCGCCGCGGAGTGTAACCACACTGCCACTGGATAATCTGCAGGTTCACCTGATTTGCGAAGTGGATGAGATGTGGTCGTTTACCGGCAGTAAGAAGCGCCAGCGCTGGTTATGGTATGCATGGGAGCCGCGACTGAAACGGATTGTGGCGCATGTTTTTGGTTCCCGGAGCAGGAAGACACTGCGCCGGTTACTGAAACGACTGTCGGGATTCAGGGTGGCCTTCTGGTGCACGGATGGCTACAGGGCTTATAACAGCGAGTTGCCTGGTACGGAGCACATTGTCGGTAAGCTGTATACACAACGGATTGAACGCGAAAATCTGACGCTGCGTAACCGGCTCAACCGTAAAACGCTGGGGTATTAAAAGTCACCTGAAATGCACGACAGAATTATCGGTACTTTCATTGAGCGTGAGTATTATGTTTGATAGCTGATTAACTCATTGAATACATGACCGCCCTTTTCCCTTTTAGGGCGCTCTGTTTGATCCCCCGTATTTTTCTTAGAATAAGGACACCATTCATAAGCATCGCGATCATAGATCCCCACACCTGGAATAGGGCGACCAAAGTGTTTCCCATAGGGGTTCGGTGTATTAGCCAGTTTTTTGTAAAAACCGATAATTTGCACAGGATTATTACACGCTGGGCAGATGGCAAAATATTGGGGGGTTCCATTATCGCTGGTTTTATACCAGGGCGGTCTGCGAGCGGTACGTTTCTCGTAATCTGTGATATCAATGGGATAGTATGCTTGTGATTTCAGCTCAACCTTGTAGACATTCATGAATACTCTCTCCTTTAGTATAGGGTTAATATTGCAAAACCTGTTTTTGGGATCAAGGTCTCCAGCCTTGCATATAGCCCTCCTCACTGAGCCGAAAATTATCAAAATTCCATAAAGAGTTATCCGCTGACCTCCCGCCCCATCTGTCGCACCCTGAGAGCACCCTAAATCATCAAGGAGTGCTTGTGTATGCCTATCCCTGTTGTTCGTGGTCTCGGCGCCGGCTGTGTGCTGGGGCTGACTTTGCTGACCGCACTGCCTGCCTTTTCCGCTGAAAAAGATGAGCTGGCTTCTGCCCAGCGCATGCTGATCCAGGTACAGGCAGCGCTTGAACGTGCACGTGTTGCCGCCGTTCAGGCTGACCCGTCGGAGCGCGGTCGTTTCTTCTTCGACTATGCCCGCGCTACCGCCGATCTCAAGACCATCAATACCGGTATCGATCGTTACCTCGAGCCTTCACGCGCGCAACCACGTGATGGCAGTGCGGTGGCCGGCAACTACCGTCGGGAGCGCCCCTGATGGCCATGACCGGTGCGCAGGAGCAGGCCTTCAAGGCGGCCAGCGGCGGCGTTGAAGTCAATATCCTGTCGCTGATTTGCATCGGTGGGTTGCTCGCGGTGCTGTTTGTCTGGGCCGCCTGGGCGCTGACCGATATCTGGAAGGGATGGAGCAACGAAAAGCTTCGCAACGCAGCGATGGTGCAGTTTGCCGTCAGGCTCGTGTTGTTGCTGCTCGTTGTTACCTGGATGTTTGCCAGATGACCCCGGTGAGACGCTGGACCGTTTTTCACGTTATTAATTTCACTCTGCAAAAAGGAATGCTTTATGAATGCTGTAGCTCGTTTTTTCCGTCATTTTTCTGCGCGTGTCGCGGTAGCGACTTCTCTGGCTTATGCCGCCAGTCAACCGGCGCAGGCTGCACTGCCGAGCGTTGAGCCGCCGTCTTCCGGCGGTGGCGGTGGACTGATGGATATCCTCAAAGGTTACATTCAGGACGGCATCGTCATCCTGGGGCTGGTCGCTGCCGCCGTGGCGTTTCTTGTGGTAGCAAACTCTGCAATCTCCACCTTCCATGAGGTGCGCGAAGGTAAATCCAACTGGGGTAAGTTCGGCGCCATCATCGTGGTCGGTATTGTGCTGCTGGTTGCGGTTATCTGGCTGGTTGGCAAGTCCGCCGAGATCCTGTTCTAAGGTGGCCCGCCATGCAGACTATCCGATTCTTACCTGACCGTCTTAACGCAGAGCCTGTCGTCTTCCGGGGGTTTACCACCCCGGAGATGGGACTGGCGGCGTTAGCCGGCGTGGGACTCGGTCTGCTCGTGTCGTTGCCGTTTCTTCCCCTTGCCGGCTGGGTCGTGATACCCACCGGCATGCTGGTGACCCCTCTCCTCGTTATCTGGTTTGGTGGCAGCCGGCTGACGCGCCTTAAGCGCGGTAAACCGGAGAATTATATCTGGCAGCGCCTCGGGGCGCGTAAACGTCGCATGGGGTGGGGGGATCCCACCCTGATTATCGACAAACAGGGCTGGTCGTTGCGTCGCAGCCGCGTTGTTAAGAGGTCCATATGAGCCGTTTCAGACATGCGGTTAAAAACCGAGATCAGCATATTCTCACGTTGCGTGTTGCCTGCGGTGTGCTGGTCGTTTTCCTTCTGGTGGCCAGCATCGGCTGGATGCGGGCGCCGGCTAACCTGACTATCCATAATCCCCCCGACCTGCGCAGCGGCTCTACCCGTGCCTGGTGGGAGGTGCCTCCGTCCACGGTCTACAGCTTCGGTTTTTATATCTTCCAGCAACTCAATGCCTGGCCTAAGAACGGTGATGTCGATTACCCGGCCAAAATTGCCGCGCTGTCCCCTTATCTGACGGACTCCTGCGCACGTTTCCTGAAGGCGGATGCCAAAAAGCGCAGCGAAAGCGGTGAACTTGCTGGCAGAACACGTGTGGTGTTCGAAATCCCTGAGCATGGCTACAACGGCCGCTATAACCAGAGCCCGGTGACGGTCAAAGGCCGTGATAACTGGGTAGTGCGTCTTGACCTGGTGGCGGATGAGTCCTTTGCCGGCGAACCGGTGAAACGCGCACTAACACGTTACCCACTGAAAGTGGTGCGCGCAGAAGGGGATCCGGAACGTAATGAGTTTGGTCTGGCACTGGATTGTTACGACAGCGTGCCACAGCGTCTGGCTGCGGCGCCGGCGGAACCCGCGCCTGAGAAAAAAGGAGTATTCCAATGATGAAAGCACGTGTTCTGGCGCTTTCCCTGAGTGTACTTCCCCTGACGGCGACGTTCACCGTGCCGGTTACCCAGGCGGAAGAGCTGATGAAATGGGAGCGTATCCCGTTGCAAATTCCGCTGGCCGTCGGTAAGGAGCGGGTGCTGTTTGCCGATAAAAATGTCCGCGTCGGCTTCCCGCCGTCACTGAACGGCAAGCTGCGGGTACAAAGCAGTGGCGGTGCGGTCTATCTGAAAGCGGATGCCGCTTTCCCGCCAACGCGTCTGCAGCTGCAGGACGTCGAAAATGGGGAAGTTATTCTCCTTGATGTGACGGCATCGGACAAAGGCTCGGCCGAACCGGTGCGTATTGTTTACAGCGGTGACGTGACATCGGTCAGCAGCAGTAATGACACGCCTGCTGCTTCAGGGGGAAATAACGTCGCCCCCGGCGCGGATAATGGCACTCAGGCGAAGCGTAAAAAAGTCAAATACAACGCCCCGCTGCCGGTGGTGCTGACACGCTACGCGGCACAAAGTCTGTACGGTCCGGTGCGCACGGTTGAAGCGGTACCCGGCATTCACCCTGTTAATCCGCACCTGCCGAAACGTATCACTACCCTGTACCCGTCAGAGCCGGTGGCCATCACGCCGCTGGGCGGCTGGGGCATTGGCTGTCGCAACGTGGTGGCGCTAAAAGTGCAGAACACCGCCAGCCGTAAAATCACACTAGACCCGCGGGTGCTACAGGGGCAATTTGTGACGGCGACCTTCCAGCACCGCTATCTCGGTCCGGTGGGAACCCCGGAGGACACCACCACGCTGTACCTGGTCACTGCCGGTCGCCCGGACGGGGCGTTTGTTGCGGAGCCGTCAGTGGTTCGCAAAGCCGTAAAAGCAGCGAAGAAGGGGGCAAACCATGGCTGATGTGAAATCCAACATGCTGCCGAAGGTGATTGTGTTCGGCGTGCTGGCTGCATCCATTGTCGTCGGGCTCAAAGCCTGCAGCGGCGGTAAAACACAGGAGGAGACTCAGCAGGCGCATAACGTGCTGGCCAGCATGTCGCCGGAGGAGTTGCGTGCCCTGGGCGTGGAAGGCGATACCCCGGAGGACACGCTGCGTACCCTGGTGGGCACCCTGCGTACCACCCGAACCCAGCAGGCCGAACTGCAAAGCAACATCGACAAGGTGTTGAAAGAAAACGAAGCGCTGCGCAAGCGTAATACCAATGTGTCCGGGCAGGTCAATGAGGCCGTGGCCGGCTTCCAGAAGCAGGCCGAGCAGCGCCAGCAGCAGCTTCAGCAGGAGCAGCAAACGCTGATGGGAAAAATTCAGACGCTGACCGAACAGCTGACTGCGAACAAGGACAAGGCAAAAAGCGACAGTGATATTCCGCTGGGGCTGGGACTGGATGGCATGGGCGCCGGGGACGGTGGTGCAGCCCCTGGTCAGGATGGCTTGATGTGGGTCGGTCCGAAGGACATGAAAGAACCCGACCCGCGCAATTCGAACAGCGCCAAAGACGGCCCGCAGTTCCCGACGTCGTTCCTGTCCGACAATGCCATCACGCGCCAGAAAGCTGCCTATGAGCGGCAGGTGAAAGGGCATACCAATGAAAAAGGGGCGGAGGAGAACGCCGAGCCGGTGTTTACCCTGCCCGAGTATTCCACCCTAGTGGGCAGCCGTGCCATGACGGCACTGCTGGGCCGCGTGCCGATCAACGGTACGGTGACCGATCCCTATCCCTTCAAGCTGATGATTGGCAAAGACAACCTGACGGCGAACGGCATCGAGTTGCCGGACGTAGAGGGTGCGATTGTCTCCGGGACGGCCAGCGGCGACTGGACGTTGTCGTGCGTGCGTGGTCAGGTCAACAGCATCACCTTTGTGTTTGCGGACGGGACGGTACGCACCTTGCCGCATCCTGACACCAATATGAAGGCCAATAGCAACAACAATAGCGGTAACAATGGCAAAGACGTCAGCACCACCGCCGGTATTGGCTGGATCTCCGATGACAACGGCATCCCGTGCATCGGTGGAGAGCGTAAGTCCAATGCCTCGACCTATCTGCCGACGATTGCCGCCTTGTCGGCCGCCAGCGCCGCCGGGGAAGGGATCAGTCAGGGGCAATACACCACCCAAAACAATGTGAATGGCATCACCTCGACCATGACCGGTAATGCCGGCTAGGCCGTGCTGGGCAAGGCGCTGTCCGGCGGGATGAAAGAGACCGCCGACTGGGTGCGTGAGCGCTACGGCATGATGTTCGACGCCGTGTATGTTCCCCCGGGCCAGAAACTGGCCGTGCACATTACCCGCCAGCTGGCGATCGACTTTGAGACCAAAGGGCGCAAGGTGCGTTACGACTTCAGCCTGCCTGGCGAAGACGGCAGCACCGGCGGACTGGATTAACACGTCATTCAGAGGAGGATAAGCATGCTGTGGCGTCAATGCGAAAGGATGAGTCGCCCACAGAGTTGGGCGCTGGTCTTGCTGTCCTGCAGCGCGTTTTGGTTAGGTGTGCTGCTCCTGCTGTGTTTGCTTATAAGAGAATGATAATCATGAGGAAAAATCTGTTTAACCGAGTCCTGACGACCGCTGTCATTGTCAGCGTCATGGCGTTGGCCGGCTGTTCGACGTCGAAAGAAGAAATGCTGCCGCCAGGCGACAGCTCGATGCTGGAATTGTGGCAGGGTGAAGACGGTGGCGGTTCAGCGCGTAATGCGGTAGCGGCGCGCGACAGCCTGCGCCGGCCGCTCACCGAGAACGAAAGCCAGGCAACAGCCGCAAGCGATCGCAGCTACAGCCGCACGCAGGAAAGCGAAATCAGCCAGCAGTTCCCGCGCCTGCCGAATCCCGACCTGGTGATGTACGTGTTCCCGCACCTGGCGGATGGCAACGCGCCGGTGCCGGGCTACAGCACCGTGTTCCCGTTCTACAGTCAGGTGCAGTATGCGATGCCGGGTGAACGGACGGAGGCCTACTGATGCGATTTTCCCTGTTTGATAAAAAGCGCCTGACGCGCAAGAAGCCGGCAGTGCCGGCAACGGATGTCCAGGACACGGTGATCGCCACCGAGGACGGTGTGCCGCTGTCTGTCGACGGGCGAGAGCCGTTACGGCGCCCGGGCAGGATGACGCTAAAGGATGAGAAGCAGGTGTACCATGCCAATCCGTCCATCATCGATTACCTGCCCTGGGCGGAGTTTCTCGACCGGGAGCAGTGTATTTTGCTCGATGACGGGGTGTCCGTCGGGGCCGTTTTTGATATCACACCGGTGGCCACCGAGGGACGCACTGACGATCGCCTAGAGCAGATGCGTGACACGGTGGAAGATGCCTTGCAGGACTCCTTTGACGAACATGATGAAAACCCCTGGGTCGTGCAGTTCTTTTGCCAGGACGAGAACAACGTCGATGCGTACCTTGACCGGCTGAAAGGGTATATCAAGCCGCATGCGCAGGGTTCTCAGTTGTCTGAGTCATGGCTGAAAGAAACCGAGCGTCATCTGCGCGGGATTGCCCGTCCGGAAGGCCTGTTTAAAGATACGCTGATAACAGACCAGCAATGGCGTGGGCAGCAACGCCGGACCCGCATGGTGGTCTATCGCTGGATTGGCAAGAGCAATCATGATCCGATGCCACCGATCGCCATGCTGAATCAGACCTGTGAGCGCGTGACCGGGGCGCTGGCCGGGGCAGGAGTGGTGTGTGTGCGGCAAAATGGCGGCCGGGTTCACGACTGGCTGCTGCGTCATTTTAACCCCAGCCCGGAGTGGGTGGATAAAGGGGTTCTGTACCGTGACGCCGCCTATTTTGACAGCCGTGATACGCCGGAAGGCGCAATGCCGGTGCAGAATGATTTTGCCGAAACCCTGCTGTTCACCCCGCCCGTGTCCGATCCGGACCAAGGGGTGTGGTGGTTCGATAATCAGGCGCATTGCGCGATCCCGGTCGAGAAGCTGCGCCGCCCGCCAGAGCCCGGCACCATCACCGGAGAGATGAAGCGTGGCGAGAAAAAAATCAACGCGCTGATGGATATGTTTCCGGAAGGGACGATGCTGTGCATGACCATCGTGGTGCAGCCGCAGGACACGCTGGAAAACGATTTTAACAAGCTGTCGAAAAATGCCGTCGGCGAAATACCGAATCCGGGCGAGTGCGTCAGGACGTGGCACAGGTCAAGGAATACCTGGGTAATCGTCACAAGTTGTACCGTGCCGGCATCACCTTCTTGTTGCGTGCCGGCGACCTGACCACGCTCAATCACAAACGTGTCGATCTCACCAACGTGCTGCTCGGCGCGGGCCTGCAACCGGTACGGCCGGAGTTTGATGTGGCGCCGCTAAATACCTACCTGCGGGCGTTGCCGATGTGTTTTAACCCGGAGTCGGACAAGAAACACTGGTACACCCGCCTGACCTGGGTACAGCATCTGGCCGGCCTGTTGCCGGTAACCGGGCGTGAAACGGGGACGGGCAACCCCGGACTGAGTTTTTTCAACCGCGGTGGCGATATTCTGACGGTTGACCCGCTCAACAAGCACGACCGCAGCCAGAATGCGCACATGCTGTATTTTGGTCCGACCGGCGCGGGGAAATCGGCGACGTTGTGTGCCACGCTGACGCAAACCATGGCTGTACATCGCCCACGTCTGTTTGTTGCCGAGGCGGGTAACTCGTTTGGGTTGCTGGCTGATTACTTTGAAAGCCAGGGGCTGACGGTCAATAAAGTCAGCATCAAACCGGGCAGTGGCGTGTCTTTGCCGCCGTTCTCTTTCGCGCATAAGCTTATCGAGGAACTGAGCTCACTGGAATTGGATGAAAGTGAGCTGCGTGATATCGATGCGGATGACGACGATGAGGATAAACGCGATTACCTGGGGGAAATGGAGATCTCGGCGCGCATGATGATCACCGGCGGTGACCAGAAGGAAGAAGCGGAGTTAAAACGGGCTGACCGGGCAATGATCCGTGAAGCCTTGTTGATGGCGGCGAAGAGCGCCTTTGACGAGCAGCGCCAGATGCTACCGTCTGATTTGCAGAACGCCTTGTATGCGATTTCCAACGACACAGCCAACGAAAAGCGCAATCCACAGCGTCGGGCGAAAGCGGCCGAAATGGCGGAAGCGCTGGGCATGTTCACCCAGGCCGGCAGCTTCGAGGCGGAGCTGTTTAACCGTGAGGGCAGCCTGTGGCCAGAGGCAGATGTCACCCTGATTGACCTGGGGCATCTGGCGCGTGAGGGGTATGAGGCGCAGATGGCGCTGACGATGGTGAGCCTGACCAATACCATCAACAACATTGCCGAAAGAGACCAGTACTCGGAGCGGGATATCGTGTTCGCGGTGGATGAGGCGCACATTGTGACGGTGAACCCGCTGCTGGCACCGTACATGACCAAAATCGTCAAAATGTGGCGTAAGCTCGGGGCCTGGCTGTGGCTGGCCACGCAGAACCTGAAAGACTTCCCGGACATTGCCGAGAAGATGCTGAACATGGCGGAGTGGTGGGTCTGTCTGACCATGCCGCCGGAAGAAGTCAACGACATTGCCCGCTTCAAGGCGCTGACCGAGGAGCAAAAGGCGGTGCTATTGTCAGCCAGCAAGCTGTCCGGCTGCTATACCGAAGGTGTGATGCTGTCGAAAAAACTCGAGGCGCTGTTCCGTGCGGTACCGCCGAGCCTGTACCTGGCGCTGGGGATGACCGAGAAAGAAGAGAAAGCCGAGCGCCGCGCGCTGAGGCAGGAGTTTGGCTGCAGCGAGCTCGAGGCGGCGCGCAAGGTGGCACAAAAGCTTGACCGCCTGCGCGGCCTGGCGGCGAACGGGGAGGCAGCGGTAGCATGATGACGCTGAAATACCCGGAACCGGTTGTTCGACCGCATGGCCAGGTCTGTCGTGAGCCGTCGTTATTCACCCTTCCTCCGCAGGGCGTGGCCACCTTAAGCGAAACGGATGCACGGCGACTTGAGACGTTCTGTGCGGCTATCCGCGATCGGCTCTTGGGGCCGGTCCAACTTACGGCCCACCCGCATCGCATCGGGAGTCGTACCAGCGTGGCGTTGCATCTCGAGGGCCGACTGGGGCGTTGCATCGATGTGCTGATCTCGGTGACCGGCAGTACATTGTGGCCCCAGCCGGAGGAGTATGATCACCCGCGCTGGTATGTCACAGTGCCGGACGCGGCGGATGTGGTGTACCTGCTTCTCCACCTGAGCGAGCTGTGTGAGCGATTTAGGGTTACGAAGTTTTAGTCGACTCAGACGTCGGAATATTTTTCTCTCTCTGAAGACAATGCATCGCTTTTTTTCCGGTCTTTTGGCCGGTTTTTTTATGCGCCGGGTATATCAGCAACCTGATGTAGCATCATGTTATACTTGCCTGGTTAAATAATAAGCGAGGTATCATTACATATGAAACTTGACCAGCTAGTTGAGCCAAAGCCTATGCTTGATGAAGAAACTTTGGCCACTATAACTAAAGGTTCGCTAATCAAAATTCAGCTTACCGACGGGATTAGCGATAAATTTAATGAGACCATTATTATGGAAGTGATTAACCGGGACAGCCATGTCATTGAGGCTAAATTTATCAGGCGTCAAACGGGCAGATTTGATGATGCTCACTCGGCATTCGTATCTCCATTTTTAACAGACACGGTGGTGTTTATCAAAGAAGCTGTTTTTGCCGTACTGAACGACTGACTGATTTCAGTGTGGTTTTTCCTTTACACTTTTCTTATGCGATGCTTAAGTCTTCGTTAAGCAAAAGAATTCCGCTGTACCGGATTTCTCGTATTATGCCTTTACCGTAGGCTGCATGTCTCTGCCAGAAGGCTCTCAGCGTCAACGTACTGTTGCCAGCGATGAACGTCCCTCTTTGTGAATACGTCCGTGATGTTCTTTAGCCTGGTGAAGCGCTGGCAGGCTCATTTCCCACAGTTTCAAAGCCCGGGCTCTGAAAGAGGGGAGTCGATGGACGATGCGTTACTACAGCAGGTTCTGGGTTGTTACCTGGCAGCTCGGGATACTAATTAGCTCTGACTATGCATTCAATTCGTTGATTGCTGTGTGAAATATCAGGGAAGGTACGCTACAAAATTACAGGATGAGGTGTTTGTCGTGAAAAATTCAGTGGAGCACGTGGCTTACCGCGAGTTTCGAGCACAAGTCATCAGTGAGTTAAGCCGAAGGGAGCGTCAATTATATGCTTCTGAGCAGATGCATCAGCTCAAAAAACTGCGAGATATCATTACCGCGTTTCGGGAGCATCTGGACTATTACGCCGAGACCATTCTTCAGAGCACTCCTGAAGCAGAAGACCACATACGCAAGGCGTTACGCATCCCGCAGCAGATCCCCCTCCATGTGACGAAAATGATGAAGTTCGGACAGTACCTGATGGGCTTCTTGCCTGATCGGCTTCTGGCTTTCAGGGCAAAAACGTTAATTTGCCCCGTGGGTTCTTACGAAGGCCGGGCTGTCGTCTATCGCCTGAACGCCAAGCGGACATTCTTCCGCGAAGACTACAGCGAAACCTTCGATTTTGCGATAAGGCATCTACCAACGGGCGGAATGTTTAGTGTCGGGCAACGTATGCGACATGTTGACATTCCCTGGATGCGCGTATTTATAAAATTAGGCGTTGAGCGAAAAAAGGTAATCGACCAGTTATACAATGATTTTGGGAACCATCGAGCTAATGGAAAGCTGGTTCTTGCTTTGGTTGAACTGCAAATCATCAGGTCTGTTGATGAGTTGACATTGCTCCCCAGCGACAAAAGCCAGTCCAGATATGCCCAAAAACCATCTTACGATGAGATCCGGGCTTTTCGTGAGGTTGTTACGCTGGTCCGAAATGCCGGTGTTGCCGCGCCGTGGATAGTCAGGCTTATCGAGTTACCTTTGTGGATGTTTGATGTGCAGCGATTGACGGAGAACCTGAACCGACTGAGCTTCAGGGACAATGAACTGTCGATTCTTGTCGAAAATATAGCTGATCAGGTGATGCGCGCTGAGACGGACCGATGGGAATTTCTGATGGAGGCACTGAATGTCCGAAGCGCCCACGATATGGTTCGGTTTAAAACGTTACTCTGGTCTGACAAAAAATGTAGCCATTCCTTTGCCTCCGCCTTATTGCGACATGGTGCTGATATCGATGCCCTGGACGCATGTCAGAAACTCATTCTTCGGGAGGCTGAAGGGGATGATAAATCAGCGCCTGTTTCGAACCTGAATACGTTGCTGGCGAAACCGTACGCGCTTTCTTTTTGCCAGTTGGCTAAAGCAGAGGATTACCTTTTTGCATGCCGTGATCTTGGCGGCTACCTGAGGGTTCTTGACTCTCACGGTTTTGGTCATGCAGGTGCTGTGTTGGCATTTCAATGCTGTTACAGACAGCTATGCGCTGCCAGTCTTGACGCATGGTTGCATATTGCTGCGCAACCCGCAGACGGGCAATCGGTGGACGATATTGCTGAATGGCTCGTGAAGGCGGTAGCGGGGGGATACGTTGACGCTTTCCAGTACTTACTGGCGGCAGGGGAATTACAGACCTTTTCTCATCTCCAGCAAGCCCTGAAGCTTGTGCCACTCGGTCCTGTTTTATTGAAGTATGTCCGTGAGGAGCGCGGTATTACCGGGATGTCATTTCTACTCAACTGGTATTATCACGACGCCATGGGTATCAGGGAAATACGTCTTTGGTACAATAACGATGCCGTCAGCCGCATGTTACTGGATGACGCCTTTGAACGTAAGGATTTTACTTTACTAAAGGGAAATATGGCGTGTGTGGAAAATCTGCTGAGACAGCATGAGACTGATACTCTGGGGAAGTTTCCATTTGATATGAACGACGCGCAGAGAGAAGAATACAGAAGGCAATGCCACCTTGTGCGGCAAAGCATGGAGATACGCCTTGCGCCAAAATTAAAAATCATCCTCGAAATGACCGGAGGAATATTGCTGCACAGTCTGTTGATTCATATTGATGAATCACCGGAGCAGTTGCGCAACAGAATCGCTGAGCTTAATTTGCAACTGGACGGGCTTCTTATGGGGCTCGGGCCAGATAACGCAACGCTGACTCAGCAGGAAGCGGATATGGTGGCACTGGTTTACCATACTGATGCGGGTACCATACAGGCACTCTGGTCAAAGGTGACTGGCAAAACATCGGACATCGTTGGGAACCCCTCAGATTTAACCTACCCAATGGTCTGGCAACAAACAGAGCTTGAGACCCGTGTGGAAATAGATCCGCGGGGGTTGCAGGCGCTGTCCGCTGCGCTGGTGTTTTCCGCGAATTTTAACGCCAGTTTCAGGAATGATATGCACGGAGCCTGTCGTCATCTCAAAGCTGCACGACTGGGTGATAAAGCGGTGGATGTCTGGGGGCTGTCTCAGCATCTTGGCGTTCTGCTGGCAATATCCGGGTGTGGTGCCAGTGTCCGTACATGGTTTTATGGCGATGAAGATCAAAAGTCTGGGGCAGGAGTGGAGGCTCATCAGATGATGGAGTCACTCGTTAACCTGTTTAACCTAGATCTTGGGGATGCACTGGACAAGCGGGTAGCGGAGTTCATTGGCTCCCTTAGTGACGGCTATGCTACTTTTCTGGCCTCGCGGCTGGACCCCGCCAAAAACGTGAAAACAATTACGCCAAAAGAGCGGCTCGCTCAGGCTATTGGACGGACCCGAAGCTTGGTGTTTCAAAGGTATTTACACTGGGCCGTGGGACAGAAAAAACGTTTTGCTCAGACGAAAATGAGTGGAATAAACAGTACGATGCGGGCTGTTGTATCACAATCACCGGCTGCATTCTTTGCTAAACAGGCCGTTGGATTGTGTTCATCGGGAAATACCGAAATGTGGCAGGAAGCGCGTAACGTACATTTACTCATATTTCCATCTGAGGGGAAAAAGCTTGAGGGCATGGCGTTACTTTATTTTGAGAAAGTTTCTCCGTTAAGCCGTGATAAAAATACGTTAATTATACGGGCCATAAACCCTGTAAAGGCGGCGATGGTCTCACATGACATCTCTTCGATTATTGAGTCCTGTTTTGATGTGGCAATTCGTATCGCGCAGGATACCGGGTGCGTTGCTGTTGCATTTCCGGCACCATCAGGTCAGGGGTTCATGTCAAATTATAAGGATATTGAAGACTATATAGAGGATAACTACATCAAATCTTCAGAAGGGAGTTATTACCCTAATACAAAAGAGTGTTTATCGGCGAACCTTCGTCATGTGCCGCAAAAATTAATGGAAACATTTTACTCCTACGAGACCGGAAGTGGATCCGCCGATGCGCTCTACGTTATCTGGCGTGCCGGAAACGCCAAAGGGGCAGAGGCTGCGTAAATGCTCATCATCAGTATGGTCGTTGAACGTCAGTATTTTCTCCTGCAGCAGTGGGACTGCGTCAGCTAAGACGTGAGGCGATGTGTTCTGAAAATAATTATCAAAATTTCATAAAGACTTCTTTGCTGTCTTTCCGACCACGTCGTAGCACCCTGTGTGGATTCTATCCATGCAGGAGTGCACGCCATGAAAATCAGCACGTTGCTGACGTTGTTCCCTCTGCTGATGTCGACATCGGTGCTTGCCGGCACGGTACTGTATACCGATTCCCACCATCCCCCGACGAATAATGATGCCTCCGTGACCGTGATTTATCTTGACGGTCCGGAGCAGTTGCAAACACAACTGTTTGGCGCACTGTCGTCGAACCCGGATGAGGCCGAACGCTAGGCTAGGGCCGTACTGCAGTCACCACAATGGCAGGCGCATGAACAGGAACTGGTCACGGTCTACCGCGCGGTGGTGCGTGCCTGGGAGCTGGGCGTCAAAAAAGTCCCCGCTGTCGTGTTTGACGATCGAGATGTGGTGTATGGCACCGCTGATATCGCCCGGGCTACCGCGTTGCGCGCGAAGTCACTGGCCAGTGATATGCAACGATCTCCCTTGCAGTTGGCGTCTCCCAGACAACCCCGGCTGACATTTAAATCCTTCGGTGTGGCCATGATGCTGTCTGCGGCCGGCGTGCCGGCGGCGAATGCCGCGCTCAACAGCGCGCAGATTGTTGCCAGTGCGGTGTCACAGTCCTGCATCAGCTGGCGCGTCAGCGGCATTTGCTACTGGTTGTTCTGCAGTTGGGGCGGATGCACTGTCCGAACCTCGGTCAAGGTTACCCACTTCATCCCGGAGGCGGTGGTATCAGCGTACAACGCTCAAGGAGGTAACCCGTGGCGTGAGATGTCGATGGTCAGTCAGGCCGCCGGCGGACTCGAAAGCAGTATCACCAGCGCACTGGGCGGTGTTGCTGCCGGCGGTGGCAACAATGAGCTGAAAACCCCCGGGCAGCGTAAAACCAACCTTCACTTCAAGTATGCCGATGCCATTGGCCATCCGGCGACGACCCTGATTGGCGGCAGCATTGCCGGCTATTCGTGCCGCAGTGCGGCGACCCCCTTCGTGCCGTATTTCCTCAGCACGCTGGACAGCCTGGCATGGCGTACTGGCATGCCGGAATCCCTCTATCCCGAAGCATTGGTGCCTGGCCAGCGTGAGGTCGGCAGTCAGGCGGTCGCGAATATGTGGGGCAACGTCTATCCACGTTCGGGATTTGTGACTCAGGTCGATGATGACAAGGCTGGCGCCCTGGTGGCGCAGCGGGTGGCAGACATTATCACCCGTTCTGGCCAGCCCCATGTCTATCAGCCCCTGATGGGCCAGCGCTCAGAAGGGTACTGGCCTCCTGGGCCGGTTAAGGAGAACTCCGGCACCAGCAACCATAAATGGCAACGCCTGGCGCCGCAGCTCAGCCAGTCTTGCGCAGTGTTCCCGGACGGTGAGCATCCGCCGGCCGCGGATGCGAACGCTGCCTTTGCCCTGTGGCAACCCTACAGCTGCTGCCAGCGCCGCGGGCAGCGTTTCCTCTACAGCACAGATTTCTGAGGCATAAATGATGAATAACACGATGAATAAATCCCTCTGGGGACGGCACAGACTGCTGTCTTTGGTGGTTGTCGGCAGCCTGGCGATGGCTGGTGTGAGCGCACACGCTGACGACAATGACGATAACGGCACCCTGTTTGGTATTTCGTTGCCCCAGGTGAATGACAGCAACGTGGGGTACGGAAAGAGCGCCAGCGGCGCGGTCTCGGACAAGTTGTTCTATTCCCTGGGCGGCGGCTCGGTGATATCGCAGCCGGCGACGCGCGGCAATATGCAGCGCCTGGGGATGAACCTCGGCTGGAGCTCGGATTTGATGTGCGGCAACTTCGACCTGAAGAGCACCATCGGTAACCAGCTCAATGGCGTGACTGATGGGTTCAAGAGCCTGATGGGTAATGTTATTCAAGGTGCTACCGGTGCGGTAGCCAGTCTGCCGGCGATGGCTATCCAGCGTGCTAACCCGGGTTTGTATGAAATGCTGACCAACGGGGTATTGCAGGCCAATGTGGCATTCGACAAAGCCCAGCTCAATTGCCAGAACCTCTCCAAACGGATGATGGATATGGTGGATACTGGTGGCTGGAGCCAGGCGGCGGCGATGGAGGAGGCCAAAAGCCTGGTCAACAACGGGGATGCGGATGCGGTGCGGTCGATGAATGCCACGGAGAAAGTGACCGGACAATCTGGCCAGACTTGGATCGGTGGACAGAAGCGCGGCGGCGCCGGTCAGCCGGCGATCAAGCCAACGCACGATCTGGCTGCAGCCGGCTACAACATGATGAATGCGTTGCCGGTCACCAGTACTTCCAGCGTATCCGGCAGCAGCTGTACAGGCGGTGCCTGTACCAAATATGCCAGCAGTGAAGAAGCGGCAGCAGTGGTAAAGGTGTTGGGCGACACCTCGCTGCGCACCTGCAAGGACGCAGCACAATGCACCAGTGGCGAAGGGACCGAGCAGCCAGGCAGCACCGTAGCCGGTACGGGTTTTGCGCCGATGCTGGAAGAAGCAACCAAGGCGAATAACGAGCAGTTGGCCAGGCTGGTCAACGGGGCAGAAAAACCCACCGCGGGCAACCTGGCCAAACTCAAAACGGGCAGTCTGGCGGTGACCGCCGGCGTTATCAAGGCACTGCAGCGCGATCCGGATAATGCCGCCCTGGTTGGGCGCCTGGCCGGTGAACTGGCGATGGCGGATACCATCGAAACCGCCTTTATCATGTGGCGCATGATCACCACCGGGATGTCTGAGCCGAACGCCTCTGCGCAGAAAGTCGCCATGGAAGAAGGTGATCGGCGTATCGAGGCTCTGGATCGCGAAATCACGGCGCTGAAAAACGAGATGGAGATGAAACGCGAGATTTCCCGTAACGCGGTGCTGACCATCATCGATCGCGAGAACAACCGTGCGGAAACCAACCCGCAGCGTCAGTCGGTTGACAGCCCGGATACTAGGTTCAACCAGCTGGCCGTACCGGAAAGCGACCAGTAAGCGAGGGGATGTATCAATGACTGGAACAGAGAAACAAGGTGTGTCGCCCCGCAGGGGCGGCTGGCTCGGCCACCGGGCAAAGCGTGTCCTGCAGATTCTGGGCATGCTGGTGATTGCGATGATAGTGGCGCTGGGCGTGGCCCACTGGGGTGTCAATCCCCCAGGAGAGAGTGCCGCGCTGCGTGACTGGGTGCACAGCACCCGGTATGGCTGGCTGAGCTGGCGCCTGGCGCTTTATGTGGCGCTGGCCTGGGGATTCTGGAAAATCTGGCGCGCGCCGGGCTGCAAACCGGAATACCGGCAGCCCCTCAAGCGCATGGCCATCGCCTGCGCGGTATTTGCCCTGGCATGTGAATACAGCCTCTTCGGCGGAGGGCTGACCTTATGATGACCAACAGCTATCTGGAGTATTTCCTGACGCTGCTCGGCTGGCTGATTAACAACGGCCTGTGGGAGCTGCTGGTCAGTACGGGGCTGTTTGTGCTGCCGCTGCTGTTCAAAGTAGCGGCCATCTGGCTGAAGGTCCGGGAGGAAGGTGAGGATGAGGGCAACAAAGGGATGCTGTCCCTGCCGCGCATCGAGAACCTGCTCTACGGCGCGTTTTTCGTGATGCTTGCCTGTTGCCTGCCGCTGATGAATGTCAGCCTGGATACCCTCAAATATGACAGCAGTCGGGCGGCAACCTGCGGTACCTGGACGCCCAAAAAGCCGGATGAAACCGGGTACGCCAATATCATGTCGAGCATGAACGGCCAAACGGCGAAGGTACCGGTGTGGTGGTTGGTAGTGCATAAGCTGTCGAAGGGGATCTCGTCGGCGGCCGTGGCCACCATTCCGTGCAGGCCTGATCTGCGGCAGGTCCGTTTTGAAGTCCAGCACAGTCGGGTCAACAACCCGGCGCTGGCGAAGGAGCTGCAGGACTTCACCAACGACTGCTACGCGCTGGCATTGTATACCTGGCAGAACCGCGACCAGGGCCAGACGACGGACAAAGCCACCCTGCGTGACATCGAGTGGCTGGGGTCGAAGACCTTCCTGAATGGTGGGCACTATAACAACCTACAGTCCAAAACGCCGCGTACCAGTTTCCCCTGGAATGAGGGGCGGGACAGCGGCCGGCCAAACACCGGACGAGGGGGATATCCAACCTGCAGCGAGTGGTGGTCAGCCGGCGAGACGGGACTGGAGGCTCGCGTGGTGAAACAGGTCGATCCGAGCGTCATGCTGCGGATGTCTGCCGCGCTGAAGATGATGGGGCAACCGGATGCAGATTATAAGGAAGCCGTGGTACGTCGCCTAGTCAGCCCGGATAACCTGACGGTCTCTCAGGGTGGACGCGCTTATGCCGGTTACGGCGGCAATGCTGACTTTACCTTGGACAACTCGGTTAACCGTATTGCCTCGATGGGCGGAACAGCGCTGGGGAGCCTGGCGGCGTATCCGGCATTTGATGCGATGCGCCAGGCGCTGCCGATGGTACAGGCAGTGCTGTTGATGGCGGTGTATATCATGGTGCCGCTCATCCTGGCTTTTGCGGCCTACGAGTATAAGACGGTGATCACCGTGACGTTTGTGGTGTTTGCGCTGAACTTCCTGACGTTCTGGTGGGAACTGGCGCGCTGGCTGGACAGCTGGTTACTGGAGGCATTGTACAGTTCGGACTCGCAAAGCAGTGTTTACAACAGCTGTGGGAAAATAGTGCGCTTCCAAAAGATCTCTATGAACATTTCTATCTGCAACCACTGAAGCAGCTCGTTACGCTGATGCAGGTGCTGCCGGCCACATCCCAGGGGGAGTATGCCAGGGAAGGAGGGCTGGTCGATGTTACCCTGCAGACGGCGACGTATGCGGTCAGACTGGCTAAGGGACACATGTTGCCCCCAGGGGCTGCGCCCGAAGAACAATCAGCCCAGAATGTGCAGTGGAATGTCGTGATGTTTTTTGCAGCGCTATGGTACTACCTGCCGCTGTTGAGTCAACTGCAGGGCGAGTTCGAGAGTGGTCGCGCCTGGTTACCAGGCCTGACGGTGCCGGATGAACCTTACCGTTTTCGCTTCAGGACGACCCCGTTAGCTCCGACCCTGGCAACAAGTCAGAGTGCAATGATTGCGTCGCGGCTGCTGCCTGCAGAACTTATCAAATGGCTATCAACACTGCCGGCAGTTATACATTCGTTGATGATGATAGCTGGCAGGCACCCCAGCACATTACCTGTAATAGACGACATTATCCTGGAGGCGGCCAAACTGGCGCGCGGCGATAGTCTGGCCGTATCACTTTTGCCGACATCCAGCCCCGACATATTGGCAATAGCCTTACCGTCAGTGGCAGCGACGTCAGAAAATATCACCTCTTCAGTACCCGAGATTAATTTGCAAAGCGCATTCACCAGCCCACTCGCTCCGGAGCAACTGTCGACAGTGTCATTAGATCAGCCCAACGGAAATGCACTGTCAGCAACGGAAGTGTTACTAAGCTCGGCTCTGGATGCGCCGGTAAACGATAACCCTTTGGCTGAGATGGTCCTGACGGCAGAAACGGTGACTGATGTGGAAGAAGATATGCTGACTCTGTTGTCTTTAATGACCGTTGGGGTGTCTGCTCCGGTGACCCAGCCAGAACCGGGGTTCGGAGACGCCCCTCACAAAGATGAAGGCTCTGTGACTGCCGATAACTCTGCGCTTACTGCTGAAGTGGCTCAGGTAGTTGAAGCAGCAGAACTAAACCAGGAGTCAGACGCCATTGATGAAATCGCTCCCGAAGCAACATTTTCAACACTCGAATTTTATGTCCCTCAAACTACAGATCTCGCTTCTTCGCAATCGCAGAACCCGAGGATTGAAGACGGTGAGGATATAACTCGCGGCGAAGCCTTCTGGCGTTGGTTAGCCGATGGACTCAATTCTAATCAGATCCTTATCAATACTATAGAGGCGAGGGTTCATCTTGTTTCTGGTTTTGTTTTTATCACTGTGCCTGGGGTTTTTTATTTGTATTTGAAGCAGATGGGATTGGATGGTTCTAAACGAGAGGCTCTCCAGGAAGATTTTGAACGCCTGGATATACATCGACGGATAAAGGGTAAACGATTTTATTTTGCTCATCTGTATGAAACATCAGAACGTACAGGGGCATTTAAACGAACCAAAGGTTACCTCGTTAAAGCAAATTTGTTGTATTGGGGGAAAAAACTACCTGACGACAGTCCGGTGCTGGTGATCCCTTAACAGGGATTAATCGTGTCTTGTGGCCATATTATGTTCGTAGGGCTTTTATTTAATCTAGAGAGATATTATGCATACACCACGTGTAATGGATTGGGAAACTTTGCTCGAAGAGTATTTTTTCTCAAAGGCGTTACGTCCAGAAACTGAAAAGAGTTATCGCCGTGTAGTCGCCGTTTTCAGGAAATTTATTGGATATGACATGTTACCGGATGAAGTTACGAACCGAGAGCTGATTTTGTGGCGTAGAGATATGCTGGGAAGGGGGATTACCACGAGTACCTGGAATAATAAGGTTCGCCATTTGCGTGCGATTTACAATCAGGGAATAAAGAAAAAATGGTTAAATATAGAGGAGAATCCCTTAAACGAAACGCAAGTACCTCCGGGTAGTAAGCGTAAAAAAATACTGAACCGTGATCAGTTGGTCAGGATTAACCTGGTTTTAGAGCAATTTGAAGAGCGTGAAACACGTCAAGTGGGCAAAAATCGCTCTTGTGCACTCTTACCTGTTTGGTACTGGCGGACGGTGATCGATGTTTTGCGCTCGACGGGGATGAGACAAAACCAGTTATTGCATATACGTCTGATGGATGTTGATCTTGAGGCAAACTCGATGTTGCTGTGTAAAGAAGGGAGTAAAACACATCGCGAGTGGTTAGTTCCTGTCGTCACTTTTGTCCGGGAACGCATGCAAATACTCGTTGAGCGCGCGATAGAACAGGGAGCCGAACCGGCTGATTACCTGTTCGATGTGGCGCGATTTGTAACCCCGTCAGGTGAAGTTGGCTCAGAGCCGGCAATACAACCTGTTCGCTCGTTCTTCAACAGACTAACAAAAGAGTGTGGTTTTAAGGTAAGTCCACATCGTTTCAGGCATACCCTGGCGACTGAAATGATGAAGTCACCCGATCGTAATTTGGCAATAGTTAAAGGTTTGCTGGGACACCGGAGTGTCAGTACAACGATGGAGTATGTAGAGCTGGATTTGAAGATTACAGGGCAAACACTTGAGAATGAATTGTCACTGTATATGGATGTCGCGCCCAACGGTGAGGAAGGGCGCAGACATGCCTTGACATAACTTTAACAAGCTGTAAAAATCACCAGTGATCGAGAAAAGGATGCCTGTGCAGCAACACAGGCACCCTTTTTAAGAGGAACCTAATGATTAACATCGAGTGTGCAAATTCGAAAAACACTGCGACATCGACCTGCCAGTTCCTTTGTTCCGCCCGTTAAAGGGTATACCTCTAACCAGCGTGCTTTGATGCAGAATGTTGGTGCCCGGACTCGGAATCGAACCAAGGACACGGGGATTTTCAATCCCCTGCTCTACCGACTGAGCTATCCGGGCAACGGGGCGCATTAAACTAGATTCGACACGCGTCGTCAACGAAATTTGTTTGTTTCGCGACGGACTGCGCAAACTCTCGCCATTTTTACAATAATGCTCAATGTCAGCGTCTATACCGGTATCGATTTATATGCGTGCTAACTGAATTTATAACGGTTTTCATCACGATTTTCCTGCCTTATCCGATGCAGTCATGCATATCGATATCATCTTGCACCCTCTTATAAAAGGTGCAATCATTGCGCGAATTTTCTCCTCTCTCCTTCGGGGCGCCAGTATGTTTATCGTCAAACATCGTTGCCAGACTCACTTCGCGCTGCCGCGAGGGCGTTCCCTTATCCTCGCAGAATCTTCTATGCTCACCATGCGGTGAGGCCAACGCACGCTCACTGCAGGGCAGCAGTAAAATCAGAGACCGTCTGCTTTTACTGATGTCTGGCGGTCGGAGCTGGTTACCAGTCAGACCCGGACAGTTTGTGGGCGCGATAGCTGTCGCGTCCGGGCCTTTTACTCTCCCGATTTGGGTAGTCGCGCTTATGAAATCATTGCACATTGCCGCAAGCCACGAGCTTGTCTCACGTCTTTCCACTCACCGTCGCGTGGTGGCGCTGGACAGCACCGACTTCACCGACGTGGCGGCAGTCGTCATCACTGCTGCGGACAGCCGCAGCGGCATTCTTACTTTGCTAAAGCGCACCGGTTTTAACCTGCCGGTGTACCTGTTCTCTGAGGAACCGTGCGATGTACCTGAGGGCGTGAATGCCGTTATCGGCGGTAGCATGCAGCAGTGGCTGGAGCTGGAGGCTGCTGCCGCGCGCTATGAAGAAACGCTGCTGCCGCCGTTTTTCGATACCCTGACGCAGTACGTTGAGATGGGTAACAGCTCCTTTGCCTGTCCGGGCCATCAGCACGGCGAGTTCTTTAAGAAGCATCCGGCCGGTCGTCAATTTTATGATTTCTTCGGCGAAAACATCTTCCGGGCTGATATGTGCAACGCCGACGTGAAGCTCGGCGATCTGTTAATCCATGAAGGTGCCGCTAAGCGGGCGCAGAAGTTTGCGGCGAAAGTGTTTAACGCCGACAAAACCTGGTTTGTGCTGAACGGCACGTCGGCGGCAAATAAGGTCGTGACGAATGCGCTGCTGACCCGTGGCGATCTGGTGCTGTTTGACCGCAACAACCATAAATCCAACCATCACGGGGCGCTGATCCAGGCGGGTGCTACGCCGGTGTATCTGGAAGCGGCCCGCAATCCGTTTGGCTTTATCGGCGGGATTGATGAGCACTGTTTTGATGATGGCTACCTGCGCGACCTGATTCGGGAAGTGGCACCGGAAAAGGCGGCAGAACCACGCCCGTTCCGCCTGGCGGTGATTCAGCTGGGAACCTATGACGGCACGATTTACAACGCCCGCCAGGTCGTCGACAAAATCGGCCACCTGTGTGATTACATCCTGTTTGATTCGGCGTGGGTAGGCTATGAGCAGTTTATCCCGATGATGGCGGACTGCTCGCCGCTGCTGCTGGACCTCAATGAAAACGATCCGGGCATTTTTGTGACCCAGTCCGTACACAAGCAGCAGGCCGGTTTTTCCCAGACTTCGCAGATCCATAAGAAAGATAACCACATCCGCGGCCAGGCGCGGTTCTGCCCTTATAAGCGGCTGAATAACGCCTATATGCTGCATGCGTCAACCAGCCCGTTTTATCCGCTGTTTGCCGCTCTGGATGTGAACGCGAAGATCCACGAAGGGGAAAGCGGGCGTCGTCTGTGGGCGGAGTGCGTCACGCTGGGTATTGAAGCGCGCAAAGCCATTATCGCCAACTGCAAGATGATCAAACCGTTCGTTCCACCGACGGTGGCTGGCCGTCCGTGGCAGGATCACGCCACCGAAACCATTGCCAAAGAACGGCGGTTCTTCAGCTTCGGCCCGGGCGACCGCTGGCACGGATTTGAGGGCTACGCGCAGGATCAATATTTCGTCGATCCGTGCAAGCTGCTGCTGACCACGCCGGGCATCGATGCGGACAGCGGCGAGTACACAGAGTTTGGCATTCCGGCCACCATCCTTGCGCATTACCTGCGTGAAAACGGTATAGTGCCGGAGAAGTGCGATCTCAACTCCATCCTCTTCCTGCTGACGCCAGCCGAAAGTACGGAGAAGCTGGCCCAGCTGGTGGCGATGCTCGGCCAGTTCGAACAGCATATCGAAGACGATACGCCGCTTGCCGACGTGCTGCCGACCGTCTACAACAAATATCCTGTGCGCTATCGCGATTACACTATTCGTCAGCTATGCCAGGAGATGCATGACCTCTACGTGAGCTTCGATGTGAAGGATCTGCAAAAGGCGATGTTCCGCAAGGCGAGCTTCCCGGCTGTCGTGATGAACCCGCAGGATGCCAATATCGAGTTTATACGCGGCAACGTGGAGCTGGTGCGCCTGAGCGAGGCGGAAGGGCGGATTGCTGCCGAAGGCGCGCTGCCTTACCCGCCGGGCGTGCTGTGCGTGGTGCCGGGTGAAATCTGGGGAGGTGCGGTGCTACGCTATTTCCTCGCGCTGGAAGAGGGCGTCAACCTGCTGCCGGGCTTCTCGCCGGAGCTGCAGGGCGTTTACAGCGAGAAAGATGCCGACGGAATCAAGCGGCTTTATGGCTACGTTTTGAAGTAATGCCTGATGGCGGCGCTGCGCGTCTTATCAGGCCTGTGATGGGGATTTTGTAGGCCCGGCAAGCGGAGCGCCGCCGGGCAAGTCAGAGGGATTAGTGTGCGATGGACTGCGACTGCGTACCGGCAGGAACGCGAACGTGCTTATATTTGAACAGCGCCACGAACGCGAAGGCCAGCACCAGTGAGTAAGCCGCGAAAATCAGCCACACGCTCTTCCAGTCGGTAATGCCGCTGGTGGTGTACATCTCCACTACTTTTCCGCTGACAATCCCGCCGAGAATGCAGCCGAAGCCGTTGGTCATCATCAGGAACATGCCCTGGGCGCTGGCGCGGATTTCCGGGTTCACTTCTTTCTCCACAAACACCGAACCGGAGATGTTGAAGAAGTCGAAGGCGCAGCCGTAGACAATCATCGACAGCACCAGCAGCACGGTGCCGAACGGCGTCGGGTCACCATAGGCAAACAGCCCGAAGCGCAGCATCCACGCGAAGATACTGATAAGCATCACGTTCTTAATACCGTAGCGGCTCAGGAAGAACGGAATCGTCAGGATAAACAGGGTTTCGGAAATCTGCGAAATCGACATCATTACCGAGGCGTGCTGCACGATAAAGCTGCTGGCAAACAGCGGATCTTTATCGAAGCTGTGCAGGAAGGTGTTGCCGAACATGTTGGTGATTTGCAGCTCTGCGCCCAGCATCATGGAGAAGATAAAGAAAATCGCCATGCGCTTGTTTTTGAACAGCGCGAAGGCATCGAGGCCCAGCATGCTGCTCCAGCTCTGGTTTTTCTGCTGATTGGAGACCGGAATGTGCGGCAGCGTCAGGGTGAACAGCGCCAGCAGCAGCGAGAGCGCCGCGCCGATATAGAGCTGCATATGGCTCAGTTCAAAACCGGAGAAGCTCACCGCCCACATGGCGATGATGAAACCAATGGTGCCCCAGATGCGGATCGGCGGGAAGTCCGTGACGATGTCCATGCCTGCGGATTTCAGGCGATAGTAGGAGATAGTGTTCACCAGCCCAAGCGTTGGCATATAGGCCAGCGAGTTCAGGAGGATCACCACAAACATCGCCCCCGGCGTGGTCACGCCCGCGGCCATAAACAGCGTACCTGCGCCGACCAGGTGGCAGAATGCGTATACCCATTTGGCGCTGATCCATTTGTCCGCCACAATCCCCAGCAGCGTTGGCATCAGCACGGCGGCGATCCCCAGCGAACTGTAAACGGCACCGATAGCTGCGCCGTCGAATTTGAGCGTGACGAACATATAGGAGCCGAGGGTGGTCAGCCAGCTCCCCCAGAGGCAGAACTGCAGGAACGACAGTGTTTTAAGCTGCAGCTTAAGGTTCATGTTATTTTCCTCACAAAGTGATGCGGGCTGTGTTGCTGTGGAAACATTTACGGGGTCAATTTGATGCAATTCTATCGTTCAGGCGTCATACGTTTTGTTACCTCCCGCAAATAAATGCAATCTTTTCTTTTTTGCAGAGCAAAAAGGTGACGCGGTTAACGCTTTGGGGCGATCAGAAGGCGGGAAATACGCAGGAAGGCCCGGAAAACCGGGCCTGAGAAGGAATTATTTACGGCGGTAGCTTTTCTGGGTGTTATTCACTTTATACAGATAGCGACGTGACTCCGCTGAAGGATGGCGGGTGGTCAGCGTCTGGTAAACATCGCCCGGCGCCATGCTGTTGATGATGTTGGCAGCCTGAACCTTATCGTTGGAGAACACGCGCAGCACGCTCCCTGCACCACCATTGTAGGCGGTAATCACCGCATAGCGGCGCGACGTCGGGTTATCAATACCGTTCAGATAGACGTTGTTCAGCATTGCCAGATAGGCGGTGCCGGTGTCGATATTGCTGGCCGGATCGAACAGGAAGCTGCGGCTTGGCGTGCCGGATTTCCCCTGCGCCTTGTACACGTCTTTCCCGGCGGTGTGCTGCACGACCTGCATCAGCCCCAGCGCATCGGAATTACTGACCGCATACGGGTTGAACGAGGACTCGGTCTGCATAATGGCAAGAATGAGCGACTCGTCCACGCCGTATTTGCGCGAAGCCTGGCGCACCATGCCCATATATTTATGCGCACGCTTATCGAGGTGGTTCGGCACCAGGTTGATCGTCACGCTGTAGATAATGTGCAGCCCGTTTTTGCGGCTTTGCAGACGGTTCTTCAACAACCAGTCGGCATAATTGGAAGCTCGCCCCTGCCAGCGAATCGGCTGCCCGGTGTTGTCCACTACCTGGCCGTAGAGGAACGGCTCTTTGGAGATCTGGATGTCGTCGGCGTCGGAATAGAGATCGACCGAGCCGGGATCGTCGCCCATCAGCAGGGTTTTGACAATGGTCTGGCGCAGACGACCTGCCGGATCGGTGCCCGCGATGGTTTCAAAGGTAATGGTGCCGGCATCAAAGTTGATGTGGCTACGGGTATAATACTGGTCGGTATACTTGACGTAGTCCTTCGGTCCGGCGACCAGAACCTCGTTGTACCCCCAGATATTTTCGATGTTATGGGCAAACTGCCCCATCAGGATGTCAAAACCGTTGGTGTCCTTCACCCAGGCTTCGTTGTAAGGCGTTCCTTTTTTAGAGCCTGAACACGAAATGAGCAACGGCGCAATCAGGGCTAGCGCTAAATATTTTTTCATCATTCCGGGAGTGCGTGTTGGCTGTTATGTCATGCCGGGCGGCGCTATGCGTACCCGGCCTGCTGACGCTGTACGCCCGTGCAACGAAATACCCGGGCAGCCAGTATCATTTTTACTGTTTTTCTGGCGGCGTATAGCCTTCGATGTGAACGTCTTTACCTTCGAAGAGGAAATTCACCATCTCCTGCTCCAGCAGCTTGCGGTGCTCAGGGTTCATCATGCTGAGTTTTTTCTCGTTGATGAGCATGGTTTGCTTATGCTGCCACTGGGCCCAGGCTTCTTTCGAAATTTCATTATAGATACGCTTGCCGAGATCGCCCGGATAAAGCTGGAAGTCCTGGCCTTCAGCCTCGCGCTGCAGGAAGGTACAAAAAATGGTTCTGCTCATGACTATTCCTCTTGATGACCGTCGCTCAGACCAGAGCACCGGTGCGTAACTGCTGTAACAGGCGCTCTACGGGAGCCGCAAGCCCCACGGAAGGCGGCTGGGCTAAGTTATACCAGAGTGCGCTGCCTTCATCCATGCATCCGGCAACGGACTGCACGTGGAGCCACATTGGCACAATATCGAGGTGGAAATGGCTGAAGGTGTGACGGAATGCGGTTTGCTGCATCATCTTACCCGCGTCAATCTGACGCACCGTAAGCCATTCGCGCAACGCTTCCTCGGTGGCAAACTGCGGGAAGCAGAACAGGCCGCCCCACAGGCCGCTTGGCGGGCGCTGCAATAACAGCACTTCATCTTCGTGCTGCATAATGAGGAAGTACCCCACGCGTTCCGGCAGCGTTTGCTTCGGTTTTTTACCGGGATATTGCGCCCAGCTGTGGCTGACCCAGGCCTTGCAGCCGCTGTTGAGCGGGCAGAGTTCGCATTTCGGCTTTGAACGGGTGCAGACCATCGCGCCTAAATCCATCATTGCCTGGTTAAAGCGCTCCACGCCTTTCGCTGGCGTCACGTCTTCGCTGATTTCCCACAGCTTTTTCTCGACGTCTTTCTTACCCGGCCATCCGTCTATGGCGTAGCAGCGGGCGAGCACACGTTTGACGTTGCCGTCGAGAATAGGGAAGTGTTTACCAAGCGAAAGAGAAAGCACGGCACCGGCGGTTGAACGCCCGACGCCGGGCAAATCGGCTACTTCGTCAAACGTTTCCGGAAATTTACCGTTGTGCAGCGTAGCGACCTGCTGCGCCGCTTTATGCAGATTGCGGGCGCGGGCGTAGTAGCCAAGGCCGGTCCACAGGTGCAGCACTTCATCAAGCGGTGCATTGGCGAGATCGGTGACGGTCGGAAAGCGCGCCATAAAGCGCTCAAAATAAGGGATGACGGTAGCAACCTGCGTTTGTTGCAACATCACCTCGGAGAGCCATACTTTGTACGGCGTTTTCTCTGTTTGCCAGGGGAGGGTTTTACGCCCGTATTTGTCGTACCAGTCCAGCACCTGGGCTGAAAATTGTGAGGCTTGCATGGCTACCGATTCACTGTATCAGGGACGCAGATTGCAGCACAGCGACACCGGGCTGTAAACCGGATCTTTCCCAGGCTTGCATACTTCGTCTGAGTTTGGATAATGCCCGTTTCCCGAACACTCACCAGGTAGACAGATTTTTTATGAACAACGACGTCATTTCACCGGAATTTGATGAAAACGGTCGCCCGCTGCGCCGTATTCGTAGCTTTGTCCGCCGTCAGGGCCGTCTGACCAAAGGGCAGCAGCACGCGCTGGACAACTATTGGCCGGTGATGGGCGTTGAGTTCAGCGAAGCACCTGTCGATTTCGTCGAGCTGTTTGGCCGCGATGCGCCAACCACGCTGGAGATAGGCTTTGGCATGGGCGCTTCGCTTGTCACCATGGCAAAGGCGAAACCTGAGCAGAACTTCTTAGGTATTGAAGTGCACTCGCCGGGCGTTGGTGCCTGCCTGGCTTCGGCCCACGAAGAGGGCGTGGATAACCTGCGCGTGATGTGTCATGACGCGGTCGAAGTGCTGCACAAAATGATTCCTGACAATTCTTTAACCATGGTTCAGCTCTTTTTCCCTGACCCATGGCATAAAGCACGTCATAATAAACGCCGTATCGTTCAGGCACCTTTTGCGGAGCTGGTAAAAAGCAAACTGAAGCTCGGCGGCGTCTTCCATATGGCGACCGACTGGGAAGCCTATGCGGAGCACATGCTGGAAGTGATGTCGTCGCTCGACGGGTATAAAAATCTCTCCGAAAGCAACGACTACGTACCGCGTCCGGAATCACGTCCGGTAACCAAATTTGAACAGCGTGGCCATCGTCTTGGTCACGGCGTATGGGACTTAATGTTCGAGAGGGTGAAATAATGGCGAAGAACCGTAGCCGTCGTCTGCGTAAGAAAATGCACATCGACGAATTCCAGGAAGTGGGCTTTTCCATCGCGTGGCGTTTCCCGGAAGGCACTGACGTTGAGCAGATTGACAAAACCGTCGATCAGTTCATTGACGAAGTAATTGAGCCAAACAAGCTGGCCTTTGACGGCAGCGGCTATCTGGCATGGGAAGGGCTGGTGTGCCTGCAAGAGACGGGCAAATGCACCGAAGAGCATCAGGCTATCGTGCGTAAATGGCTGGAAGCCAAAAAACTCGAAGAGGTACGCACCAGCGAACTTTTCGACGTTTGGTGGGACTAAACAACCATAAGGGGCCAGCAATCGCTGGCCCGTTTTGTCTTTACAGGAGTTTCTATGATGCGCAAAACGCTGCTGGCAGCGGCCCTTACCGTCACCGCCTTTGCCGCTCAGGCAGATTATCAGTGCAGCGTGACCCCGAAGGATGACGTGATCCTCAGCCCGCAAACCGTGCAGGTGAAAGGGGAGAACGGCAATCTGGTGATTACACCGGATGGCAACGTGATGTTTAACGGCAAGCAGTACACCCTGAGCGCAGCCCAGCGCGAACAGGCGAAAGATTACCAGTCCGACCTGCGCAACGCGCTACCGTGGATTGACGAAGGTGCCCGCTCCCGCGTAGATAAAAGCCGTGCCGCGCTGGATAAGATCATCACCGAACAGGTGGGCGCCAGCAGCAACATGCATGGTCGTCTGACCAAGCTGGATGCGCAACTGAAAGAGCAGATGAACCGCATCATCGAACATCGAACTGATGGCCTGACGTTCCACTACAAAGGCATCGATCAGGTGCGCGCCGACGGCCAGCAACTGGTGAATCAGGCCATGGGTGGCCTGCTGCAGGACAGCATCAATGAAATGGGCGCTAAAGCGGTGACAAAAGGTGGCGGTAATCCGCTTCAGGGGATCTTAGGCAGCATGGGCGGCCTGCAGTCCGCGGTTCAGGACGAATGGAAAAACCAGGAAGCTGATTTCCAGAAATTCGGCAAAGACGTGTGCAGCCGGGTGGTGTCACTGGAAGAAAGCCGTAAAGCGCTGGTGGGATCGTTGAAGTAAGACGTTTGTGCCAGCCCCTCTCCCAAAGGGAGAGGGAGAAAACTAAATCTGGCCCCGTACAGTTCCCTTTCCCTTTGGTAGAGGGGTAGGGAGAGGGTGAAAACCAAATCCGACACCGAACAATCCCCTCTCTCCTCTAAAGGGGATCAGGAAGAAAACTAAATCCGGTTCCAAACAGTTCCCTCTCCCTTTGGGAGAGGGTCAGGGAGAGGGCGTCTCAGAAGTGAGATGTTCGAGAATACTCATCAAAACGGCCTCCTCATTCATCCGGAATTCATTGTTCCAGAATCGAAGAACCCGCCAACCACGGGCACTTAAATATGCCGTTCTTTTAGCATCATTCCCTGCATCATCAGCATGCTGACCGCCATCCAGTTCAACGATCAACCTTCCACGAAAGCAGGCAAAATCTGCAATGTAAGGGCCAACAGGCATTTGCCGTTTGAACTTGTATCCGTAAAAGCGTTTCGCCCTCAACAAATACCACAAACGGTTTTCTTCTGATGTTTGATGGCTACGGAGATATTTATGATTTTCCATCCCCCAATCCTGCCAGCAAAAATCAAAGCCGTCAGAATGGGGGCGGAAAACTGGAAGCGTGCTTCCAGACTTTATTCGGCGAGGAACAGCTCAAGAAGAGAGTTGAGGAACAGCTTGCCGTGTTCCGTAATCTGCCAGTGCGTTTCACTCTCGGTGAGATAATTTTGCGCCAGCGCTTCGTCGAGCTGCGGGCGTATGACTGATTCAGAAAGACCGGTAAACGCGGCGAACTCAGCGCGAGGCGCGGCTTCCAGCAGGCGGAAGCGGTTCATGAAGAACTCGAACGGTTTATCCGCTGCTTCCACATCGTGCTGGCGTTCAAGATATCGACCTTCCATAAATCCGCGCGGGTGGCGGGTTTTAGCCGTGCGCAGAATGCGCCCGTCCGGGAAGGTGATTTTGCCGTGCGCGCCGCAGCCGATGCCGAGGTAATCGCCAAAGCGCCAGTAGTTCAGGTTGTGCTGACACTGATAGCCCGGTTTTGCATAGGCCGAGGTTTCATACTGCTGATAGCCCGCAGCGCTCAGCAGTTTATGGCCCTGCTCAAAGATATCCCACAGTGCGTCGTCGTCCGGCAGCTTCGGCGGACGCGAGCCGAACAGCGTGTTGGGCTCAATGGTGAGCTGATACCACGACAGATGCGGCGGGTTAAGCTCGATCGCCTGGCGCAAATCGTCCAGCGCCTCTTCCAGCGACTGGTCCGGCAGACCGTGCATTAAATCGAGGTTGAAGCTGCGCAGATTCAAACTGGTGGCCAGATGTGCGGCGCGCTTCGCTTCGCCAGCGTCATGAATACGGCCCAGGCGCTTGAGCTTCGGCTCGCTGAAGCTTTGGACGCCAATCGAAATACGGTTCACGCTTGCGCGCTGATAGTCCACGAAACGATCGGCTTCGACCGTGCCAGGGTTCGCTTCCATGGTGATTTCAGCGTCCGCCGCCAGGTTCAGCCGGGCACGCACTCCATTGAGTAAGGTTTGCATTGCCGGGCCTGAAATCAGGCTCGGCGTACCGCCGCCGATAAATATCGTTTTGACATCTCGTCCCTGCGCGTACGGCACGTCGGCATCCAGATCGGCAAGCAAATGCTGCACGTAATCGTCGTGCGGCACTTCGCCCTTCAGCGCGTGCGAATTGAAATCGCAGTACGGGCATTTCTGCACGCACCAGGGAATGTGAATGTAAAGGCTGAGCGGCGGGAGTACGGACATTAACGCAAGGCTTCCAGTAACAGTTTCAGCGCCTGCCCACGGTGGGAGACGGCAATTTTTTCTTCACGGCTAAGCTCTGCCGCCGTTTTACCGGCATCAGGAACAAAGAAAATCGGATCGTAGCCGAAGCCACCGTTGCCCGCGGCTGCGCGGGTAATCACGCCCGGCCAGCTGCCGTGGCACACCAGCGGCGTTGGGTCATCTGCATGACGCATATACACCAGCACGCAGTGGAACTGGGCCTGGCGTTTATCGTCGGGTACGTCTTTCAGCGTATGAAGAAGTTTCTCCAGATTCTGCTGGTCTGTTGCATCCTCGCCGGAATAACGTGCGGAATAGATGCCCGGGGCGCCGCCCAGTACGTCAACAGCCAGGCCAGAGTCATCCGCAATCGCCGGTAAACCGGTGACTTTCGCGGCATGGCGCGCTTTCAGAATCGCGTTCTCAATAAACGTCAGGCCCGTCTCTTCAACGGACTCCACGTTCAGCTCGGTCTGAGCGACCACGTCGAGACCAAAATCGTTTAGCAGCGACGCGAGCTCGCGCACTTTACCGGCGTTACCGGTCGCCAGAACTACTTTTTGCATGGGATGTCCTGCGTGAGGAGCGCTTCAACGCCCGAAGGGATGTGTTGCGGTTGAATGATTTTTACCTGCTTGTGACGGCCAAGTTCGCCTTTCTCAATTATCACCTGACTTTTCGCCACGCGAAACTGTTTGGCGAGAAATTTTACTAAGTGGGCATTGGCCTGACCGTCCACCGGCGGGGCAGTGATGGCGACTTTAAGTTCGTCGCCATGTTCGCCCACAATGCTGTCACGGCTGGCTTTAGGCTGAATGTACAGCCGTAAAACCAGCCCGTTTTCGCGCTGTTCAACAGCACTCATAGCGCCATCCACAGCCCCGGCAGCAGCATATTCCCGGTCGCCTGCAGAAGTTCGGTGATACCCATATTCGCCACGTACAGCAGCAGAACGAGGATCATCGGTGAGAAATCAATGCCGCCCATGGAAGGCAGCATGCTGCGGATTGGGCGCAGCAGCGGGTCGGCGAGCTGCATTAATACAAACTCAACCGGGCTGCGGCCACGGCTGACCCAGCTCATGATGGCCATCAGCATCAGCACCCAGAAAATCAGCAGACCGATGGTTTTCACGAGGATCAGCACCGCAGCAATCCAGATAATCGGCTGGAAGGTGATGACCATAAACAGCACGATGGCCTTCAGCACGCAAAGGACAAAAGCGACCAGCAGAGAGGAGCTATCGAGCGGCCCCATCGCGGGAATCACGCGGCGCAGCGGTCCGACAATCGGCTGAGTGGCTTTCACCACGAACTGCGAAAACGGGTTGTAAAAATCACAGCGGGCCCACTGCATCCAGACGCGAAGCAGCATCACCATGGTGTAAAGCTCAATCACCGTCGAAAGCAGGAAAGTCAACGTCTTCATGGCGTTCCTCAGTTTTCCTTATTTATTGTTGTGTGTAATTGCGCGCGCCAAAAATGGCGGTACCGATGCGCACCATTGTGCTACCCGCCGCAATGGCGGCTTCCATATCGTCCGACATGCCCAGAGAGAGCGTGTCCACGGTCGGATAGTGTGTTTTCAGCCGGGCAAATGCTACCGCCATTTGTTGGGCGACCGCAAACTGCCTTACATATTCTGACTCAGGCGCAGGAATGGCCATCAGGCCGCGCAGGCAGAGGCCGGGTAAGGCGGCTACGGCTTGCGCCAGCGCGCCCACTTCTTCCGGCGCAATTCCTGATTTGCTTGTCTCATCGCTGATGTTGACCTGAATCAGCACGTTCAGCGGCGGCAGATGAGCAGGGCGCTGTTCGCTCAGTCGGCTGGCAATTTTCAGGCGATCGACGGTATGACACCAGTCGAAGTGCTCTGCCACCAGACGGCTCTTATTCGACTGTAATGGGCCAATAAAATGCCACTGCAGGTCGTTTTGCCCCGCCTCCTGAAAATAGCGGATCTTTTCGACCCCTTCCTGAACGTAGTTTTCGCCAAAGGCGCGCTGACCCGCTTTGATGGCTTCTTCGATGGCGCTCGCAGGTTTGGTTTTGCTCACTGCAAGCAACGTCACTTCTTCTGGAGCACGGCCGCAAAGGGCGACAGCGGCTGAGATTTTGTCCCTGACCTGTGCCAGGTTATGCGCAATGTCGTTCATTTTCAGGATGATGATATGGATATGCAGGAAATTGTGGCCCTTAGTGTAAAGCATAACGTCTCGGATCTACACCTGTGCAACGACGGCACGGTGCGCTGGCGACGACGAGGCAGCCTTGAGCCTGCCCCGTTTACAGGGCCGGTGCCGCAAACGCTGTTGCACCAGTGGCTCAGCCAGGCTGCACAGCGGCAGTGGCAAACGGAAAACCAGTGTGACTTTGCTGTGCAGATGGAGGATGGCGCTCGCCTGCGTGCCAGCGTGTTTCACCATGCGGAAGGCATTACGCTTGTGCTGCGCCTGCTGCCGGAACGCAGCCCGCAGCTGTCAGAACTCGGCGTGCCACCCGCCATCAGTGAATTGCTGAATGAGGAGAGCGGGCTCATTCTGGTGACCGGGGCCACCGGCAGCGGTAAGTCGACGACGCTTGCCGCAATGGTGAATCACCTTAATCACCAGCGTGATGGGCATATCCTGACGCTGGAAGATCCGGTTGAATTTGTTCATCACAGCGAGCGTTGCCTGATTCATCAGCGCGAAGTCGGCGTTCACTGTGCGTCATTCCCGGCAGCCCTTCGGGTCGCGTTACGTCAGGATCCTGACGTTATTCTGCTCGGTGAGCTGCGCGACACCGAAACCATCCGCCTGGCGCTAACGGCGGCGGAAACCGGCCATCTGGTATTGTCGACGCTCCATACGCGAGGCGCAGCTCAGGCCATTGAAAGGCTGGTGGACGTCTTCCCTGCCGGAGAAAAGGAGCAGGTTCGCAGTCAGCTTGCCGGAAGCCTTAATGCCGTGCTGGCGCAGAAGCTGTTGCCCGATAAACAAGGCGGTCGGGTGGCGCTGTATGAACTGCTGGTCAACACACCGGCGGTGGGAAGCCTCATTCGTGAAGGAAAAACGCATCAGCTGCCAGGCGTGATGCAAACCGGGCAGCAGGTGGGTATGTTAACGTTCACTCAAAGCTATCAGCAGCGTCAGGCGGCTGGACGGCTTTAGCGCATTTTTCCCTGAAATGGCGCGGAAAGAAAGTTCGGGGTTTCATCTATTATCCGCGTTTCTGACTTTACTTCGTAAATAAGTTGCTAACGAACGGGCTCAAATTTGTGAGCCCGGTCTCGCTATTGGCAAAAAACAGCTGAATATTTGCGGAATAATTCATCTTTACTGAGAATGTTTGGGAAAATTAAACAGAGGTGTTAGCGGAATTAATACTTAACTATCATTAATGTTATATTGATGTTGATATTAAGTCGGGCTAATGCAATTATCTTTTTACACTCTCATGATACTGTATTACGCCTGGTGCGGTAAAAACGACCTTTTTGGAAGATATGTAAAGCAAGTCCGCGTCCTGCATGACATTGTATTGTTATGGCATGGAAAAAAAGGTGATAATCTTTTGACACTTATCAGGCATTCGTTCTATTCTGTTAATGAGAAATAGGATTTTTCTCATGAAACAGTGTTTCGGTTAGTAAGTTAAAATTTTATATATTGATCACGTTGCTTGTGTCTTTTTGACCCATTTAATCACCATGATGGTGAGTCTCAACTATGGAGAGTTTTTAAATGCTTGATGTATCAGAGAGTGTAGGCAAATCTCAACAGCTCCTTCTTATCACTCATCCATCCATTCAGGCGAATGCTTTTGCGAGCTATCTGTCCGATCTGCTTTCCGTTTTTGTCGTTGTGCACAATATTAATAAGCCTCTGGTACAGCGTTTACCGCGCGGTACTGTCGTGCTGTTTGATATTGCGGTCTCCAATAAAAAATTGAACGGGATCTGGCGGGATATTATTCAAACGCAGGTCAAGAGCCCACGTTTGCTTATTATTAATAGCGCACAAAAGTATGAGCTGTACGAAATGGCAAAATGGCCAGCGTTGTATGGGGTATTTCGCCATGACGATGATGAATCGCGCTTAATTGAGGGCGTCAAAGCTGTGCTTCACGGCGAGCAGACGGCTGAATTGAGCGTGATGCACCCTGCAATGTATGCTACGGTTCACACATCCAGCGATTCAGATAATGTTCCCCTAACGGAACGTGAGTGTGAAATTCTTAATGAGTTGCGTCACGGTGCAACCAATATGGATATCGCGCGCGCGTTGTTTATTAGTGAGAATACGGTAAGAACCCACCTGTACAATGTTTTCCGCAAATTAAGCGTCAAAAACAGAACTCAGGCAGTAAGCTGGGCGAACGAGAATCTGCGTCACTGAGGTTGCCTGAAGTCCCTCTCCTGCAAGAGAGAGGGATTGTTCAAAATCCCTGCTCGAAAAAGCTCTCCAGAATCACGACCGCTGAGGCGGAGTCCACTTTTCCTTTGTTCAGCGCCCGATAGCCGCCGTGCTCAAACAAACCTGCCCGGGCTTCTACCGTGCTCAGTCGCTCGTCGTGAAGGATGATTTTCACGCCAAACCGACCATGAATTTTATTGGCGAAATTACGTGCGCGCGAGGTCAGTGGCTGCTCGGTGCCGTCCATATTCAGCGGTAAACCGACCACCACCGCTTCAGGTTGCCACTCTTTGAGTAATTTCTCTATGGCGCTCCAGTCTGGCGTGCCATCCTGTGCCTTCAACGCGCCCAACGGACGCGCCGTACCGGTAACGCGCTGCCCGACGGCAACGCCAATGCTGCGCGTACCAAAGTCAAAACCGATCAGCGTACCGCTCATTATGCATGCCCCGCAACGCCAGGCATGGTCTGGATATCAATACCAATCAGGCGGGCAGCATCGCGCCAGCGGTCGGCAATCGGTGTTTTGAACAAAATATTGAGGTCGGCCGGGGCGGTCAGCCAGGCGTTATCGAGAATTTCCTGTTCAAGCTGGCCCTTCTCCCAGGAGGAGTAGCCCAGAGCCACCAGCACGTCTGCCGGCTGTTCAGCGGTGCCGAGCGTTTCAAGCACGTCGCGGGAGGTGGTGATCACGGTATTGTCAGAAATTCGGATGCTTGATGAAAATGCCGAAGGCGGCGTGTGCAGGATGAAGCCACGATCTTCTGCCAGCGGGCCGCCCATCATCACGGGCTTGTTGAGTCGAATGTCCGGATCGCGCGCTTCCGGGGCGATTTTCAGCTTTTCCAGAATCCCTTCAACCTTCAGATTTTCCATCGGTTTGTTGATGATGATCCCCATTGCGCCGTCGTCATTGTATTCACAAATATAGACAACGGAGCGGCGAAACATCGGGTCCTGGAGAGCAGGCATGGCAATAAGAAAGTGGTGCTGTAAATTCATTGTCAGAGGTTCTGTTTCCTGGTTTAAAAAGCAACAAGGGCCAGTATGCGGGGAAAGCTTGGCGCTGTCGAGAGAAGGCGGGATCCCTCCCGCCCGGTGGCGATTACTTACCGAGACGCTTTTCGATAGCGTCCATCAGCATGCCGGTGATGGAGACAGGGAATTCGGCTTCGATTTCGCGAATGCAGGTAGGGCTGGTGACGTTAATCTCGGTCAGGCGATTGCCGATGATATCAAGGCCAACAAAAATCAGGCCCTTCACCTTAAGCGTTGGCCCGACACGACGGGCAATTTCCCAGTCGCTTTCGGTCAGCGGACGAGGTTCACCGCGGCCACCGGCGGACAGGTTACCGCGAGTTTCTCCGCCCTGCGGAATACGCGCCAGGCAATAAGGAACCGGTTCACCGTCCACCACCAGTACGCGCTTATCACCGTCCTTGATGGCGGGCAGATAGTTCTGCGCCATGCAGTAGCGGGTGCCGAGCTCGGTCAGGGTTTCAGCGATAACGCCAATGTTGGGGTCATCCTGCTTTACGCGGAAGATAGAGGCGCCGCCCATGCCGTCCAGCGGTTTCATAATGATGTCACCGTGCTGCTGCCAGAAGGCTTTCAACTGGGCTTTGCTGCGGGTGACCAGCGTTTCCGGCGTCAGATCAGCAAACCAGGCGGTAAACAGCTTTTCGTTACAGTCGCGCAGGCTCTGGGGCTTGTTGACGATAAGCGTGCCTTTCTCTTCTGCGCGCTCAAGGATATAGGTCGCATAGATGAATTCGGTGTCGAACGGCGGATCTTTGCGCATCAGGATGACGTCGAGGTCGGCAAGCGCAATATCCTGCTCGCCGTTGAAGCTGTACCAGCCGTCGTAGTTCTGCTCGACGCTCAGCAGGCGCGTCTGCGCCCGCGCTTCGCCGTTGATCAGATAGAGATCGTTCATCTCCATATAATGAATCTCGTAACCACGACGCTGCGCTTCCAGCAGCATAGCGAAGCTGGAATCTTTCTTGATATTGATCTTCGCAATGGGGTCCATCACGATGCCGAGCTTGATCATTACTCTTCTCCTGTAACGCGAAGTTTAGCCCAGGTCACCAAAACGCACCTGAAGCGCGGTGATGGCGGTGAGCGCAGTAGTCTCAGTACGCAGAACGCGGGGTCCTAAAAGAATATCCGTGAACGCATAGCGGGCGGTCATGGCAATTTCATCCGCCGATAACCCGCCTTCCGGGCCAATGAGCAAACGTACACGCTCAACGGGCTGCGGCAGCGTATTAATGCTGGCGCTGGCACGTGGGTGAAGATTGAGCTTTAGTCCCCTCTCTTCCTCGGCGCACCAGGCTTCCAGATCCATCGCCGGGCGGATCTCCGGGATCACATTTCGCCCGGATTGTTCACAGGCGGCAATGGCGATTTTTTGCCACTGCGCGAGCTTCTTGTTCAGACGTTCAGCATCCAGTTTAACGCCGCAGCGCTCGGAAAAGAGTGGCGTAATGAGGCTTACACCGAGCTCAATTGACTTCTGGATGGTGAATTCCATCTTTTCACCCCTGGACATGACCTGCCCGAGATGAATGTGCAGCGGAGATTCACGATCGTCGGTCTCGCCGCTCAGCACGCTGACCCGCACGCTCTTTTTGTCGGCCTGTAAAATTTCAGCCTCAAAAACCTGGTTGCTGCCGTCAAACAGCTGAATAGCCTGGCCCGCGCTCATGCGCAGCACGCGGCCTACGTGGTTAGCGGCCTCTTCGCTCAGGGTTATCTGACTGCCAGCGATAATGGGTTCAGGGTGCCAGATGCGGGGAATGCGCATAGTCTCAGGGTTTCCGGATATCAGTTAACAATTGACGCTAGTGTAGGGTAGCTCTTTTGCGCCTGGCAAGCCTGCTGGACGTAAGGGTTATGATTACCCTGGATTCTGGCGATGCGCTCATCGCGCGTGCACTCCCACGCCGTGACCGGATACTGCTTGTTCCACACGGTGAAAAGCTGAGTCTGCTGGCGGGAAAGCGGAAGCTTGTACTGGTCGCGCATATAGAACCAGGTACGGGCAATACTGCCACGGGCGCGTGGCGGTGGTTCTGCGAGCTTGTTCTTAAAATCAATCTTCATGGTGCACTGACCGTACTGGCCCTCACCGCCGTTCCACTGGCTGTACATGAAGTTGTTGCGGTCGCCGTTTACTTCACCGACGGCGGGCTGCAGGTTGTGCATATCGCTTTCGATTTTGCGATAGACAGGATCTTTGGCGCAGTTTTTACGTCCGCCGTCCTGCCAGCACTGCAATAAGTGACCAAACTGCCAGGCGGGCATCACGTGCTCCCATTCGACGCGGCTGGCGCGGGTTTCATTTTTACGCACTTTATAGCCGCACGATTCCAGATCGATAACGCCTTTCTTGCCGTGCCAGCTGATTTTGCAGCCGCAATAGAAATCGCCGGGCACGTCAGAATTGACCTTTACGCCAGCGGTTTTTGCCTGGGAAAAACTGTTGATACCTTCGGCCATGGCCTGGCCTGAAAAAGCAGCGGCCAAAAATGCCAGCGCCAGAACTGATTTACGGGACATCACGAACTCCGTCTCAAAACGAGCCCGCAACGTAGCGAATGCTATTGTCAGATGCAATCAGTCAGATCAGAAAACTTCCTGTTATTTCCGAAGGTTACTTTTCCGCCACCAGCGGATCGCCGCAGTGTACGCAACGATAAACGGCCTCACCGCGCAGGACGCGATTATGGCGCCGTACGGTGAGCTGGTGCTGCTGGCAGCCGCAGCGGTAGGGGAAGGTATTTTTGCGAACGGACGCCAGCTCAAACTGATGTGTCCGGCGGGCGGGAACGCCGAGTACGCTCTCCATCATCCACTTCCATTCTTTGCCGTGGGGTGCTACGCGGCCAAAGCGCTTCCAGACCAGCAGATGCGCCAGTTCGTGCGGCACCACTTCGTCGATAAACGCCTGCTGGTTTTCCATCAGCAGTACGGGGTTGAGGCGAATTTCGTAGTTTTCCAGCCAGGCCGTGCCCGCTGAGGTACCGCGCTGTTGCCAGGTCAGTTTGGGTTCCGGGTAGTCGCGGCCAAGCTTCAGGTTAGCCTGAGCGAGTTTTTCCCGCAGGCTGCGCATAACGGCTTGCTGAATGGCGATGGGAAGGCGAGGGGTTTTCATGGAGCCTGAGAATAAAACGATGGACGGGGGAGTGCAAGAGGCGGTATCGCCCGGCGGTGCTGCGCTTGCCGGGCCTACAAATGTGGGTCTGTAGGCCGGGTTAGCGCAGCGCCACCCGGCACCTACAGCAACTGAAACTTAATTATGCGCGCCAATCTCGCGCAGTGGACGGCCTTTCATCAGGTTACGTTCGATATGTTCCAGCGACACGTGTTTGGTTTCCGGTACCAGCCACAGCGTCAGCACGATGAAGAACAGGTTCAGGCCGCCGTAAACCCAGAAGGTATTGGCGTTGCCGAGCGAGTTCAGCATGGTCAGGAAGGTCGCACCGACGATCATGTTGGCAATCCAGTTGGTGGCGGTCGAACAGGTGATACCGAAATCGCGTCCTTTCAGCGGCTGGATCTCAGAGCACAGGACCCAAATCAGCGGACCGGCGCTCATCGCGAAGCCCACGATAAACATCAGCAGCATGGCGACGGCGAAGTACTGCGCGCCAGGCGTGTGGATGCCGTTATGCATCATGGTGCCGAGTACGCCCATGCCGACGGCCATGACCAGGAAGCCGAGCACCAGCGTCGGTTTACGTCCCCAGCGGTCCACAAGGCCAATCGCGATAAAGGTTGCCAGCACGTTAGTCAGGCCGACGATCACCGTGCCCCACATTTGTTCAGTGGTGTTGGCGTAGCCTGCCAGCTCGAAGATTTTCGGCGCGTAGTACATGATGACGTTCATACCGGTGAACTGTTGCATTACCTGTAACAGCACGCCGAGGAACACCGCGCGGCGGAAGTTGCTGTTCTCTTTAAACAGCGCCCAGCCGGACTGCTTCACCTTCAGGCTTTCACGGATCTCTTCGAGCTCATTTTTTGCTTCGGCGCTGGTGTCACGCAGGCGTTGCAGTACGCGTTCGGCATCATTAAACCGGCGTTTAGCAGCGTACCAGCGTGGGCTGTCCGGCAGGAAGAAGACGCCAATCAGCAGCAGAACGGCAGGGATGATAATTACGCCGAGCATCCAGCGCCATGCGCCGCTGTAGCTAAAAGCGGTATCGGAAAGGTAGGCCGCGAGGATCCCGATAGTGATCATCAGCTGGTACATCGAAATCATGCTGCCGCGAATTTTCTCTGGCGCGATTTCAGACAGGTACAGCGGCGCGGTGTAGGAGGCAACACCGACCGCCAGGCCCAGCAGTACGCGGGATACCAGCAGCACTTCTACGTTCGGCGCGGCGGCGGAGCAAAGCGAGCCCGCCACGAACAGGATCGCGCCGATCATCAGGCTTTTTTTACGGCCAAGACGATAAGAAAGCCAGCCGCTGCCGACGGCACCCACCGCGGCACCGAACATCATCGAGCTGACTACCCATTCCTGGGTGTGTGAGTCAATCTGGAATTCATGGGCGATGAAGGGCAGTGCGCCCGCAATCACGCCAATATCAAGGCCGAACAGCAATCCCGCCAGGGCTGCGAGGAAGCAAACAAAGAACGTAATCGCCTTGTTGGAATACCCCTGTTTTTTATTGACAGGCATTATGCCCTCCAAATGGGTTATCAGTTTTATCAATGTAAAGGGTAGGTTAGGAGGGCGTGAAAAGATGTGAGATAAATCACAATGGTGTAATCGGTTACACAAATGTCAGGTTATGTAATCTTAATAAGATGTTATTTATCAAATAGATATAATTGAATATGCGCACAGATAAATTGCATTTTTGAGACTTACCCGAAACTTGCTGTAACATCACAACAATTGGGTTCTTGCAAAGTAAAAAGTCTCAAAAATGTCCTTGCAGCATTAGTGTAAGCGCTTTCATTGGAAGAATTCAGACAGATTGGCGTGAAGGGGGTTTGCGGGGCGAATGATGGGTTTTTAGCGTAGCAGAAAAGCAAAAGGCCAGCGCGAGGCTGGCCTTTGAAGCAGAAAGCGGCAGGGCTTATTTCAGACCCGCGGCCTCACGCAGCAGGGCGGCTTTGTCGGTTTTTTCCCAAGGGAAATGTTCACGACCAAAGTGACCGTAGGCTGCGGTTTCTTTGTAGATTGGGTGCAGCAGATCCAGCATCTGAATCAGGCCGTACGGACGCAGGTCGAAGAATTCACGCACCAGCAGGGTCAGCTGCTCGGCCGGGACTTTTTCGGTGCCGAAGGTTTCAACCATGATGGACGTCGGTTCTGCCACGCCGATTGCGTAGGAAACCTGAATTTCACAGCGATCGGCCAGGCCTGCCGCAACGATGTTTTTCGCAACATAGCGTGCCGCGTACGCCGCAGAACGGTCAACTTTAGACGGATCTTTACCGGAGAACGCACCGCCGCCGTGACGAGCCATGCCGCCGTAAGTATCCACGATGATCTTACGTCCGGTCAGACCGCAGTCGCCCATTGGGCCACCGATAACGAAACGGCCGGTTGGGTTGATGAAGAATTTGGTGGCGCTGTTCAGCCATTCGGTTGGCAGAACGGGCTTGATGATCTCTTCCATCACTGCTTCCTGCAGGGATTTCTGATCGATATCTTCGGCGTGCTGAGTGGAGAGCACCACGGCATCGATGCCGACGATTTTGCCGTCGTCATACTGGAAGGTCACCTGGCTTTTTGCATCCGGACGCAGCCACGGCAGAGTGCCGTTTTTACGCACTTCAGCCTGACGCTGCACCAGACGGTGTGCGTAGGTGACTGGCGCTGGCATCAGCACGTCGGTTTCGTTAGTGGCATAGCCAAACATCAGGCCCTGGTCGCCCGCGCCCTGCTCCAGCGGATCGGCACGGTCAACGCCCTGGTTGATGTCCGGAGACTGTTTCCCGATTGCGCTCAGTACCGCGCAGGAGTTGGCGTCAAAGCCCATATCGGAATGCACATAGCCAATTTCGCGCACCGTGTTACGGGTGATCTCTTCGATATCCACCCACGCGCTGGTGGTGATTTCACCGCCCACTAAAACCATGCCGGTTTTGACGTAAGTTTCACAGGCTACGCGCGCTTTCGGATCCTGCTCGAGGATAGCGTCAAGTACGGCGTCGGAGATTTGGTCAGCAATTTTGTCTGGATGCCCTTCAGATACGGACTCGGACGTAAAGAGGTGTTTTGCCATGTTTTATTTCACCTGGAAAGAATTCGGTTAGCTCAAACTGTTGTAACTGGATGTTCTGACAGACTTTTAAACCAGAACTTGCCGATAATCACACAAACAGTCTGGGTGTTAATCAGTATAGATGGATTAACATCTGGATGGCTATTTTAGGTCAGAGTTTCGCCCGATTGCCAGTTTTTTTTGAGATGTGTCGCATCTGCGTGCCCGGGAGGCTGGCAATTTTTCCTGACAGCGGTGGAAGCGTGCGCATTAATATTTTGCTTTTTATCCGGGTTCCCGGTATAAAACGCCGCGCGCGGCTCATACCAAAAAAGCGCACGATGCCTGCCTTCGTGTCGCCACTTCCAGCCGGGTTAAGCAGTGTTTTTTTACACGGAAAGTTTGGCTTTGGCTTGTCGCTGGCCCCGGTGGGTTGGTGTGGAGGTGATACGACATAATGAACCATCGTTTTTTGCAGATTCAGTCATGCCGTTCCGGCGTGCATTTATCCCCAGCAGCTTCACTCTCTTCGCATAAAACCTGCCGAAGTTATCCTCATTCGGGCTTATCTCAGGATTCAAGGGCCGGTCAGGCACTCTGATACTGGACAAGGGCGCTCCTGTTGCACAGGGGTTTTCTCGTGGTTTCTCCGGTGGTCCTTCAAACCCCGGGTCTATGTTTTACAATGATATGAACAAGAAACCGGTCGCACAGGCGGGCGTTCAGCATACTCTGCTGAAGCACACGGCTGTTTATGGGTTGTTATCGCTGAGTAACATTGCGATAGTAGTCAACTGTTTTACACTTTTGCCAACATTTGAGGTTCGCTATGTCTGACGACATGTCTTTATTTCCCCTTTCGTCAGCCGGCGAACAGGGTGTACTACGTTCCATGCAGGAGGTGGCAATGAGCTCTCAGGAAGCCAGCAAGATGCTGCGTACTTACAACATTGCCTGGTGGGGCAATAATTATTACGACGTGAACGAGCTGGGTCATATCAGCGTGTGCCCGGATCCCGACGTACCCGAAGCCCGCGTGGATCTCGCTAAGCTGGTGAAAGCTCGTGAAGCGCAAGGACAGCGGCTGCCTGCATTGTTCTGCTTCCCGCAGATCCTGCAACACCGTCTGCGTTCCATTAACGCCGCCTTCAAGCGCGCGCGGGAATCCTACGGCTATAAAGGCGACTACTTCCTCGTTTACCCGATCAAGGTGAACCAGCACCGCCGCGTGATTGAATCCCTGATCCACTCTGGCGAACCGCTGGGCCTTGAAGCCGGTTCGAAAGCCGAGCTGATGGCGGTGCTGGCGCATGCCGGCATGACCCGCAGCGTGATCGTCTGCAACGGCTACAAAGACCGCGAATATATTCGCCTGGCGCTGATCGGCGAGAAGATGGGCCACAAGGTCTATCTGGTTATCGAGAAGATGTCCGAAGTTGCTATCGTGCTCGAAGAAGCTGAACGTCTGAACGTGGTGCCACGCCTTGGCGTACGTGCTCGTCTGGCTTCACAGGGCTCGGGGAAATGGCAGTCCTCCGGCGGTGAAAAATCCAAATTCGGCCTGGCGGCAACCCAGGTGCTGCAGCTGGTGGAGATCCTGCGTAAGCACAATCGTCTGGACAGCATTCAGCTGCTGCATTTCCATCTCGGTTCACAGATGGCGAACATTCGCGATATCGCCACCGGCGTGCGTGAGTCTGCCCGTTTCTACGTCGAGCTGCATAAGCTTGGCGTGAACATTCAGTGCTTTGACGTAGGCGGTGGCCTGGGCGTCGATTATGAAGGCACTCGTTCGCAGTCTGACTGTTCGGTGAACTACGGCCTCAATGAATACGCTAATAACATCATCTGGGCGATTGGCGATGCCTGTGAAGAAAACGGCCTGCCGCATCCTACGGTGATCACGGAATCTGGTCGTGCCGTTACCGCGCACCATACCGTGCTGGTGTCTAACATCATCGGCGTTGAGCGTAACGAATACACCACGCCGTCTGCGCCAGCTGAAGATGCGCCGCGAACGCTGCAAAATATGTGGGAAACCTGGCAGGAGCTTCATGAGCCGGGCGGGCGTCGTTCGCTGCGTGAGTGGCTGCACGACAGCCAGATGGATCTGCACGATGTCCATATCGGCTACTCTTCCGGGGCCTACAGCCTGCAGCAGCGTGCCTGGGCTGAGCAGCTCTATTTGGGGATGTGCCATGAGGTGCAGAAACAGCTCGACCCAAGCAATCGCGCCCATCGCCCAATCATTGATGAACTGCAGGAGCGCATGGCGGACAAAATGTACGTCAACTTCTCGCTGTTCCAGTCAATGCCGGACGCGTGGGGGATCGACCAGCTGTTCCCGGTACTGCCGCTTGAGGGCCTGAATCAGGTGCCGGAGCGCCGCGCGGTGCTGCTGGACATCACCTGTGATTCCGATGGTGCAATCGATCACTACATCGACGGTGACGGCATTGCCACTACCATGCCAATGCCGGAATACGACCCGGAGAACCCGCCAATGCTGGGCTTCTTTATGGTTGGTGCTTACCAGGAAATCCTCGGTAACATGCACAACCTGTTCGGCGATACCGAAGCGGTGGACGTGTTTGTCTTCCCTGACGGCAGCGTGGAAGTGGAGCTTTCCGACGAAGGCGACACCGTGGCGGACATGCTGGAATACGTGCAGCTGGATCCGAAAACGCTGCTCACTCAGTTCCGCGATCAGGTGAAACAGACCGGCCTGGACGACGCGCTGCAGCAGCAGTTCCTCGAAGAGTTTGAAGCGGGTCTGTACGGTTACACTTATCTGGAAGACGAGTAACCCCGGGCGCTTGACCCGGTCAGAATTTTGGCGATAATCGCCTTAACAAGCAGTACACACGAATCGATCCCTTCCTCGTCGGGCCTAACGACGCGGAAGGGATTTTTTTTCATCTGTCATAAACACCCGACGGTATACGAGGTCATTTTTATGAGCACTTTGGGTCATCAGTACGACAACTCTCTGGTATCGAACGCGTTTGGTTTCCTGCGTCTGCCGCTCAACTTCCAGCCATACGACAGCGACGCTGAGTGGGTCATCACCGGCGTGCCGTTTGATGCAGCCACCTCCGGTCGTGCCGGTGGCCGCCACGGCCCGGCGGCGATTCGCCAGGTGTCCACTAACCTCGCGTGGGAACACAATCGCTTCCCGTGGGACTTTGACATGCGCGAGCGCCTGAAAGTCGTGGACTGCGGCGATCTGGTTTATGCGTTTGGCGATGCCCGTGAAATGAGTGAAAAATTGCAGGCGCATGCAGAAAAACTGCTGGCGGCCGGCAAGCGCATGCTCTCTTTCGGCGGTGACCACTTCGTGACGCTGCCGCTGCTGCGCGCTCACGCCAAACACTTCGGCAAAATGGCGCTGGTGCATTTCGATGCGCACACCGACACCTACGCGAACGGCTGTGAATTTGACCACGGCACCATGTTCTTTACCGCGCCGAAGGAAGGCCTGATCGATCCGAACCACTCTGTGCAAATCGGCATTCGTACCGAGTTCGACAAAGACAACGGCTTCACCGTGCTGGATGCGGGTCAGGTAAACGATCGCGGCGTGGACGATATCATCGCTCAGGTTAAGCAGATTGTTGGCGATATGCCGGTGTATCTGACTTTTGATATCGACTGTCTGGATCCGGCGTTTGCACCAGGCACCGGTACGCCGGTCATTGGCGGCCTGACGTCCGATCGCGCCATCAAGCTGGTGCGCGGCCTCAAAGATCTGAACATCGTCGGTATGGACGTGGTCGAAGTGGCCCCGGCGTACGATCAGTCTGAGATCACCGCGCTGGCAGCAGCAACGCTGGCGCTGGAAATGCTTTATATCCAGGCGGCGAAGAAAGGCGAATAAGCCTTACGCGCTGATGGCTGCTGCGCGACGCATGCGCAGCAGCAACATTCCTCCGGCCACCAGGGTCACAACCTGCGACACAACCAGCACCGAAAAGCCGGAGCTGACCGATCCCACCGATTTCATCACCACGCCCATCAGCAGCGGAATAAACGCGGCGCAGATATTCCCGATTCCATTGATGATCCCATAGGCGCTACCGACCGCCTCCCGCGCGGCGTGATGCTGGAGCACGGCAGGAATGGCGGCACCCTGTAGCCCCCAGAAGACGTTAGCGGAAAGCATAAACAGCGCCAGCCACGCAGCCTGATGGCTCAGCATCAGCGCAATCACGGACAGCGCCGTCAGCAGGCCGCCCATCACAAACAGCATTGGTGCCTGTTCCGGGCGCATTTTGTCGAGCAGCACGCCACCCAGAAACTTGGAACCCAGGCTTAGCAGAAAGGGAATAGCCGCCAGCATTCCCGTCGCATGCAGCGAGAAGTGGTGTTCATCGCGAAGCCACGCGGGCAGCCACGCGCTGCTGCCCCACAGATAGCTCAGGGTGGCGATTTCAACCAGCAGGATCCAGCCCAGCAGCGGCGTTTGCCAGGCAAGCGTGAACGTCTGCACCAAACCCGGTTTTTTGCTCTTCGTGACGAGGTGCGGCGCAGGCAGAAAGCGCCAGATAAGTCCGCCACCCAGCAGCAGATTCATCGCCGCCAGCGCATAAAATGACCCCGCCCAACCGAAATGCGCCATCAGCCAGGTGACCAGCGGAAAGCCTACCGCCAGGCCGAGAGAGACGCCGAGCGCGGTAACCGCATTGGGTTTGCCGATTTCCTCCGCGTTGAAGTTATCGCTGATAAAGCGCGTTTTCAGCGAGAAGAGCGGCCCCTCGGCAATGCCCAGAATCACGCGCGCGACGAGCATTCCCATCAGCGAGCCGAGCAGAGGTGAAATAGCGCAAACGAGGGCCCAAATCGCAATGCTGCTTAATAATCCCTGCCGATAATGCAGCTTGCTTTCGATAACCGGCGTTAATAATAAGGCGGAGAAACCATAACCCAGAAGAAAGCAGGTCATGAGCATTCCCTGTAACATTCTGTTTTCATTTAGCTGAAAATGTTCAGCAAAATCCGGGTTTAAAATCATCACAGAGATATTTACCCGGTCGATGTAAGAAATAATAATGAGCAATAACAGTGCTATCGTGCCTTGCCATCTTGCCGTCATCATGCCCACCTTAAGATTTTATCTGGTTATATTTTTATCACAGTGATTGTCACGCAGCTAAAATGATTCACCTGTGAAACTTATTGATTATAAAAAATAAAAATAAATGCTGTTTCACAGGTGAAACTTCATGGCTGCCTTTTCCTTTATTTTTAAGGAACAAAAAGAAAAGAAGTCAATATCTATTTATTAAATTCAAAGGACATCAAAAAAACGTATTCATTCACGCCTGAAAAATGAAAATTTCATATCTCTGCATTTTTTCGTGATCCTTTGCACACTTAGTTAATTAATTGCTGATCGGTTAACAACTTTGTCACATTGGCGCTTGACGAAAGGTTCATCGCTTTTATATTGACCGTATTAAATAAGAAACAGAGTTTCATATATGAAACAAGAGCCTGGAGGATCGCGATGAGCTGGATAGGCGTATGTGACGCAGAGCAAGTACAGGAAGATTTCCCTTTTAGCGGCAACGTCGAAGGTAAAGAGATCGGCGTTTATTTGATTGACGGTGAATATTACGCGCTGGAAGACGTATGCCCGCACGCCTATGCGCTACTGAGCCAGGGCTTCGTGGAAGACGGCAAAGTGGAATGCCCGCTGCATGAAGCGGTGTTCGACGTCAAAACGGGCCAGTGCCTGCACGGCCCCGGCGGCCGCAACCTCAACCGCTACCCGGTTCGGGTATTTGAAAACCAAATCCAGATTACCTTTGTCGAGGAGACCGTGGCATGAGCGATACCCTGAACTTCAACCCGGCGCTGCCGGAAAGCCGCCAGTTTACCCCGCCGGCCGAGGGCGGCAATGGCGCTATCCATAAGCCGGGTGCTTACCAGAATCTGATCTGGCAAACACGCAGCCGCGCGCCGGAAAACTGGGAAGTGAGCCTCATCGCTACGCTGGAAGACCTCTTTGAACAGGGCGCCGAAGCATTACCGGAGCTGGTAAACGGGCTGAACGCGGTGCGCATGCACGATCAGCAGGGCGAGCCGTGGAGCGAGGCCAGCTTCCAGGCATTCTTACAGGTTAACGGGTACTGAGGACAACGCGATGACGACTACCGTACAAAATTATCTCGATAAAGGACTGCGCGGCCTCTGGTATCCGGTGCTGGCCAGTTGGGAAGTGCAGTCTGCTCCTGTGGGCATTACCCGCCTGGGCGAGCAGATTGTGGTCTGGCGCAATAAAGATGGTCAGGTGCAGGCGCTGGAAGACCGCTGCCCGCACCGTGGCGCACGCCTGTCGATGGGCTGGAACCTCGGCGACCGCATCGCCTGCTGGTATCACGGCGTGGAAGTGGCGGGTAACGGCGAGGTGAAAGATGTGCCTGCGGTGGACAAATGCCCGCTGGTCGGCCAGCAGTGCGTGCGTAGCTACAACGTGCAGGAGGCGCACGGGGCCATCTTCCTGTGGTTCGGCGTTACCGCTGACCAACAGCCGGACGAACTGAGCTTCCCGGATGAACTCGCCGACACCGACAATTTCAGCAACTTCCTCTGCACCGCCGCGTGGAAATGTAATTACCAGTACGCGCTGGAAAACGTGATGGACCCGATGCACGGCACCTATTTGCACTCCTCTTCGCACTCGATGGCGGAAGGAGATCGCAAGGCCGACATGGTGCTGCAGCCCACCAAAACCGGCTTCATCTTTGAGAAAAAAGGGCAGAGCGGCGTCAACTTCGACTGGGTGGAGCTGGGCAACAGCGGCGCGTACTGGATGCGCCTCTCCATTCCTTATAAGAAGCGTTTCGGGCCGGGCGGCCACTTCTTTATCGTCGGCATGGTGGTGCCGGAAGATAACGACAACTGCCGCGTCTTCTTCTGGCGTATCCGCCGCGTGCAGGGCTGGCAGCGCGATATGTGGCGCTTTATGTACCGCAACCGTCTGGAAAAGCTGCACTGGGAAGTGCTGGAGCAGGATCGCGTGGTGCTGGAAAGCCTGGCGCCCGATGCCCGCGAACATGAGTACCTCTACCAGCACGACGTCGGCCTTTCACGCCTGCGCCGCATGATGCAAAAAGCGGCGAAAGATCAGCTGTCCGCGCGTGAAGAACAGCAGGGAGCCGCCTGATGAATGGGCTGCTGAGCGGAAAGCGCATTGTCGTCACCGGCGCCGCGCGCGGGCTGGGCTATCACTTTGCCAGAGCCTGCGCGGAGCAGGGAGCGGCGGTGGTGATGTGCGACATCCTTCAGGGGGAACTGGCTGAGCGCGCACACGGCCTGCGTGCACAAGGTTTTACGATCGAATCTCACGTTATCGATCTGGCCGATCCTCAGTCCATTGAGCAGGTGTTCAGCACGATTGGCGAGCGAGGCCAGATTGACGGGTTGGTGAACAACGCGGCGATGGCGACCGGCGTGGGCGGCAAAAATATGCTCGATTACGATCCCGGTCTGTGGGACCGCGTGATGAGCGTGAACGTCAAAGGTACCTGGCTTGTGACCCGCGCCGCTGTTCCGCTGCTGCGCGAAGGGGCAGGGATCGTGAACGTAGCTTCCGATACCGCGCTGTGGGGCGCACCGCGCCTTATGGCCTACGTGGCCAGTAAAGGTGCCGTGATTGCCATGACGCGTTCGATGGCGCGCGAGCTGGGCGAAAAACGCATTCGTATCAACGCCATTGCGCCGGGGTTAACCCGCGTCGAGGCGACGGAATATGTTCCGGCCGAGCGCCATCAGCTTTACGAAAACGGGCGCGCATTAACGGGGGCCCAGCAACCGGAGGACGTCACCGGCAGCGTGGTCTGGCTGTTAAGCGATCTGTCGCGGTTTATCACCGGGCAGCTGATTCCGGTCAACGGCGGTTTTGTCTTTAACTAACGGGTGAAGCGATTATGGCAAACGATCAGGAAGTGAAGTACCTGGTGCCGGGGCTGGAGCGCGGTTTACAGCTGCTTTTGGCCTTCGGCGAGCAGCATCGCGAACTGACCTTTGCCGAGCTGCACCGGCTGGTGGATATGCCGAAGGCCACCGCCTACCGGGTGGTACAGACGCTGGAATATATGGGCTTTCTGGAGCGCAATACGCGCACCAATACCTTCTCGCTAGGCATGAACGTGCTGCGCCTTGGCTTTGAGTACATCGCCTCGCTGGATGTGGCGCAGGTCGGCCAGCCGGTGATCGAACAGCTGCGCGACGTCAGCCAGTGCAGCAGCCATCTGGCGATCCGCGACGGACGCGACATTATTTATATCGCCCGCGTTAGCGCCGCCGGTTCGCGTATCAATCAGGTCAGCATTGGCACCCGTTTACCGGTGCACTGCACCTCGCTGGGCCGCATGCTGTTGACCGATATTTCCCGCGCTGACTTTGAGCAGCTGTTCCCGCACGAGCGCCTGCCGGGCAACATGCCAGGGCAGCTTCACGACCGCGAAGCCCTGTGGCAGATGGTCCAGCAGGACAAAGCCCGCGGGTATGTGATCGGCGAATCCTTCTTCCGCCAGGGCATCTCCTCCATTGTCTATCCGGTGTATGACCGAAGCCATCGCGTGGCGGCGGTGGTGAGCATCCTGGTCCCGTCGGAGGAGATCCCGCAAACCGATCGCGAACGCCTGCAAAACGACGTCCGCCTGGCGGCGGATAAAATATCTGGCTTCTTAGGTTATCTGTCACAGGCCAGTTAAATCAGCAAGTTAACGTCAGGCGCTTCGCTGCGTCGGGCATGTTTTACGCCCAATTTGGGCCAGAAGAGGCAACGAACGATGAGTGTAACCGGAATTGAAAAGCTGGAATTTGGCGTTGAAGACCTGACGCACTGCGCCAAATTTATGCGTGATTTTGGCCTGACGGGCGATGCCAGCGGCCAGCGTTTTACGACCTTAAGCGGCGCGCGCGTGGAGCTGAACCCCATCGACAGCCCCGATCTTCCCCCTGCTTTTGAAGCGGGCAACACGCTGCGACGTATGACCTGGGCGGTCGCCACGCAGGCCGATCTGGATGCGCTACGCCCGAAGCTTGAACAACAGCCCGGCTTTTGTGAAGTGGGCGACGGGCTCGAGTGCCTCGACCCGAACGGCATGACGCTGCGCGTGCAGGTGAGCCAGCAAAGCGACGTGGAGATGAACGTCGAACCCATCAATCAATGGGGCGATGTCCGCCGTATCGATACCCCAAGCCCGGTTTACGACCGCGCGCAGCCGATTAATGTCGGCCACGTGGTGTTCTTCGTGGAAGAGCTGGCGGCGGTGGAAAAATTCTACCGCGAGGTGCTCGGCTTTCAGGTTTCCGACCGCTATATCAACCGCGCCGTGTTCCTGCGCTGCGGCGTGCGCGGCGGCCATCACAACCTGTTTCTGCTGCAACTGCCGAATCGTAAGCGCGGCCTGAACCACGTGGCCTTCACCGTGCGCGATATTCACGAGGTGATTGGCGGCGGTATTGCGATGAATAAAAACGCCTGGAGCACCTTTATTGGGCCAGGCCGTCATCCGGTGTCATCGGCGTACTTCTGGTACGTTAACAGCCCGACCGGCGGCGCGTTCGAGTACTACACCAACGACGACTACCTGACCGAAAACTGGCAGCCGCGTGAACTGGAACACTCTCTGGTCTCCTTCACCGAATGGGCAGTGGAAGGCGGCATCGACCACGATACCCGCCGTCAGCAGAAAAAGCCGGAGGCGGTATGACCTCGCGCATGGTGATTATCGGTGGCGGTCAGGCGGGCGGCTGGGCGGCGAAAACCTTGCGCGACGAGGGCTTCGACGGTGAGATTTGCGTGGTAGCGGAGGAGGCGTGGGATTTCTACGAGCGCCCGCCACTCTCCAAAGCCTCACTCCTGGAGCCAGACGCGCAGCTGCCGCGGCTGTTTTCTGAAGAGGCGCAGCAGGCGCTGAGCCTGACCTGGTTCCGACCGTTGCGAGCAGAACAGATCGATCGCGGCGCGAAAACGGTACGGTTAAGTAACGGCGAGCAGCTGAATTACACCGCTCTTCTCATTGCCACCGGAGGGCGGGCGCGCCTGCCGGGTGAGGCGTGGGCCCGTCACCCGCAGGTCTATACCTTACGCCACTGGCAGGATGCGCAGCGCCTGAAAGGTCGTCTGGCTGAAAGTAAAAAGCTGGCCATTATCGGCGGCGGCTGGATTGGCCTGGAGATTGCCGCCTCGGCACGTAAAAGCGGCGTGGCGGTCACGCTGTTCGAGCAGCAGCCAGCGTTGTGCATGCGCTCGGTCAGCGGCGAGGTTTCTCAACGCTTAGAGGCTCTCCATCGGGAGCAGGGCGTGGACATCCGTACCGGCTGCGGCGTGCTGGAGCTGGAAGATGACGGCGGACTTCCGGTTATTCACTGCGACGGCAAACGTGAAACCTTCGATGCGGTGGTGGTGGGGATCGGCGTCGATCTCAATCTGGAATTGGTGCGCGATGCCGGGCTAAAAACCGAACGTGGGATCGTGGTGGATGCGCAAGGACGCACGTCAGATCCGTTTATCTTCGCTGCGGGCGATGTGGCTCAGCACCACCATTACGGCCTGTGCATCCAGTCCTGGGCCTTTGCCCAGAATCAGGCGGTGGCGACGGCGAAAGCGATGCTCAACTCTGATGCGCCGGGCTACGACGATGCGCCGTGGCTGTGGTCGGATCAATACCAGCACAACATTCAGATCCTCGGCATTCCGCAGCCGGGGAGCACAACGATAGCGCGTGAAGAGTCGCTGTTCTTCTCGCTGGACGAGAACGGGCGGCTGACGCAGCTGGTGGCATTTAACGATGCGCGCACCGTCAAGCTGGCGAAGCGCTGGATGGCGGCCGGACGGGATCTATTTGACGTGCCGCTCGCCGACCCGACTTTTTCACTGATGTCACTGCGATAAAAAACGCGCGCCCGTAGGGGGAGACATGACCACATTCGAGACCAACACCGCGCCCGTTGAGGCAAGCGGTGAGGGCACCCGCACGCCCGAAAAGGCGGTGCGCTGGGCCATTCCGCTGTCGCTGCTGGCCTGCGTACTGCTGGCGTTTTTCGACAAAATCAGCATTGCGGCGCTGTTTTCTGACGGCCATTTCCAGCAGGCGATGGGGATTGATTTTGACACCACGCGCCTCGGCATTCTGATGAGTGCCTTCCTGCTGAGCTATGGTTTTTCGTCGGTCTTTTTAAGCGGTTTAGGCGACAAAATTGCGCCGCTGCGCCTGCTCACCGGGATGATGGCGGTGTGGTGTGTGCTGATGGTGGCGATGGGCTTTACCCATAACTACACGGTGATGATCGTGCTGCGCATTCTGCTTGGCGTGGCGGAAGGGCCGCTGTTCCCGCTGGCGTTCGCTATCGTGCGCCATAACTTCCCGCAGCATCTGCAGGCCCGCGCCACCATGCTCTGGCTGCTGGGAACGCCGGTCGGTGCCGCGGTTGGTTTTCCGCTCTCCCTCTGGCTGCTGAATACTTTCGGCTGGCAGAGCACCTTCTTTGTGATGGCGATGCTGACCGTGCCGGTGCTGCTGTTTGTTCGCATCGGCCTGCGTGGGATCCGTCTGGAGGCGAAACCCGGTGCTTCACAGGCGTCACAGGATGAGCGCCGTGCGGCACGACGCGAGCTGTTTGTCAGCCCGCACTTCTGGATCATCTGCATCTTTAACATCGCCTTTCTTACCTATCTGTGGGGCATTAACGGCTGGCTGCCGGGCTACCTGATTAAAGGCAAAGGCATTCATCTGGAGCACGCGGGCTGGCTGTCGTCGATGCCGTTTATCGCCATGTTGGTGGGCGAAGTGATTGGCGCATGGCTTTCGGACAGGGTCGATAAACGCGCGGCAGCCTGCTTTATCTCAATGGCGGGTGCGGCGGTGGGGCTGGCTGCGGTGATGCACCTTACTACTCCGCTGACCATCATCGCGGCGATGAGCTTCAGCACCTTCATGTGGGGCACGGGCGCACCCAACATTTTCGCTCTGCTGGCAAAGGCCACCCATCCACGGGTGAGCGCCACGGCGGGCGGTATTTTCAACGGGCTGGGAAACTTTGCGGGCGCGCTGTCGCCAGCGGTGATGGGCGCTCTAATCGCCTTCACCCACAGCATGGATTCCGGGCTGATTTTTCTGGCGGTGATGGCGGCGGTGGGCTGCGTCCTGTTACTGCCGCTGCTGAGACGTTACTGAGGAGAGTGTTATGACTGATTCAACCGTAACCCATACATCAGGTATCAAGCCTGACCACCTGACCATGGAAGAGTGGATCGAATCGCGCATTGCGCGCTTCGAAGGCCGCAAATATGACTGGAACGCGCTGAAGTTCCAGGCCGATTTCGACCCGAAATACCGTCGCGCACAGATGCGCTATATCGGCACCGGGGCAACGGGCGTGGCGAACGATAGCAATACCGTTCAGGCGGACCATTTTACCTTCTCCACCATGGTGCTGCCGTCGAAGTGTGAAGGGCCGCTGCACCTGCATGACGACGTGGAAGAGGTGTTCTTCATGCTCAAAGGGCAAATCACGCTGATGATTCAGGACGGCGACAGCTATACCGAAACCGTGCTGCGCGAGCGTGACCTGATCTCCGTACCTGCGGGTATTTATCGCGGCCTGTTTAACCACGGTGAAGAAGAGGCGCTGATGTGCGTCATGCTGGGGACCAACAAGCCGGAAATCCCGACCTATCCAGCCGATCATCCGCTGTCGAAAGTGAAGCGGAACTAAGGGGGCACGATGACGGGTTTTCGTGAACAGGGAAGCGGCATTCCGCTGATGCTGCTGCACGGTATCAGCTCGGGCGCGGCCTCCTGGCATAAGCAGATGGCGCTGAAGGGTTTTCGCGTGCTGGCGTGGGACATGCCCGGTTATGGCGAAAGCCCGATGCTGGCGGTGGAGCGTGCAAACGCCGGTGATTACGCCGACGCGCTGGCGGCAATGCTTGACCGCGCGGGCGCCTGGCAGGTGGTGCTGGTGGGCCATTCTCTGGGAGCGCTGGTTGCCAGCGCCTTTGCGGCGAAGTTCCCGGAACGTGTCCTGCACCTGGTTCTGGCAGATGCCGCGCAGGGCTACGGGCAGGCCACGCCGGAGCAGCGTGAACAGATCTGGCGCAGCCGCGAGCAGCAGATGGCGCTGGGCGGCGAAATCATGGCGCAAACACGCGCCGCGAAGCTGCTTCACCCTGGCGCGCGTGCGGAGGATATCGCCACCGTTGCTTCTGGCATGCGCAGGCTGCGTCCTGAAGGTTACCTCGCTGCCGCGTGGATGCTGGCCCACGACGATATTCACGGCTGGCTGAAGCGCTATTCAGGCAGTTTTGAAGTCTGGTGCGGCGAGCAGGATGCGATTACCCAGCCTGAGCTGGTTCAGGGACTGGCGCTGCGCTATAGCATGCCCTTTATCGCCATCCCGCAGGCCGGGCACGCCAGCTATCTCGATAACGACGCGTTTTTCAACCAACAGCTTTTACGTATTAACGAAGAGGTGCGCGATGAATGCACAAATTGATGGGCGCGTAGCGGTAGTCACCGGCGGTTCTTCCGGCATTGGCTTTGAAACCCTGCGTCTGCTGCTGGGCGAAGGGGCAAAGGTGGCCTTCTGCGGGCGCAACCCGGACCGGCTCGCCAGCGCACATGCGGCGCTGCAAAACGAATACCCTGACGGGGAGATTTTTTCTTACCGCTGCGACGTGCTGAAAGCCGATGAAGTGCAGGCGTTTGCAGAGGCCGTGAAAGCCCGCTTTGGCTCGGTAGATATGCTGATCAACAACGCCGGACAAGGTTACGTGGCGCACTTCAATGACACCCCGCGCGAGGCGTGGCTGCATGAAGCCGAGCTGAAGCTGTTCGGCGTGATCAACCCGGTGCAGGCATTTCAGGTGCAGCTGGAGCAGTCCGATATCGCTTCCATCACCTGCGTGAACTCATTGCTGGCGTTGCAGCCGGAGGAGCACATGATCGCCACCTCCGCTGCCCGCGCGGCATTGCTGAATATGACGCTGACCCTCTCGAAAGAGCTGGTGAGCAAGGGCATCCGCGTGAATTCCATTTTGCTTGGCATGGTGGAATCCGGGCAGTGGCAGCGACGCTTTGAGAACCGTGCGGACAAAAATCAGAGCTGGCCGGAGTGGACGGCGGATATCGCCCGCAAGCGCGGCATCCCGATGGCGCGCCTTGGCAAACCGCAGGAGCCCGCTCAGGCGCTGCTGTTTCTCGCCTCGCCGCTGGCCTCGTTTACCACCGGTGCGGCGCTGGACGTTTCCGGCGGCTTCTGCCGCCATCTGTAAGGACGCATCATGAAAACGATCATGCTCATTGGTTTTGGTGCGATGGCTCAGGCGGTGATTGAGCGCCTGCCTGATGGCGTTGCTATCGGCTGGATTGTGGCGCGTGAGCCGCACCATGCTGCGATTCGCCAGCAGTTTGGCGATGCGGTGATGGCCCTGACCTCGCCGTTGGACTGCGAGGAAACGCCCGATCTGGTGCTGGAATGTGCCAGCCAGCAGGCGGTGGCGCAGTATGGCGAAGACATTTTACGTCGCGGCTGGCATCTGGCCGCAATCTCCACCGGCGCGCTGGCGGACAGCGCACTGGAAGCGCGTCTGCTCAACGCTGGCGGCAAGCTGACGCTGCTCTCCGGGGCCGTAGCGGGTATCGACGGTCTGGCGGCGGCGAAAGAGGGTGGGCTGGAGCGCGTTACCTATCAGTCACGCAAAAGCCCGGCCAGCTGGCGCGGCAGCTACGCCGAGCAGCTTATCGATCTTGATGCTGTATCCGAAGCACAGATCTTCTTTGAAGGTAGCGCCCGCGAGGCGGCACGTCTGTTCCCGGCCAATGCCAACGTGGCGGCGACCGTGGCGCTCGGCGGTGTGGGGATGGACGACACCCGCGTACAGCTGATGGTCGACCCGGCAACAAAACGCAACACCCACACGCTGCACGCTGAAGGCGTGTTCGGCGAATTTCACCTGGAGCTGAGCGGCCTGCCGCTTGCCAGCAATCCGAAAACCTCCATCCTGGCGGCACTCAGCGCGGTACGTGCCTGCCGTGAACTGGCGCAACGCTAAGGAGCCACTATGGATGAGCTGAAGATATTTATTGGTGGCCGCTGGCAACAAGGCGGCGGCAACCCGATGCAGAGTCTTTTTCCCGCCGACGGTTCGCTTAACGCCACCCTGCACGCCGCGAGCCTTGACGATCTCCAGGAGGCGATTGAGGCCGGAGAGCGCGCCTGGCGCGAGCCCACCTGGCGCAACAGCCTGCCGCACGTTCGCGCGAAGATCCTGCATAAGGTGGCGGATCTGATTGAATCCCGCGTTGATGAACTGGCGCGGATGCAGAGCCGCGATAACGGCAAGCCGCTGGCGGAAGCACGCGGTCTTGTGATGAGCGCAGCGGGAACAGCACGCTACTTCGCTGCCGCCTGCGAGCTGCTGGAAGGTGAACTCCCGACGCCGCGCCAGCCCGATCTGCTGACCCTGAGCTGCTATGAGCCGCTCGGCGTGGTGGCGGCCATCACGCCGTGGAACTCGCCGATCGCCAGCGAAATGCAAAAAGTGGCTCCGGCCATTGCCGCCGGTAACGCGGTGCTCCTCAAACCCGCAGAAGCCACGCCGCTGATGGCGCTGGAGCTGGCGCGTATTTTTGAACAGGCCGGGCTGCCAGCGGGGTTGCTGAGCGTGCTGCCGGGCAAAGGCTCGGTGATTGGTGATGCGCTGGCGCGTCACCCGAAGGTGCGCAAAATCTCCTTTACCGGTGGCACCACCACCGGACGTCATCTGGCGCACGTGGCGGCGGAGAAACTGATCCCGGCATCGCTGGAGCTCGGCGGCAAATCCCCGACCATCGTACTGGAAGATGCTGACATCGAGCAGGCCGCGCGCGGCATCTGCTACGGCATTTTTAGCTCGGCAGGGCAAGCGTGCATTGCCGGTTCGCGGCTGTTTATCCACGAGAGCATTTACGCTCCGCTCATGGCGCGGCTGCTGGAGTTAACCCGTGGCTTGCGCGTCGGTCATCCGTTTACTGACGGCACTCATGTAGGACCGCTGATTAACGTCAGGCATCGCCAGAGCGTGCAGGACTATGTAGAGCTGGCGAAGCGTGAAGGGGGCCGCGTGCTGTGCGGCGGAGAGATCCCTGCCGATCCGCAACTGACAAACGGCAGCTTCTTCCTGCCCACAATTATTGAAGGACTCACCAACGGCGCGCGCGTCTGCCAGGAGGAGATCTTCGGCCCGGTGCTGGTGGCGATGCCGTTTAGCGATGAGGCGACGCTCATCCGCGAAGCAAACGACTCGGTATACGGCCTGGCGGCAGGGATCTGGACGCGCGATACCGGGCGTGCCCTGCGTTTGAGCGAGCAGCTGGAAGCGGGCACGGTGTGGATCAACACCTACAAAGTGTTTGCGATTTCGACCCCGTTCGGGGGCTTTAAAGAGAGCGGCCTGGGCCGCGAAAAGGGCATTCAGGGGCTGAAAGCCTGGATGCAGCAAAAGAGCATTTATCTGGCGACGGGTAACAGCGTCAACCACTGGTGCGACTGAGAAAGGGTGAGCAATGAGCGAAATGATAACCGTCGGCGACGCCATCGCCAGAACGCTGGAGCAGTATCAGGTTGGGGCCATCTACGGCGTCATCTCCATTCACAATTTGCCGATTGCCGATGCTGTAGGGCAGCGCGGCAACATCCGCTTTGTGCCTGCACGCGGCGAGGCGGGTTCCGTTACCATGGCCGATGCCCACGGGCGTTTTTCCGGCCTCGGCGTGGCGCTGACCAGCACCGGCGCAGGGGCGGGGAATGCGGTCGGTGCGCTGGTGGAGGCAATGAATGCCTGCACGCCGTTGCTGCATTTAACCGGGCAGGTGGAGAAAGCCTGGCTGGATGCCGACACCGGTTTTATCCACGAAACCCGCGACCAGCTGACCTTCCTGAAGGCCAGTTCAAAACGTGCGTACCGCATCAGCAATGCCAGCCAGGCGATAGCAATCCTGCATAAAGCGATTCAGGAAGCGCAGACGCCGCCGTGCGGGCCAGTCTCTGTGGAAATTCCGATTGATATTCAGGGGGCGAAAATTCCGCTGTCGCTGGTGACAGCACCGGTAAAAGCGTCTTCGGTTTCAACCCTTGATGCCACGGTTGTCGATACGCTGTGGGCGCAGCTTAAGCAGGCGAAACAGCCGCTGCTGTGGCTGGGCGGTGGAGCGCTCGGAAGCGCTGATGCAGTGAAAAAACTGGCGGATGCGGGCATGACCGTTATCTCCAGCACCCATGCGCGAGGCGTGCTGCCGGACAGCCATCGTGCCAGCCTGCGGGCGTTCCATAATTCGCCGTCGGTTGAGGCGCTTATCGCCCGGTGTGATTTTACTCTGGTGGCGGGTTCACGCCTGCGCAGCAACGAAACGCGATCCTGGACGCTGGAGCTGCCGCATCCGCGCATACAGATTGATATCGACCCGGCGGCGGCGAGCCGTAATTATCTGATGGATAACACGCTGGTCGCTGACTGTTCCGCGCTGCTGAGCGCGCTGGCTGAAAAAGCGCAGGGGCGCGAATGGGGTAATTCCACGTGGGATACGCAGGTACAGGATGCGGTGACGAAAGCAGAGCAGGGACTGCGCGAGCAGTGCGGCGCCTATGCGAAGCTCAATGATGCTATTGAAAACGCGCTGCCGACGAATGGCCTGCTGGTGCGCGATATTACCGTGTCCGGCAGCCTGTGGGGCAGCCGCCTGTTCCGCGCCAACGGCCCGTTGATGAATATTCATTCCCTCGCGGGGGCGATTGGCATGGGCCTGCCGATGGCGATTGGCACCGCCATTGCGAATCCACAGCGTAAGGTGGTGGGGCTGGTGGGCGATGGCGGCCTGAGCCTGAACCTGGGCGAACTGGCGACGCTGGCGCAGGAGAAAGCCAACGTGACGCTGCTGGTGATGAACGATGGCGGTTATGGTGTGATGCGCGGTATTCAGGATAAGTACTTCGGCGGGCGTCAGTATTATAACGAGCTGCATACGCCGGACTTTACCCATCTGGCGCAGGCCATTGGCTTACAGGCGTGGAGCGTTGAGCGGGCAGAAGATTTTGACGCCGTAATGACGGAAGCGCTGGCGATGCCGGGGCCGTCGGTTGTGGAAGTGCGGATGGGGCAGATTGGCGCGCTGAAGTTTGCCGGGCCGCCGCAGAAAACGCTTTATTAGCTGTTAATTGCCCGGCGGCGCTGCGCTTGCCGGGCAGTGCCGGGCGGCACATTTGTGTTTGCCCGGCCTGGATCATTCCTGCCCGTTTACTTAATTCCGTCCGCCTTCATGCGATCGCGGATATGCTGGGCGCGCTCTTCAGATGCCGGGTGATCGTCAAGCATTGAGCTTTGACGACCGGCTTCCAGCTTCGCCAGTTTTTCAAAGCTGGTGGCAAGACCCGCCGGGCTGATCCCGCGTTTGCGCAACAGGTCGTAAGAGTAGTCGTCCGCTTCGGATTCCTGACGCTGGGAGAACTGCGCGTTCACCAGTTTTTCGCCAAGATCGCCCAACTGTGACTGCGACAGGCTGCCAACAATGCCACCCGCGGACGCTGCGGCAACGCGCACGGCATTGGTGCCGAGCTGAACCTGCATCCCTTTCTTCACGTGTCCAAGTGCGACGTGGCCCATTTCGTGGCCGATAACCGCTTCCACTTCGTTATCGGTCATCAGATCCATCAGCCCGCTGTAGACGCGGATACAGCCGTTGGCCATGGCGAAGGCGTTGACGTCTTTGGTGACGTAAACCTTGTAGTTCACCGGCTGACCATTGATGTTATCGCCCAGCGCGGCGGCAATTTTGGCCAGGCGCTTTGCGTATTCGCTGCTGGAGGGCGCGATGGTTGCTTTGCTGTCCATTTCCTGACACGCCTGGTCGCTCAGGGTTTTCACCTGCGCATCGCTGAGCGTGTAGGCCTGGAATGCCTCTGCGCCAGAACTCATCAGGCCGTTTGAATCCATGTTTTGACAGCCAGTCAGAACGCTCGCTATCCCAAGAGCCAGTACCACCGAGTGCAGTTTCATCATTCATTTTCCATCATTATGAATCGCCAAAGTCTTAAATATTCCGTTAATCGAAGCCACGGAATATTACCAAAGTATAAAGAAAATAATGACAAGGCGGCGAGGGGATTGCGCAACGCGCCGCCACAATCCGGAGATTTCCCAGGCACCGCGCGGATGCTCCATGTACATGGCCTGCCGCTTGGGTTACATTGTTGTCACTTTTTTCCGGCGTAGCCTAAAACGCGCGGTCGTCAAGCCGTTTTGGCGTTGCCTTCAACAGTCCGATCTGGAGTCAAAATGTCCTCACGTAAAGAGCTTGCTAATGCTATTCGTGCGCTGAGCATGGACGCAGTACAGAAAGCCAAATCCGGCCACCCGGGTGCCCCAATGGGTATGGCTGACATTGCCGAAGTCCTGTGGCGTGATTTCATGAACCACAACCCGCAGAACCCGTCCTGGGCTGACCGCGATCGCTTCGTGCTCTCGAATGGCCACGGCTCCATGCTGATCTACAGCCTGCTGCACCTCACCGGCTACGATCTGCCGATCTCCGAGCTGCAAAACTTCCGTCAGCTGCACTCCAAAACCCCGGGTCACCCGGAAGTGGGTTACACCGCAGGCGTTGAAACCACTACTGGTCCGCTGGGCCAGGGCATTGCTAACGCGGTAGGCATGGCGATCGCGGAAAAAACCATGGCCGCGCAGTTCAACCGTCCGGGCCACGACATCGTTGACCACTTCACCTACGCCTTTATGGGCGACGGCTGCATGATGGAAGGCATCTCCCACGAAGTGTGCTCCCTGGCGGGTACCCTGAAGCTGGGCAAGCTGGTTGCTTTCTATGATGACAACGGCATCTCCATCGACGGCCACGTTGAAGGCTGGTTCACCGATGACACAGCAAAACGCTTCGAAGCCTACGGCTGGCACGTTGTGCGCGGCATTGACGGCCACGACGCTAACGCCATCAAGCGTGCGGTAGAAGAAGCGCGTAAAGTGACGGACAAACCGTCCCTGCTGATGTGCAAAACCATCATCGGCTTCGGTTCCCCGAACAAAGCAGGCACCCACGATTCTCACGGCGCGCCGCTGGGCGACGCAGAGATCGCACTGACCCGCGAACAGCTGGGCTGGAAATACGCTCCGTTCGAAATCCCGTCTGAAATCTACGCCCAGTGGGATGCGAAAGAAGCAGGTCAGGCGAAAGAAGCGGCCTGGAACGAGAAGTTTGCTGCTTATGCGAAAGCCTTCCCGCAGGAAGCCGCAGAATTTACCCGCCGCATGAAGGGCGAAATGCCGGCGGACTTCGACGCGAAAGCGAACGAATTTATCGCGAAACTACAGGCGAACCCGTCTAAAATCGCCAGCCGTAAAGCGTCCCAGAATGCGATTGAAGCATTTGGCCCGCTGCTGCCGGAATTCCTCGGCGGTTCCGCTGACCTCGCGCCGTCCAACCTGACCCTGTGGTCTGGTTCTAAAGCGATCAATGAAGACACTGCGGGTAACTATATCCACTACGGCGTGCGCGAATTCGGTATGACCGCCATCGCCAACGGGATTTCCCTGCACGGTGGCTTCCTGCCGTACACCTCTACCTTCCTGATGTTCGTTGAATATGCGCGTAACGCCGTGCGTATGGCTGCGCTGATGAAGCAGCGTCAGGTGATGGTTTATACCCACGACTCCATCGGTCTGGGCGAAGACGGCCCGACTCACCAGCCGGTTGAGCAGATTGCTTCCCTGCGCGTGACCCCGAACATGAGCACCTGGCGTCCGTGTGACCAGGTTGAGTCTGCGGTGGCGTGGAAATATGGCGTTGAGCGCCACGACGGCCCGACTGCGCTGATTCTGTCCCGTCAGAATCTGGCCCAGCAGGATCGCACCGAGAAGCAATTGGCAGACATCGCCCGCGGTGGCTACGTGCTGAAAGACTGCGACGGTCAGCCACAGGTTATCTTCATTGCGACCGGCTCTGAAGTCGAACTGGCGGTTGCCGCGTGGGATCAGCTTTCTGCCGAAGGCGTGAAGGCGCGCGTGGTCTCCATGCCGTCTACCGATGCGTTTGACAAGCAGGACGCGGCATACCGTGAATCTGTGCTGCCGAAAGCCGTTTCTGCACGCGTTGCCGTAGAAGCTGCAATCGCTGACTACTGGTTCAAATATGTGGGCCTGAATGGCGCTATCGTTGGTATGACTACCTTCGGTGAGTCTGCGCCAGCTGAGCAGCTGTTCGAAGAGTTTGGCTTCACCGTTGAGAACGTAGTGGCGAAGGCGAAAGCACTGCTGTAATGGTCAATATGCCCGGCGGCGCTTGTGCTTGCCGGGCCTACAACGGTCACCTTTGGTGGCCGTTTTGCTTTACCTCGCCATCCGTCAGAAGTGCCTGCTGGCGCAGCGCTTAGCAGGCCTACGGGAGCCGCTCAGTTCAGGCCGGGTTTTGCCCGGCTTTTTTACGTCTGCTATTCCGGGTCGCTGTGAAAATCACATAAATTATTCCATTAAAAATGTGATGTGCGTCAGATAACCAGCTTCTCCGTCTGGACAATCATTCCTTTTATTCCGCGTTTCGATTACTCTAGCTGAAGCGTTTCAGTCGATTGAATGTTCGACAAATAATCAATCAGTCGCGGTTTGCGACAGCAGGCATTCCCTTCCTGATGAGGCTGGACTACGCTTCAGCCACACAAATTCAGGAGAGGCTTGCAGGAGACCTATGACCGTACGCGTAGCGATTAATGGCTTCGGTCGCATTGGACGTAACGTGGTTCGCGCTTTATATGAATCCGGACGTCGTGCGGAAATCACCGTGGTGGCAATCAACGAACTGGCGGATGCTGCGGGCATCGCGCATTTGTTGAAATACGACACCAGCCATGGCCGCTTTGCCTGGGATGTCCGCCAGGAACGGGAGCAGCTGTTCGTCGGCGATGACGCTATTCGTCTGCTGCATGAGTCTTCTATCGAGACGTTGCCCTGGCGCGAGCTGGGCGTAGACGTGGTGCTCGACTGCACTGGCGTGTACGGTACGCGAGAGGACGGGGAAGCCCATCTGGCCGCTGGCGCAAAGAAAGTGCTCTTTTCACATCCTGGCAGCAACGATCTCGACGCAACCGTCGTGTACGGCGTCAATCATCAGGAACTGCAGCGCGAACACCGCATTGTCTCCAACGCATCCTGCACGACAAACTGCATTATTCCGGTCATTAAGCTGTTAGACGATGCCTGGGGCATTGAGTCCGGCACCGTGACGACAATCCACTCGGCGATGCACGATCAGCAGGTTATCGACGCCTATCATCCTGATTTACGGCGCACCCGAGCGGCCAGCCAGTCGATCATTCCGGTGGATACCAAACTGGCCGCCGGCATCACCCGAATTTTCCCGCAGTTTAATGACCGATTTGAAGCGATTGCGGTGCGAGTGCCGACGATTAACGTAACGGCAATCGACCTCAGCGTGACCGTGAGAAATCCGGTAAAAGCCTGTGAAGTCAACCTGTTGCTGCAAAAAGCGGCACAGGGGGCATTTCATGGTATAGTTGACTATACGGAATTACCGTTGGTCTCAATAGATTTTAACCACGACCCGCACAGTGCCATCGTCGATGGCACGCAGACGCGGGTCAGCGGTGCGCATCTGATCAAAACGCTGGTCTGGTGTGATAACGAATGGGGTTTCGCTAACCGAATGCTCGACACCACGTTAGCGATGGCCACTACAGGTTTCAGGTAAGGCGCGATAGCGTCTGCAAAACTTTAGAATCAATGAGAGGATTCACCATGTCTGTAATTAAGATGACCGATCTGGATCTGGCTGGTAAACGCGTTTTCATCCGTGCCGATCTGAACGTTCCGGTAAAAGACGGTAAAGTCACCAGCGACGCGCGTATCCGTGCTTCCCTGCCGACCATCGAACTGGCGCTGAAACAGGGCGCGAAAGTGATGGTTACTTCTCACCTGGGTCGTCCGACCGAAGGCGAATACAACGAAGAATTCTCTCTGCTGCCCGTTGTTAACTATCTGAAAGACAAACTGTCTGCTCCAGTACGCCTGGTTAAAGACTACCTGGACGGCGTTGAAGTGGCTGCCGGTGAGCTGGTGGTTCTGGAAAACGTTCGCTTCAACAAAGGCGAGAAGAAAGACGACGAAGCGCTGTCCAAAAAATACGCTGCGCTGTGCGACGTGTTCGTTATGGACGCATTCGGTACTGCACACCGTGCGCAGGCATCGACTCACGGTATCGGCAAATTTGCTGACGTAGCTTGTGCAGGTCCTCTGCTGGCCGCTGAGCTGGAAGCACTGGGTAAAGCGCTGGGCAACCCGGCTCGCCCAATGGTTGCTATCGTGGGTGGTTCTAAAGTTTCCACTAAGCTGACCGTTCTGGATTCCCTGTCTAAAATCGCTGACCAGCTGATCGTAGGCGGCGGCATCGCTAACACCTTCGTTGCTGCACAAGGCCACAACGTAGGTAAATCCCTGTACGAAGCGGACCTGGTTGATGAAGCAAAACGTCTGCTGACCACCTGCGATATTCCGGTCCCAACTGACGTTCGCGTTGCAACTGAGTTCTCTGAAACCGCAACCGCAACCCTGAAATCTGTTAACGACATCAAAGATGAAGAGCAGATTCTGGACCTGGGCGACGTGTCTGCACAGAAACTGGCTGAAATCCTGAAAAACGCCAAAACTATTCTGTGGAACGGTCCGGTTGGCGTATTCGAATTCCCGAACTTCCGTAAAGGTACCGAAATCGTGGCTAACGCTATTGCAGACAGCGAAGCGTTCTCCATCGCAGGCGGCGGTGACACCCTGGCTGCTATCGACCTGTTCGGTATCGCTGATAAGATCTCCTACATCTCCACTGGCGGTGGCGCATTCCTCGAATTCGTGGAAGGCAAAGTGCTGCCAGCAGTCGCAATGCTCGAAGAGCGCGCGAAGAAGTAAGCCATTCGGGGCAGGGAAACCTGCCCAATTTTCAGCGGGCTAACAGGCACGCACTTTTTTTCGGCCGAAGATACAGGACTACGTAACATGTCTAAAATTTTTGATTTCGTAAAACCAGGCGTCATCACCGGTGACGACGTACAGAAAGTTTTCCAGGTAGCTAAAGAAAACAACTTTGCTCTGCCAGCGGTTAACTGTGTGGGTACTGACTCCATCAACGCCGTACTGGAAACTGCTGCGAAAGTTAAATCTCCGGTAATCGTTCAGTTCTCTAACGGCGGCGCGGCGTTCATCGCGGGTAAAGGCGTGAAAACTGACGTTCCTCAGGGCGCAGCAATCCTGGGTGCCATCTCTGGTGCACACCACGTACATCAGATGGCTGAGCACTATGGTGTTCCGGTTATCCTGCACACTGACCACTGCGCGAAGAAACTGCTGCCGTGGATCGACGGTCTGCTGGACGCGGGTGAAAAACATTTCGCAGCAACCGGTAAGCCACTGTTCTCTTCCCACATGATTGACCTGTCCGAAGAGTCTCTGGAAGAAAACATCGAAATCTGCTCCAAATACCTGGCGCGCATGGCCAAAATGGGCATGACTCTGGAAATCGAACTGGGTTGCACCGGCGGTGAAGAAGACGGCGTCGACAACAGCCACATGGACGCTTCCGCGCTGTACACTCAGCCAGAAGATGTTGACTACGCGTACACCAAACTGAATGCGATCAGCCCACGTTTCACCATCGCTGCTTCCTTCGGTAACGTACACGGCGTGTACAAGCCAGGCAACGTGGTTCTGACCCCAACCATCCTGCGTGATTCTCAGGAATACGTTTCTAAGAAACACAACCTGCCGCACAATAGCCTGAACTTCGTCTTCCACGGCGGTTCCGGTTCTTCTGCTCAGGAAATCAAAGACTCCGTAAGCTACGGCGTAGTGAAAATGAACATCGATACCGATACTCAGTGGGCAACCTGGGAAGGTATCCTGAATTACTACAAAACCAACGAAGCTTACCTGCAGGGCCAGCTGGGCAACCCGAAAGGCGAAGACCAGCCAAACAAGAAATACTATGACCCACGCGTATGGCTGCGCGCGGCTCAGTCCTCCATGATCGTGCGTCTGGAGCAGGCTTTCAAAGAACTTAACGCGGTTGACGTTCTGTAATTTTTGACAGCCATTTCTGCCTAAAGCCCGCTTAACAGCGGGCTTTTTTATTGCCTTTCCAGTACCGTCATTGTGTTTAATTCTGTGATCTGCTTGGCATTAACGACGATTCTTGTTTACCCTTATCCCACTGACTTCTTGCCGGTGTGGCGAGTTTTATTTCCCAAAAGGGCAACTATAAGGATGATCGGATGGAAGATTTGAACGTTGTCGACAGTATTAATCATGCTGGATCGTGGCTGGTGCGAAACCAGGCGCTATTGCTGAGCTATGCGGTAAATATCGTTGCCGCCATTGCCATTATTATTGTCGGGATGATTATCGCCCGTATGGTGTCAAATGCAGTCAACCGCGTGATGCGTGCACGTCAGCTTGACGCCACCGTGGCCGATTTTCTCTCCGCGATGCTGCGCTATGCCATCATTGCCTTTACGCTGATTGCGGCGCTGGGGCGCGTCGGGGTGCAGACTGCGTCGGTCATTGCGGTTCTTGGTGCCGCCGGTCTGGCCGTTGGTCTGGCACTTCAGGGCTCGCTCTCTAACCTTGCTGCTGGCGTGCTGCTGGTTATGTTCCGCCCGTTCCGTGCCGGTGAATATGTTGATTTAGGTGGCATAGCGGGAACGGTGCTTAACGTGCAGATCTTCTCCACCACGATGCGTACAGCAGACGGCAAAATCGTTGTTGTCCCCAACGGCAAAATCATCGCCGGGAACATCATTAATTTCTCCCGGGAGCCGGTGCGCCGCAATGAGTTTATTATTGGCGTGGCCTATGACTCTGACATCGATCAGGTCAAACAGCTGCTGACTAACATTATCGAATCCGATGAGCGTATCCTGAAAGATCGCGAGCTTACAGTGCGTCTGAATGAGCTTGGCGCGTCCTCAATCAACTTTGTGGTTCGCGTATGGAGTAAAAGCAGCGATCTGCAAAACGTTTACTGGGATGTGCTGGAGCGCGTGAAGCGTGATTTCGATGCCAACGGCATCAGCTTCCCGTATCCGCAGATGGACGTGAATTTCAAACGTGTGAAAGAGCAGGACGAAGCTGCATAACGGCTTCGTTTATCCCTTTTCATAACCCGCTCCGGCGGGTTTTTTCTTTTTTGCATTCTTCGCAGTCGTTGAAAATGAGTGGATATTAGTGAAGCTAATGGATGATTAATATTATCCATTTTATCTAATGGTGGATGCGCGCTATAGTTCGCCATTGACAGACAGTTAGCGAGAATATCATCATGTTATCTTATTATTTTCAAGGGGTTGCGCTTGGTTCTGCCATGATTTTGCCCTTAGGCCCGCAAAATGCTTTTGTGATGAACCAGGGGATCCGTCGCCAGTATCACATTATGATCGCGTTTCTTTGTGCGCTGAGCGATTTGCTGCTGATCTGCGCGGGCATTTTTGGCGGGAGCGCACTGCTGATGCAGTCGCCGTGGCTGATGGCTGCTGTCACCTGGGGCGGTGTAGCTTTCCTCTTATGGTATGGCTTTGGTGCCCTGAAAACCGCTATGGGCAGCAATCTTGAGCTCGCTACAGCTGAAGTTATGAAGCAAGGGCGATGGAAAATTATCGTTACCATGCTGGCAGTGACCTGGCTTAATCCTCACGTTTATCTGGATACGTTTGTTGTATTGGGCAGCCTTGGCGGCCAGCTGGGCGCGGAGCCAAAACGCTGGTTTGCGCTGGGCACCGTCAGTGCTTCGTTCCTCTGGTTCTTCGGCCTGGCGTTGCTTGCCGCGTGGCTGGCACCGCGATTGCGCACCGCCCGGGCGCAGCGAATCATTAACCTGCTGGTCGGCCTGGTGATGTGGTTTATTGCGTTTCAACTGGCGAAAGAGGGGATTTCACACGTTCACGCGTTGTTCAACTAAGCCTTGTCTTATGGACATTTAGTCCCCAGAAGCTAAGCTTGCAGGCATGCGCCCTGTTTCGGGTGAATACGTAAAAAGGAGGAACGACAGTGAAGTTTAAAGTGATGGCCCTGGCGGCATTAGTGGGATTCAGTGTGATGTCGGTACAGGCAAATGAGTTGCCGGATGGACCGCACATTGTCACCTCCGGAACGGCAAGCGTGGACGCTGCGCCGGATATTGCAACTCTCGCGATTGAAGTGAACGTGGCGGCGAAAGACGCTGCATCAGCAAAGAAACAGGCCGACGATCGCGTAGCCCAGTATCTCTCTTTCCTTGAGCAAAACGGTATTGCCAAGAAAGACATCAGTTCTGCGAACCTGCGTACCCAGCCCGATTACGACTATCAGAATGGCAAAAGCATTCTGAAAGGTTACCGCGCGGTGCGTACCGTCGAAGTGACATTACGTCAGCTGGATAAGCTGAATTCGCTGCTGGACGGCGCGCTGAAAGCGGGGCTGAACGAAATTCGTTCCGTTTCACTGGGCGTTGCGCAACCGGAAGAGTATAAAGACAAAGCCCGCAAAGCTGCGATTGATGACGCCGTGCATCAGGCTAAAGCGCTGGCCGAAGGCTTTAATGCGAAACTCGGCCCGGTTTACAGCGTGCGCTATCACGTGTCCAACTATCAGCCGAGCCCGATGGTTCGGATGATGAAGGCTTCAGCAGCTCCGGCGGCGGATTCTGCGCAGGAAACCTACGAGCAGCCAACGATTCAGTTCGACGATCAGGTGGACGTAGTCTTCCAGCTGGAAACGACTCAGGCGCAGCCACAAAAAGCGGCTGAGCCCGAAAAGAAAGCTGAATAATTCGCGCCAGCTGCACAGTAAAAAGCCGGGAATTTCCTAATGCCGATCGTTTAAG